>JAAXGI010000089.1 GCA_012267505.1 Gemmatimonadota bacterium
CGCTCCTGTTCCTGCTCCATCCAGTCCATCACGGCGGCGCCGTCATGGACCTCGCCCATCTTGTGGGATACGCCGGTGTAGAAGAGGATTCGTTCAGTCGTGGTCGTCTTGCCGGCATCGATGTGCGCCATGATGCCGATATTGCGAAGCTGACCGAGCGGCGTGATCCTGGCCATCTATCTCCTCAGTCTTCCGATCCCGTTTCCCTTACGTTCGACTCTTCCGCCCCCGATCGGCGGATCACAAAAAAGCAGGAGCGTGGAAGCAGTAGCACGGATCCCCTGCCCGCTTCGGGCCCCCGTCGGGTGGCCCGCACCGTCCGCGCTTCCGGTGACCGGAGAGGGCCGCCCCCCTGGGGTCTGGGCCTTCGCGCGTCCCCTGTGCTTCGGCGCCCCTTCGTTCCTCGACCGTCAGGCCGAGGACTCAGCGTGCCGGGCTACCAGCGATAGTGGGCGAACGCCTTGTTCGCTTCCGCCATTCGGTGCGTGTCTTCCTTCCTCTTGATCGTGGAACCCTCGTTGCGGGCCGCCGCCATCAACTCACCGGCCAGCCGCTGGGCCATGCTCTTCTCGCCGCGCCGCCGCGCGAATCCGATGAGCCACCGGATCGCGAGCGCATTGCGTCGCTCGGGCCGGACCTCGATGGGCACCTGGTAGGTGGCCCCGCCGACCCGCCGGCTCTTCACCTCGAGCGCCGGCTTCGCGTTCTGGACCGCCTGGTTGAAAACCTGAAGGCCCGACTGTCCCGATTTCCGCTCGATGATATCGAGCGCGTCGTAGAAGATCGACTCCGCCAGCGACTTCTTGCCATCGAGCATCAACGTATTCATGAACTTGGACGCCACGGGAGAGTCGAACTTCGGATCCCCGGCGGCCTCCCGGTTCTCGGCTCTCGTTCTGCGACTCATCTTCCCCTGTCGACGCCTCGTCGGCTAACGATACGCCAAGCCGCCTACCGCCTGGGCCGCTTCGCCCCGTACTTGCTCCGGCCCTGCCTCCGGTCGGAGACTCCCGACGCATCGAGCGTCCCCCGGATCGTGTGGTACCGCACGCCCGGGAGGTCCCTGACGCGGCCACCCCGGATCAGCACGATGGAGTGCTCCTGGAGATTGTGGCCCTCGCCAGGAATGTAGGATGTGACCTCATAGCCGTTTGTGAGCCGGACACGCGCGACCTTCCGGAGCGCGGAATTCGGCTTCTTCGGCGTCGTGGTGTAGACGCGCGTACAGACGCCCCGCTTCTGCGGGTTGCCCTGAAGGGCCGGAGCCTTGTTCTTCTTCTCCACGCTCCGGCGGCCCTTCCGAACCAACTGGCTGATCGTCGGCATGAAGCCTCACGCGTGAGAGAGCGCCCGGCTCGGCGCCCACCGGCACCGCATCACGCGATACCGCCACGACCGTCTATTCCGTGCACCGATTCCGGAGCGGTACTCCACGCGGGAAACGCTCCGGGACAGACCGGGAAGTTTACCGGGAGGCCATCGTGGCGTCAATGGGGTGGAGCGACAATTGAGGTTCGCCGGTCCGGCAGGCCCGGTTGCCCCCCGATACCCGCAGCGGCGGGCGGGGCGGCCCCGCGCAGACAGCGCGCGCGGCCACCGTTGGAGACCGACATGGGACAGTCGCGCCCGTTCGTCGCCACCGTCCAGGACTGCCCCGTGGCGGAAGGGACGTCGGGGCCTACGCCGTGCAGCCGTGTCTGCGCGCACCGCCGGTGCCCCCGTGGACAGCACTCCGGGTCCTTGGCGAGGACCGGTAGGCCGCGGGACCACTTCCGTGTCGGGCCTCCGACGTCCGCAGATGACTCAGGGACGGCCGCCGGGACCAGAGGAATCGCTCCGGTCGGGGCGGCTCTCTCCCTCCTGCCTTTCCGGTGGCTCTATTCGATGAGACCCGCGTGGCTACTGTTGTGAGATTCCGCAGTGGGCTGGCCATAGCTTCCCTTTTTTCGGTAAGGACTGCCGCCGGTGCAGCATTCCGCCCGCCGTGCCGGAGGAGCGGCGAAGCCCCGGATTCCCCCGCCTCCCGAAACCTGACCGGACCGAAGCTTCCGGGGAGCCCATGACCTCAATCATTACCAGCGCGACCAGTCCGCTTCGCGTCGCCGAAGTGGTCCCGGACAGATGCTCCAACCGGATCGGCATCACACTCTGCCCCGGGAAGGAGGATCCCCACGGGATGACACCGCGACCTGGACGTGGTCCAGCGCTGGGGTGCGACGGCCGTGGTCACCCTGATCACCAACAGCGAGATGGACCTCTGGAGCGGTAGGGGACTCCGCGACGGGGACGTTCCGGGACCCGACTTCGAACGTAGCCGGGACGCCGGCGCGGGAGAGGCGATCCGCGACCGGCTGTGCCTCGGCTTCGACGTGCTGATCCACTGCAAGGAGAGGGCTGGGCCGCGCCCGGCTCCTAGTCGAGCTGGGAGAGAATTCCGAGAACGCGATCGAGAAAGTGCGAACCAGCCGGTCGGGCGCGATCGAGCCCTTGGCGCAGGAACACCATGTCAGGTCCGCCAAGCCGGTATCGCCGACCAATTCGCCCACGACCGATGAGACGATCCGCGACCGGGCGGCCGGGGCGTTTCTTGGCCTCGCCATCGGTGACGCCCTCGGCACGACGCTCGAGTTCTGTGTACGGGACACTATGCCGGGGTCGTGGACATCGTCGGTGGCGGCTCCTTCAACCTCCTGCCCGGTTGCTGGACCGACGACACATCCGTGGGGCTGGCGCAGTCCGAAAGCATCATGGCATGCAACGGCCTCGACTGCCGTGATCTGATGGACAGATTCGTGAGCTGGTGGCAGCATGGGGAGTACTCGTGCACTGGCGCCTGCTTCGGCATCGGGAACACAGCCCGTCAGCCCTTGAGAGATACTGCAGGACCGGCGACCCGTCTGCCGGCTTGACCGATCTGATGACCGCGGGAAACGGTTCGGTGATGCACCTCGCCCCCGTCGTGCTGCGCTTCTGGAACGACCGGGACGAGCTCGATCGGGCCGCCGCGGAACAGTCCCGGACAACCTACGGGGCCCAGGCAGCGGTGGACCGTTGCCAGGCGTTCGCCGCCATGCTGGCAGACGCCATCTCCCGCAAGCCGTGGCGGGAGATCCCCTCTCACACGCGATTCGAGGGAGACGGGGAGATTCCCCGGATCATCGACGGAAGTTGGCAGGGCCGCTCCCGCTACCAGATCCACTCGACCGGCTATGTCGTTCCCACGCTCGAGGCAGCGCTCTGGTCGATGGCGCGCATCGGACGCTTCCGGAGTGCAGTCGTGCTCGCTGCCAACCTGGCCGACGACGCCGACACAGTCGCGGCAGTGGCGGCCCAGGCCGCCGGCGCCAGATACGGGCTCTCCGGCATCCCCGAGCACTGGCTCGATGCGGTCGCCCGGAAGGACCGGCTCCTCGAGAGCGCCCACAGGTTGCCGGAGCCGGTCGCACGGGGTTGAGCCCACGCGCCCGACACGGCGCGGATGTCCGTGACGCACCGATACCGGGACCGGTCAGACCCAATCCGCGGAACTCGGGCAGCTGACCGCCGGAGAAGATCTCCCGTGCAGCTCCCGGGGCAGGAGTCTTCGATGATCACCAGCGGTGGCCGAATATCCCGGAGCGAGGGATGGAGCGTCCCGCATCTGGTCCCGGACCCGACCTTGGATTGCGGCAGGGCGGAGTTCAGTGGAGGACCTCCACCGGGTGGATCTGGGACTTCGGCCGCGTGCACAACCGGACGTAGACTCCCCGCCGTTGAGCACGGACGATCGGAGTTGCACGCGCGGAGCAACCGCGCCCCGTTGACGAGGCCGGAGACGCCGCGGGCCGGAGAGGCCGCAGCACACTCCGGGAGGTTGACAATGGCCGGGTGCAATCTAAGATCAGGATTGTTGGGCCGGTTCGAGCGAACCAGCCAGCGGAACGGAGTCGCGAAAATGCCCGGCGCAGCCAATCCAACGCTACTCCTCCTTAGAGGCGCGCCCCGGGCGGCCAGCCCGCGGGTGCGTTGCGTCGGACCGCCATAGGTCCGATCCAGAAGGCGCAACGGACTTCAGCGGGCCCTCTCCCAGCCGAGAAGCCCGCTTTCTTTTTTCCGAGCGAGACCCGCAAGCCGGCGGCCACCGAATCACCAGCGGCAGGAAGTGAGAGACTGCGCGGAGGGGCCATGGAGAATCGAGTCATCATCTTCGATACGACGCTTCGCGACGGAGAGCAGTCGCCCGGAGCCAGCATGACGACGGCCGAGAAGCTCCAGCTCGCCCACGCGCTCGACGAACTCGGCGTCGACGTCATGGAGGCCGGCTTCCCCATCAGCTCGCCCGATGACTTCCAAGCTGTGCGCCGCATCGCCCGGGACGTCCGCCGGCCCGTGATCGCGGCGCTTGCCCGGACACGGCCCGGGGACATCGATCGGGCCGCCGAGGCAATCGAAGATGCCGAGTACCCGAGAATCCACACCTTCATCGCGACCTCGAAGCTGCACCTCGAGCGAAAGCTCAAAATCAGTGAGGAGGAGTGCATCGAGCAGGCTGGTCGCGCCGTGGAGCGCGCGCGGCGCTATGCCGACGACGTGGAGTTCAGCGCCGAGGATGCGACGCGAACCCAGCTTCCCTTCCTCTGCCGGGTGGCGCGCGTCGCCGTGGAGGCCGGTGCGACAACGATCAATATCCCGGACACGGTCGGCTACACGCACCCGACCGAGGTCGCGAAGATCTTCAGCACTCTCCTCAGCGAGGTTCCGGAGCTGGGGGGCGTGGTCCTCTCGGCCCACTGCCACAACGACCTCGGCCTCGCCGTCGCCAACTCCCTCGCGGCCGTCGAGGCGGGCGCGCGGCAGATCGAGTGCACCGTGAACGGGATCGGCGAGCGGGCCGGGAACGCCGCCCTCGAGGAGGTCGTCATGACGCTCCGCCTCCGGAGGGACCTCTTCGACCTGACCACCGGGATCCACACGAACCGCATCCATCCGACGAGCCGGCTTCTTTCGCAAATCACCGGGATCCACCCGCAGCCGAACAAGGCAATCGTCGGGCGGAACGCATTCGCTCACGAGGCGGGGATTCACCAGGACGGGATGCTCAAGGAGCGCTCCACCTACGAAATCATGGATCCGGCCATGGTGGGCGTGCCCGGAAGCCAGCTCGTGCTCGGGAAGCACTCGGGCCGCCACGCGCTCAAGGCGCGCTTCGGCGAACTTGGCTTCGATCTCGACGGGGAGGGGATGGAACGGGCGTACCGACTCTTCAAGCTCCTGGCCGACCAGAAGAAGGACATCCTTGACGAGGACCTGATATCGATCGTCCACCACGGAGCGATGAAGGACGTGCCACGGACATTCGCTCTCGAGAAGATGACCGGAAAGTTCGGGGGCGAATGGTCGTATGCGACCGTCATTCTCCGAAAGGCGGGAGAGGGAGAGATCCGTGCCGACGGAAAGGGAGACGGACCGATCGCGGCCGCGCTCGCCGCCGTCAACGAAATCGTCGGGTGGGACATCGAACTCGAGGACTTCGCTATCCGGGCCGCAACTCCCGGCCGCGACGCGGTGGGCGAGGTCACGCTCCGGGCACGGGTGGCCGGGAAGACGCTCACCGGTCGCGGTGCCTCGACGGACGTGGTCGACGCCGCGGTCCGCGCCTATCTGGACGCGCTGAACAAGGCGGCCCACGCGGATTCCCTCGAGGAGGCCGCGCACGCCGCGGCCACCCTAAGGGGCGTCTGAGGTCCGGATGGCAATGAGGCTGGCCGCGCTCCCGGGCGATGGCATCGGCCCTGAGGTCACCGACGCCGCCCTCCGGGTCCTGACGGTCGCCACCAGCCGGTTCGGTGCCTCCGTCGAGCTCGAGAGATATCCAGTGGGCTGGGAGGGCTACCGCGTCGCTGGCGCGCCGCTCCCTCCGGAGACCGAGCGAGCCGTCGGTAGGGCAGACGCCGTCTTCCTGGGTGCTGTCGGCGATCCCCGGGCCGACGAGCTACCTCCCGCCCTCCGCCCGGAATCCGGCCTGCTCCGTCTCCGGAAGATCCTCGACTGCTACGCGAATCTCAGGCCGACCCTCGTCCTCGACCCCCTCGTCGAGACCTCCCCGCTCAGGGCAGAGAGGATCCGGGGCACGGACTTCCTGATCGTGCGGGAGCTTGCAAGCGGACTGTATTACGGGGAGCCCCGCGGGGTCAACCGCGACGCGGACGACACCGAGGCGGTGAACACGCTCCGCTATCGCGCCTCGGAAATCCGGCGCGTCGCGCATGTCGCCTTCGAGGCTGCAAGGGAGCGGGACCGGAGGGTCGTGTCGGTGGACAAGGCCAACGTGCTCGAGGCGAGTCGTCTCTGGCGCGAGGTCGTCGCCGACGTGGGAAGCGCATACCCGGACATTGAGCTCGAGCATATGCTCGTGGACCGGGCGGCGATGGAACTCGTCCTCCGGCCGCGCGCCTTCGACGTGATCCTGACGGAAAACCTCTTCGGCGACATCCTGAGTGACGAGGCGGCGGGGGTAGCCGGCTCCATTGGACTGCTCCCCTCGGCGTGCCTCGGCCCGTCGGCGGCACTCTACGAACCCGTACACGGTTCTGCACCCGACATCGCCGGACAGGGGATCGCAAATCCGATCGCCGCCATCCTCTCGGTCGCACTCCTGTTCCATTATACCGCCGGCCGGCCCGAGATCGGGGCGGCCATCGAGAGCGCGGTTCACGAGGTCCTCTCCTCGGGGATGCGGCCGGCCGACCTGGCCCGGCCGGGAGAGAGGGCAAGCGGCACACGCGAGATCACCGCGAGCGTGTGCGAGGCACTCCGTGCCAGCTGATTGAGCGGAGGGGCGGGAAGCAGCACATTCAGTCGTCCCGCGGGGGCGGACGACCGACACGAAACGGAATCACTGAAGGAGACCGTAATGAGCGAGGCCCGGATCTGGACCGAGACCGACGCAGACCCGCAGCTCCTTGCCGGGGCCAAGATCGCCGTTCTGGGATACGGCAGCCAGGGAAGCGCGCATGCCAGGCTCCTCCATGAAGGCGGGCTCGACGTCCGGGTGGGGCTCAGGGCCGGAAGCAGCTCAGCCCGCCTCGTCGAACGGGCGGGGATCCCCCTGATGAGCGTGAACGATGCGGCGCGCGAAGCGGACCTGATCGCGGTCCTCCTGCCCGACACCGTACAGGCCCGGGTCTACCGTGAGGAGATCGAGCCACACATGGGGTCGGGCGACACGCTCCTCTTTGCTCACGGCTTCAACGTCCACTACGGAGAGATCAGGGCCCCCGAGGGGGTGGATGTCATCATGGTCGCCCCCAAGTCTCCCGGGGCGATGCTCTACCGGGAGGCGAGCGGGGGAAACGGCGTCCCGGCACTGATCGCGGTCGATCAGGACGCAAGCGGAACGGCCCACGGCGTCGCCCTGGCCTACGCTCACGCGATCGGATCGACGCGGGCCGGGG
Source organism: Gemmatimonadota bacterium (assembly GCA_012267505.1). Classification (GTDB taxonomy): domain Bacteria; phylum Gemmatimonadota; class Gemmatimonadetes; order Longimicrobiales; family Gaopeijiaceae; genus JAAXGI01. The sequence goes on from JAAXGI010000089.1 coordinate 7,434, forward strand.
TACTTGAGACCACCTTCGCCGAGGAGACAGAAACCGACCTCTTCGGGGAACAGGCGGTCCTCTGCGGCGGGCTCACGGCACTGATCCAGAACGGTTTCGAGACACTCGTCGAGGCAGGCTACCAGCCCGAACTCGCCTACTTCGAGTGTCTTCACGAGATGAAGTTGATCGTGGACCTCGCCTACAAGGCAGGACTCTCCGGGATGCGGCGGGAGATCAGTGACACGGCCGAGTGGGGCGACTATGTCAGCGGGCCGCGGGTCGTCGGGGCCCACAGCCGCGAGGCCATGCATGAGATCCTGGCGGAGATCCGTTCCGGAGAGTTCGCGAAGCGCTGGATCGAGGAGTCCCAAGGGGATGCATCCGAGTTCCGGTGCCTCAGGGCGGAGGGAAGGGCACACCAGGTCGAGCGTGTGGGCAAGAGGCTTCGCTCCCGCATGTCGTGGCTTCAGGAAGGAGGGAGGGAGGCATGAGTACCGGCCTGCCGGAATCCGACTGGATCTGGAGAAACGGGAAGTTCATTCCCTGGCGGGATGCCACGGTCCACGTCATGGCGCACGTGCTCCACTACGGATCGTCCGTCTTCGAGGGCATCCGCTGTTACCGGACGCCCTCCGGCCCCGCAGTGCTGCGGCTGACGGATCATATGCAGCGCTTCACCGACTCCGCGCGCATCTACCGGATGGAACTTCCCTACTCGACCGAAGAGTTGGGGGAGCGGGTCCTCGAACTCATCCGGCGCAACGGACTCGAGGAATGCTACATCCGGCCCCTCGCCTTCCGGGGGTACGGGACCGTCGGCCTGAATCCACTCCTGAGCCCCCTCGAGGTGTGCCTCGCCTGCTGGCCGTGGGGAGCGTACCTCGGGGCGGAGGCGATCGACAAGGGGGTCGATGTCTGCGTCTCGTCGTGGCAGAGACCCGCTCCGAATACCTTCCCGACACTCGCCAAGGCGGGGGGCAACTACCTCAACGCGGGCCTGATGAAGATGGAGGCAGTGCAGAACGGGTACGCCGAGGCGATCGCCCTCAACGTGGAGGGGATGGTAAGCGAGGGCAGCGGGCAGAATCTCTTCCTCGTCCGCGACGGAACGCTCTACACGCCGCCGGTTGACGGGGCGTTGCTTCCCGGGATCACGCGGGACTGCGTTATCACCCTCGCCAGAGAACGGGAGATCCGGGTGCATATCGCGCCCATCCCGAGAGAAGCGCTCTACATCGCCGACGAACTCTTCTTCACCGGGACCGCCTCCGAGGTGAGCCCCATTCGGAGCGTGGACCGGATCCCGGTCGGGCGCGGCAAGCCCGGACCTGTCGCGCGCCAGCTGCACCAAGACCTCATGGGCGTGGCGAAGGGGATCCGCCCCGACCGCTACGAGTGGCTGAGCCCGGTCCGGAGCGCGCCCGCACCCGGAGAGTCGGTCCCGGCGGAGGCGACGGGGTGAACGCCGGCACGGATCCCCGCACCCGCCCGTCCGCCCCCGGAAACGGACGGGACGGCGGGCCGCGGACACTCTTCGACAAGATCTGGGACTCCCACGTCGTCCACCGCGAAGCGGGACGTCCCGACCTCCTCTATGTCGATCTCCACCTCGTCCACGAAGTCACGTCCCCGCAGGCTTTCGAGGGCCTGAGGATCGCGGGACGGCGGGTCCGGAGGCCGGACCGGACGGTCGCAACGGTGGACCACAACGTCCCGACGTGGCCCCGGTCCCTCCCTGTACGGGACGAGGTGGCGCGCCGCCAGATCGAGGCACTCGAGGAGAATGCCGCGGAGTTCGGCATCACCTTCTATGGGATGGATGATCCGCGCCAGGGGATCGTGCACGTGATCGGCCCCGAGCTGGGCTTCACCCGCCCGGGGATGACGATCGTATGCGGGGACAGCCACACCTCTACGCACGGGGCCTTCGGGTGCCTCGCGTTTGGGATCGGGACCTCCCAGGTCGAGCAGGTGCTGGCGACGCAGTGCCTCTGGATGGAGAAGCCGCGGACGCTCAGGATCGATGTCGAGGGCACGCTCGGTCCCGGTGTCTCGGCAAAAGACTTGATCCTCGGAATCATCGCGAAGCTGGGCGTGAGCGGCGGCCAAGGATACGTCATCGAATATTCGGGAGCTGCGGTCCGGAGTCTCTCGATGGAGGGGCGGATGACGGT
>JAAXGI010000008.1:0-9900 GCA_012267505.1 Gemmatimonadota bacterium
GCCCGAGCCTGGGTGGAGGCGGAATCGATTGCGGCGGGCGAGCGGGATGGAGAGGCGGCGGAAACGGACCCCCACGCGCTTCTTCTTCGATGGGTGGGAGCCCGCCTCGCCGCGGAACACCGACTGTCGGGCCCGATGTTCCTCCGCCCCGAACAGGAGTCTGCAGAGGGCCGCCGGAAGCGGGAGACCTGGGAGCGGGAGTACTTCGAGATTGAGGAAGCCTCGGTCGTGCGCGCGCAGAACTTCGGGAAGAGAATCGCAGCCCCGGACCCCGAGCGCCTGTGGCTCCCCGTGAGCTATACGTTGAACCGGGCGCTCGTGCTCCGATCTCAGGGGAAAGCCCGCCTAGCCGACGGCGGTTCCGGCACGTAAGGGCCGAGCCGAGCACTCCCGTAGCTATACGGGACGCTGCGTCGGGGAGCGGGGCGCGGTCGGACACAACTTGCCGCAGGATGGTCAAGCTGCGTCAGAAAGTCTCCGGCGGCTTTCGCACCACCAACGGCGCAGAACGCTTCGCCACCCTCCGCACCATCATCCAAACCACCCGAAAGCAGAGCTGGAATGTCCTCGACACCCTCGCCCACCTCGATCCATCTCAGCTGATCCCACAACTGCGCCACTGGCAACCCCGCAGCACCCGTCACCCAGCTACCGCCAGATCAGCAACCCATCAGCACCCACCGTACCTGGGCAGTTACGTGGAGGCACAGTTTCATCCGTACAGAAGCTGAGTCGTTGGGAGAATTATTTTCCACTTTCCACGCGGCGCTCCCAATCCCCACCATTTGCGATCCGATATAGGCAGATCCTTATAGGCGTTTTCCACTGTCCTTTGCACCCCGTAGGCACCACGGAAAACCAAAGGAACACCGACACTCGGATCGAGACCCACGGAACATGCTCCGAATGCTAGAATATCGCCTGACAGACCTCCGTGCCGCTTTGACTTACCCCAATCCAACACCAAAAGCCTGTCGCTTACCCTCGGATGGTGCCTATCCTCCAGGATCTGGGGAAAATATTTAGCCGGAGTCTCACGCGCGCGGCGGTATGTAGAGACGAAAAAAGGAGGAAAATCCGAATTACGGAATATATGGTTCAGAGAAAAACAGACAGAATCAGCCCGTTTCCCTTTCCGGAATACGAAAGGGATCCCGGTACCATGATTGCGACCCAGCGTCACGAAGCCGACGGCAACCGGCAGAACCTCCGATCCAAAATCCAAGAGAACACACTCCCCATTGATGACATCCGGGAGATACGCTTCCGAAAAGCCCGCCGGAAACGCATCGCATGGGTTCATACCTGTGTCCGTCATTTCAGATCGCGAAGAGTCTGACAGCTAGCGAGCTACCGGCTCCCGTACTTGTCGTAAAGCCACCAAGCTCCACTCCCTGCTACCAGAAGCCCCCAGGCCAGAAGCTGTAGGTCGTTTGGCAGCATGGAGATTCCGAAGAGAACAAAGAACGAGACGACAGCGCCCACTGCGTAGACGAGCACAACTGCGCATCCCGACTTGACCGCGGCAGCTCCGAACAGAAGCACGAGCAGGATCATCACCAGGACGATCAGTATGAGCGTCACTGGTCACAGCTCTCTACAGTGCCTCGAGGGACAAGGACACGACGCCGAGGACGTCAGCGTAATTCCGTATCGTCACCTCAACGCCGTCGACCCGGATCGCTCGCTCTTCGATGCCACTGCCGAGAGTCTCTGTGTACCAGTCGACTCCGTCAGACCAGTCAGACATGACGGTCGTCAGAAGTATCAGGGTGATGCCGAGGGCCTCGACGTTCTCGGCAGCGTTGGCAGAAGGTGCTGTGGTGAAGGCGATTTCCCGAAGATCGCTTGCCGGCCCGATTAGTTCGAGCATCAGGAACGGATCCTCTGACGTCCCCATGGTCCGCGACTCTCCAGACAGCAACTGCCCAGACTCATAGGCGAGCGAGATGTCGAGCCTGGAGACCAGCCCTCTGATCTCCTGCGCGCTCACACCAAGCCCCTGAGCTGCCGCGGGGAGCGGCAGGCCAAGCAAGACAGCTAGGATTGCTGCCCTCACCCTTTCGCGCGAGGTACAGTTATGCGCCTCTTCCGGGTATTCTGCATGACTGGACGGGTCGTTTCGGTTATCGGTCTGGGCAGGAGCCCTGGAGGCCTCTTGATCTTGCCTGAAGCTTTGTACTTATTCATCGTAACCTCATGCACAGTAATATCTTAGCGCACATGACGGAAAACACTTCACCCTCGCGCTGTCTAGTCAGGCGTATAATCCCCCTTTGATCAGTATCCGGTCTCCGCTCGAGGTAGCCGGATCCATCGAGTCTCCCTCGACGGTGATCATCCGCAACTCTTCCGGTCTGGCCTGCAACTCGTGCCGGATGAGGCGCTCGCCGAGGATCCAGACTGCCTTGGTCTATTTTGACGATAGTACGGAGGGCCACCAGATCATCGATCCGAAATGGCGAACGACCTGCCGAGGCACGCTCGAAGTCGTCGACAACCCGTAGCGATGTCCAGCAAGTCGGTATGCAGAAAAGCCTTGTGCAGCCCGCGACGTAGCGGACCTGCCGCACCCCTCCCGTGGTTATCCGGTCGTGGATCTCTGCCTCACGGCCACCGAGGAGATGGAAAGGATGCGTGATGCGAATGCGCCGCACGCTATTAATCGGCTCCCCACAGTTCGCATTCCCAAACGATCTACTATATCGCCGGGCGGCTGACCTTTCGGCTGACGAGTACCGCCACGGTGGCGCGCTGTGCCCGGGTCAGCTCGGGAGGATGTCCCACGACGAGGCACGGCGATCTGGAGTCCCTGGGAAGGTGTAGGATCAGGTCCCGCCAGGATGGCGGCAGCTCGAGGGGGGTGGCCCGCCCGGTCCCGTCGATCACGACGTCCCGCCCGGGCCGGATCCGCTCCGCCAGCTCGCACGCGTAGAGGAGCCAGGTCTCGAGCGGATCCGCCTTCTCCCCTCCGATGCGTGCAACCACGGAGTTCTGGTACGCCGAGATGGCGTCGTCATAGGGTTGCTGGCCGTGCCCCCGCAGTTCCCGGAGCAACTCCCGGCACACGGGCCTCGGGTCCACCGCTCCGGTGTCCCGGAGCGCTTCCGAGAGCCGCGCCTCGGCCTTTTTCTCAAGCCCGTTTCCCACCCGATGCTTTCCTCCTCCGCGACTCGCCGTGGGCATGCCGCCTGCCGGCGACCGCGTCAAACGGCACCGCGCACGCGGGTTCTCACATCCCGTCCAGAAGGACTCTGGCCACTCTCCGCGCATCGTGCCACCGGCCGGTGATGCCGGGACGGCCGGAGAAGGCCGAGCAGAGGTGGATCCCATTCGGGAGCCGGACCGAGTCAAGCGAGCGCCAGCTCCGGTCCCACGCGGGCATCGCCGTGCGGTGCACGAAGAGCGGGTGCGCCTCGGCTCCGGTCACCCTGGCGAAGTCTGCGCGCGCCACCGCAAGAAGCGTCTCGTCCGGCTGCTCAAGGCACGCTTCCCTCCCCATCCCGCCCAGGAAGGCCGTGAACAGTCCCGTACGGCCGAAAAGGCGGTCGTGCGAGGTGACCCCGCGCGTCAGCGCGTCGTCGTCGAGCGTCATCTTGAAGCCGGATCCGGCGCGGCCGAGGCGCGAGTTGCCGGTGGCGATGAGCGGTACGAGTGCGAGCGGGTTGTAGCGGAGGCTGCCAATGGCCGCCGCTGCTTCGGGGGCGCACGCCCGGAGGATGCGCGCGGCTTCGGGCGCCGGGACGCAGAGGGCGAGCGCGTCCACCTCCACGTCTCCCGCGCCGCTTGCCACGCGGAATCCACCGCGGCCCCGTGGACGTACTCCGAGGACGGGTGTCTCCAGCCGGATGTGGTCGCGGTGCCGTCGGGCGAGCGCGCGGGGAAGCGCGCCCATGCCCTCGGCGAACGAGACCACGGGAGCCTTCTCGCCCCGGGCCGCCTTCCTCAACGCGGCGAGAAGGCTCCGCCGGGCTCCTGCGCGTCTGAGTGCGGGAAGGAGGGTCCGACCGGCATCCATCTCTTCGGGCTCGGAGGCGTAGAGCCCGCCGATGATCGGGCCCGCGAGCCGCCTGTATATTTCCGGTCCGAGCTTTCTTCTGAGTGCTTCCGCGACGGATTCGCCCGGAGCGGGAGGGGCGCTAAGCAGGTCCCCGAGCGCCCGGAGCTTCCCCGGCCAGGAGACGAGACGGGTCGTGAGGGCGTCACGCACCGAGAGGGGCACGGGGTGGAGCGTCCCGTTCCAGTAGATCGTGAACGGCAGGCGAGACGGCGCGGTACGGATCGCGGAGGCGAGCCCGAGTTCCTCGCTGAGTCCGGCGAATGCTCCGCCGAGGCGCATTCTCTGGGGCCCGAGGTCGACCGGCACGCGTCCATCCGGCCCCTCGACGAACCGGCTCCGCATGACGCCGCCGACCGAGGATGAGCGCTCGAAGAGGATCGCTTCGAGTCCGGCCGCGCGGACGAGATGCAGGAGGAAGAGACCCGAGATTCCGCCTCCCGCGATGCCCACCACCGGCGCGGAGGCGTGCGCGCGTCGCGGCTGCAGGGGCTCAGCTCCCCTGCATGGAGTCCATGAACTCCCGGTTCGTCCTGGTCCGCTTCATGCGCTCCATCAGGAAACTCACGGCCTCGGCGGCGGGCATGTCCGAGAGGAAGTTGCGCAGGAGGTAGACGCGGTTCAGCTCCGTCTCGCTCAGCAGGAGCTCCTCCTTGCGGGTCCCCGAACGGTTCAGGTCGATCGCCGGGAAGATCCGCTTGTCGGCGATGTGCCGGTCGAGGATGAGCTCCATGTTTCCCGTGCCCTTGAACTCCTCGAAGATCACCTCGTCCATCCGGCTCCCGGTCTCGACCAGGGCGGTCGCGATGATCGTGAGCGAGGCGCCGCTGTCGATGTTGCGCGCGGCTCCGAAGAATCGCTTCGGCTTGTGCAGCGCGTTGGCGTCAACCCCCCCCGAGAGGATCTTCCCGGAGTGCGGGACGGTGACGTTGTACGCGCGTGCGAGCCTCGTGATGGAATCGAGGAGGATCACCACGTCCTTCCGGTGCTCGACGAGCCGCTTCGCCTTCTCGAGCACCATCTCGGCCACCTGCGTATGCCGCTCCGCAGGCTCGTCGAAGGTCGAAGAGATGACTTCCGCGTCGACGTTCTCCTCCATGTCGGTCACTTCTTCGGGCCGCTCGTCGATCAGGAAGACGATGAGGTAGATGTCGGGCGCGTTCTCCCGGATCGCATTCGCCACCTTCTGGAGGAGGATCGTCTTGCCGGCCTTCGGCGGGGAGACGATCAATCCGCGCTGACCCTTCCCGATCGGCGCGATGAGGTCCATGATCCGCATCGAGATATTTCCCTTCTTGTTCTCGAGCCGGATCCGCTCCTCCGGATGCCTCGGGCGCAGGTTGTCGAATGCGATCCGGTGCTTCGCTCCGTCCGGGGGCCCGAGATTGACCTCCTCCACCTTGAGGAGCGCCAGGTAGCGCTCACCGTCCTTGGGCGGACGGACCCGGCCGAGCACCGTGTCGCCTGTTCTCAGGTCGAACCTCTTGATCTGGGAGGGAGATACGTAGATGTCGTCCGGCCCGTAGAGATAGTTCCAGTCCGGCGAGCGGAGGAATCCATAGCCCTCGGGCAGGACCTCGAGCACGCCCTCCCCCCGGAGGACTTGGTTGGTGTGGAGGAGTTTCCTCTCGATGCGGAAGATCAGGTCCTGCGTGCGGAGCCCCGAGTAGTTCTGGATGCTCAGCTGCTCGGCGAGCGCGTGCAGCTCTTCGACGTTTTTCCGCTTGAGGTCGGCGATGTCCACGGGGGTCTCCGGTTCGTCCTGTACTGGCGGGCTGCCGACAGCGCGCGGGTCACCCCGTGCGCGTCCGGGCTCGGTATGGTTCGTTCAGCGAAAGGCCGGGGGCCGGCAATAAGCTCGGAAAGAACGGATGCGAGGTGGAGGTTCAGGGCGGGCAGCCGCCCGTTCTCTCCATGGTCTTTAAGAGGGTTCGGGCATAGTAAACGGGGGTCCGGAGCCGGTCAAGGAACGTTGCCCGGGGCGGCAGGCGGCGCGGGTTTGCCGGTCCCGCTCTCCACTGCCCCGGGCGATGGGCCGGATCGGAGGGCAGGCGTTCTGTTGGCGGCGCGCCGCGGCGCCTAACGGGCGGCCCGGACCCGGCCGCGCAGCCACTCGACGGTCCAGAGGAGAGCGACGGCAAAGGCGATGAGGAATGTGGCCACGGCCAGAATCGCCGGGCTGATCTGCTCGCGCACGCCGGCCCACATCTGGCGCGGAATCGTGCGCTGGGCCTCGCCGGCCATGAAGAGCACGACGACCACCTCGTCGAAGGAGGCGGCAAAGGCGAAGAGGGCGCCCGACACGACCCCGGGCGCGATGATCGGGAGCTCCACGCGCCGGAAGGTGAGCCACGGTCCGGCTCCCATCCCCGCGGCGGCACGGCTCAGGTTCCGGTCGAATGCCGAGAGCGTCGCGGTCACCGTGATGACGACGAACGGCGTCCCGAGCGCCGCGTGGGCCAGGATCAGGCCCAGATGCGTCTGCGCCAGGCCCAGCGCCGAGTAGAAGAAGAACATCCCTGCCGCCGAGATGACCAGCGGCACGACCATCGGCGAGATGAGGAGCCCCATCGCAAGCCGGCGCCCGGGCATCGCCCGGCTTGCCAGGCCCATGGCCGCGAGCGTGCCGAGGCCGGTCGCGAGCACCGTCGCCGCGCTCCCGATCAGCAGGCTGTTGGCGAGGGCCCGCCGCCAGACGGGGTCGCCTGCCACCTCCCGGTACCATCGGAGAGAGAACGCCTCGGCGTCGAGGCGGAGCATCCCCTCGGTGAAGGTGAAATAGGGTTCGGCATTGAAGCTGAGCGGCACGATCGCCAGCAGCGGAGCGAGCAGGAAGACGAAGACAAGCCCGCAGACCGCGAGGTAGGCCCCCCGCGCGAGGCGGGAACCGAGCGGGGAGAGCGTCACCCGAGCCTCATGTTCTCGATCCCGACCGCCCGGTCGTAGACGAGATAGAGCGCCGCCACGGCCGCCAGCAGGATCCCGCCCAGCGCACCCGCAAGTCCCCAGTTCAGGGAGGTCTGCATGTGGTAGGCGATGAAGTTGGAGATCAGCTGTCCGCTCTGTCCGCCGACCAGCGCCGGCGTGATGTAGTATCCGAGGGCCAGGATGAAGACGAGCAGTGAGCCGGCGCCGACGCCCGATACGGTCTGCGGCCAGTACACGCGGCGGAAGGCCTGGGCGAATGTGGCCCCGAGCGAAGCGGCCGCGGCCATCTGGCGCGAGGGGATGCCGCGCATGACCGAATAGAGGGGGAGGACCATGAACGGGAGGAGGATGTGGGTCATGGCCACGAGCGTCCCGGTCATGTTGTGGACGAGCGCCAGCCGCCCGCCGTCCGCCACGAGCCCGAGCGCGACGAGGAGGTCGTTGACGACGCCCTGGGTCTGCAGGAGGACGATCCACGAGGTGGTGCGCACGAGCAGTGACGTCCAGAACGGCACGAGCACGAGCGCGAGAAGCCACCGGGCGTTCCCCGGCGAGGCGTGCGCGATCAGGTAGGCGATCGGGTAGCCCAGCAGCAGGCAGAGCGCCGTGACGGTCAGGCCGACACCGAAGGTGCGGGCGAAGAGCCTGAGATACACCCGCTCCTCCTCGGGCCGCCGGCCGATCGTGCCGTCGGTTGCGCGGTCCAGATCCACCGCGTGGAGGTAGTGGCGCGCCGTCAGGGCGTCGCCGGCCGTCCGGATGGCGTGCCAGGTTGCCGGATCGCCCCAGTCGGGATCGATGTCGAGGAGCGCTTCGCGCCGCGCGCCGGCGGGCGTCTCACGCAACAGCCGCGGCGTCCGCACGAGGACGCTCCGAAGGCCGCTTTGCACGCGGTTGATCCGGCTGGCGACCTGGCCGAGCGTCCGCTCGTCGGCTGCACGCATGAGCTCCGCCGCGGCTGCGGCGTAGACGGGCTCGCCCGGCGCACCCCTGCCATCCCACTCCTCGAGCCTGGCCAGCGTCTCGGGCATCACGTCGGCGACCGTCGGGTCGTAGACGCTTCGCACGAGCATGAGGACCACGGGCACGGCGAAGGTGACGCCCACGAAGACGGCCAGCGGCGCCACCAGCCCGGCGGCCCGCAGCCGTGCCCGGCTCACTGCGCCAGCCAGGCGCTGAACCGCTCGTTCATGGCGTCCATCTGGTCGCTCCAGCAGAGCCAGTCGCTGTTCAGCACCCGTCTGGTGTTCTCGGCGTACGTCGGCATGTGCGGCATCATCTCGATGCCGGTGTCCGCATGGGTTCCCACGAGCGCAAGCCCCGACCGGCGCGCCGGGCTGTATGCGATGTGGCTGCTGACGGCGGCCATAGACGGAGCGGTCGAGGCAAAGCGGACGAACTCGAGCGCGGCATCCAGGTTCCGGGTGCCGGCGACGATGCCGAGCTGGCCGATGTCGAGCACCTGGCCGTCCCAGACGATCACCAGCGGCTGCTGCTCGAGCACCTGGGCGTTGAAGATCCGCCCGTTGTAGGCCGTCGACATCACGACCTCGCCGTCGGCCAGCATCTGGGGCGGCTGGGCTCCCGCCTCCCACCACACCACCTCGGGCTTGATCGAGTCGAGCTTGCGCAGCGCCCGGTCCAGGCCCTCGGGCGTGTCGAGCACCTCGTAGACGGCCTCGACGGGCACGCCGTCGGCCATGAGCGCGAACTCGAGGTTCACGAGGGGCGTGCGCCGCATCCCGCGGCGGCCCGGAAAGCGCTCGAGATCGAAGAAGTCCTCGAGCGTCGCCGGCTTCTCGCCCGGCATGCGCTCGTCGTTGTAGGCGAAGACCGTGGAGTAGAAGAGGGTGCCCACGCTGCACTCGAGGAGCGTATCGGGGAGGAAGTCGTCGGTGGCCGGCGTGCCGTCCGGGGCAGCCGCGAGGGTGGCGGGGTCGATCCTCTCCAGGAGTCCCTCGTCACACCCGCTCACCGCGTCGGCGATCTCGAGGGTCTACCACGTCCCAGTGCACGTTGCCCGATTCCACCTGGGCGCGGATCTGGGCGAGGCCGCCGTTGTAGTCCTCCAGACCGACCTCGATGCCGGTCCCGTCCATGAAGGGCTCGATATAGCCGCGTGTCACGGCCCGGGCGTATGAACCTCCCCAGGACACCGCCGTGAGCGACTCGCCGGGCTCGCCGACGCAGCTCCAGGTCAGGGCCGCCACGGCGACCGTGCCGCCGGCCCGCGCGTATCCGGTTCTCATCCCGTGTCCTCCCCGTCGTGGTCGAGTACCCGGCAGTCGGTGGGGATCCAGCCCACCCGCACCCGGTCTCCCTCGATGACGGCGCCGTGGCCCACCATGTTCGGGATCTTGATGATGAAGTCCGACCGGCCGCAGAGCCCGACCCTAAGGCGAATGTGATCGCCGAGGAAGGTGATGTCCTCGACCCGGGCCTCGAACTCGTTCGTGTACTGGCCCGGCTCGGGAGCGAGGGCGACGCGTTCCGGGCGGATCGAGAGTGTCACGCGGTCCCCGGGCCGGCAATCCGTGACCCGGAATGCGCGGACGACCCGCCCGGCGACCTCCACGTCGCAGATGTCGTCGCGTATCGCGGCGACGCGACCCGGCAGGCGGTTGTTCTCGCCGATGAATCGCGCCACGAAGGAGCGCGCGGGTTCCTCGTAGAGCGCTTCGGGGGAAGCGGCCTGTTCGATGCGCCCGGCGCGGAAGACCGCGACGCGGTCCGACATGACCATCGCCTCGTTCTGGTCGTGCGTGACGTAGAGGACGGTCACGCCGAGGTCGGCGTGGATCCGGCGGATCTCGTACTGGAGTTCCTCCCGGAGCCGCCGGTCAAGTGCGCCCAGGGGCTCGTCCATGAGGACGAGATCGGGCTCGAACACAAGGGCCCGGGCGATGGCCACCCGC
>JAAXGI010000008.1:9990-10156 GCA_012267505.1 Gemmatimonadota bacterium
CTGCTGCCCGCCCGAGAGCTGGCTCGGCCGCCGGCGCTCCAGCCCCTCGAGGCGGACGAGTTCGAGTGCGCGCCCGACCCGCTCGCGGCGCACGGCGGCATCGAGCCTGCGGACCTCGAGGGGGAACGAGAGGTTCTCCCCGACCGTCATGTGGGGGAAGAGCGCG
>JAAXGI010000316.1 GCA_012267505.1 Gemmatimonadota bacterium
GGAGATGGCGACGGAGACGGAGACGGAGACGGAGATGGAGATGGAGACGGAGATGGCGATGGAGACGGGGATGGCGACGGCGACGGGGATGGCGATGGAGACGGCGACGGGGACGGCGACGGGGACAATTGATACGAAGCGCGAGGATGGGTCCCTGACGGAGGCACCGGAACCGGGGAAGCCTGTTGTCGGGAGCGTGCGGCGGCTGTCAGCCGCAAACGGAAACTCCTGGGCGGGCGCGGCCCGGATCTAGAGCCGCCGATTTACCAGCTGATTACCGGGACGAGGGGGTAGGTGATGGACCCCGTGACAACGGAAAGCACGACAACGGAGACCGACATCAGGCTGCCGGAACCGGCTACGACCGACGGGGGACCGCGATTCCTCCGTGTCGCCGAGGGAATCGATGTCTCCCCGTTCATCGAGGAGCTTGAGGCGTCCCGGGAAATGTGGCTTGTCGACACGAGTCGCCAGACCAAGGTGCGCTGCCAACGTGACACCCAGAACATCTTCATCCGCGTTGCGAAAAAGCCACTCCCGCCCGGGGCACGGAACGCCAACGACGTGCATGAGAGCGTCACGGGTCGGCACGCCCGGAAGTTCCCGCGCTCGCTGGCGTTTTGCCAGCGGATCGCGGACCTGCAGGGTGGCGAGCTGGGACGGACGACCCTGGTCTCCCTGCTACCGCAGGGGTGGGTCCGGCCACATATCGACGCAGGTGAGTACTACCGCGTCCGCGACCGCTTCCATCTGGTCCTGCAGAGCCCCGGCGGCAGCCCGCTGACCGCGCGCGGCGAAAGCGTCGTTATGCGGGAAGGCGAGCTCTGGGCGTTCGACAACAAGGTCCGGCACGACGCACGAAACCCCACGGACGAGCCCCGTTATCACCTGATCTTCGACGTACTGCCCCCGCCGGGACGCGGATACTACGTCCTGCCGCCGAGCCGCTAGAGCTTCAGGAACTTCACGGTGGCGGCGAGCGCATGGGCCGCCGAATCGATCCGAACCGCGTTGTCGTAGGCTTCGGTGCGGAGCGCACCCATCACCCGTGCCGCCTTCGAGACGTAGAACGCGTCATTCCGGTCACGGAACTGGAGCTGCCGGAGAGAGCGCAGTCCGCGCTCGACCGCACGTCGGTAGGCAGCTGCTCGGGTCGCGTCGCCGACCTCGCGGGCGATCGCGATGGCATCCGTCAGTCCTTCTAGGTAGACAGCCGTCGAAGACGCGTGAGGGGGGCCAAAGTCCGGTCGGCGCGGATCGTAGAAGCGGCCCCGGAGATCCAGCGGGAGGTCGGGCCGCTCGTCCCATTGTTGCATCGAGAGGAGCCAGTCGCTCATCTCGAGTGCGAATTCCGCATACTCGCGCCGCCCGGTCTGCCTGAAGAGGAGCGCGCATGCCTGCGTGTGCCACGGCACGAAGGCAGGATTCCGGGCGCGCCGGTGGCGTTCGGAGCAGCGTGCAAAGATCTCGGCGACGCGCTCGGGTGACGGCGCGAACGGCGCATCGCGCCGCATGGCCTCGGCCCAGAACAGCAGGGCTTCTCCCGAATAGAAGTTCCAGTTCGAGCCGTTGCGTTCGGGCGGAAAGAAGAACGTGCGGAATCCCTCTTTGCCTCCGGCGAGTGAGTCGACACCGGCCGCGAGCATCCCGAACTCCGACTGGAACTCGCCCGTAGCCCGACTCTCGAGAATCGCAAGCCCCGCCAGCGCTGCGGCACCGAGCTTCGCGCCAGTGCGTTCGACGATCGCGCCACGACCGTCCCCGAGGTCGCGAAAGTAGCGCCTGAGGTTGAACCGCAGGTTGCGCCGGGCGGCGTCACGGAGCTCGACGCTTCCCCGAAGCTCGCCCAGCCGAGCCAGCGCCACGCACGCCAGGAACCGCCTGATCGCATTGTCGGCCGGCGACTCGGTCCCCCGGCTCGGCCAGTACTTGTAGGGAAGCCCGCCGTCGGCGGACTGATTGCGGACCATCCAGGAGCTGATCCCGGCGGCGAGGTCCTCCGCACGCTCACGGCTGCTCCGGCCTCCCGCGAGGACGAGCGGACCCCCGCGGTAGAGCTCTGTCGCCGACACGCTGTCCGTCCGGACATGGAGCAGGAGCTGCCTGGAGGAGAACGCTCGGAAACGGCCGTTCTCCATGACGTCCCGGATGCTCACGCCGCGAGCCCGGGCAAAGAGCTCCAAGACGCGGCGGAACCTGAGATTCGAAGTGAGCATCCGCAGGGGGGCGTAGCGCACGGTCTCTCCCCGAAATGTCACTTCGAGGCCGACCAACCCGCGGTTCCGGTTGCAGAACACGCGCCGGAACCTGCCTGGTGGCACGGCACGGTAGTCAGTTGTCAGGCAGACCTCGATGACACTGCCCTTCCCCGCACCGACCAGGGCGGGCAGTTCGGACAGCTGGCCGGTGCGGACCCAGCCGGCATGGTCCGCCGCTCCCCGCACGCGGACGCAGTACCAGATCGCATCCTCGGGCTGGGACGTGGATGGCACCGGTCAGCACCCCCTCACCAGGTCCTCTCGCCTCCCGGCGGAGCCGCGCACGCTTCAACTTGAGGACGATTCACAGCCGGCTCGGAAAACGGGAGGACGGAAAATGCCCCGTGCTCCGGCGCGTCAGCTCTCCCGCGCGAGCGTCACGCTGACCTCGCCGCCCCCGGCCTCCCGGTTTCGGATCCCCACCGAGGCACCCTGGCCACGAAGAAGGCGGCGGGCATGGGGGAGCCCGAGGCCGAGCGCGTCGGGCTCCGTCGTCCAGAACGGCTCGAAGGCCCGGCGGAGCGCGTCGGGGGCAAAGCCGGGACCGCGATCCCCGATCCGGATCCGGAGCTCGTTCCCCTCTTCGGCCACTCCGATCTCAATGGTCTGACCGCCCCCGAAGCGGCCCGCATTCTCGAGAAGGAGATAGAAGGCGTCCTGGAACGCTTCGCGCGAGATGCGGGCGCGCACGGGACGGGACGGGCCGCTGTACCTTACCGAGACTCCCCGAGCGCGCGTGTAGTCGCGGGTCACTTCCTGGATGACATCGGCCAGGTTCTCGACCGCCCGGGAGTCTTCGGGCAGTCTCCGGGC
The DNA here is from genome assembly GCA_012267505.1 of Gemmatimonadota bacterium. Classification (GTDB taxonomy): domain Bacteria; phylum Gemmatimonadota; class Gemmatimonadetes; order Longimicrobiales; family Gaopeijiaceae; genus JAAXGI01. The sequence continues at coordinate 3,072 of JAAXGI010000316.1, forward strand.
GAAGAAGGCCAGGTCGTCGAGCGCATCCCTCGCATCCTCGAGGATCCCGCTCGCGTCCTCTCCGGCACGGCCGGCCTCGAGCGGCTCGACGACGGCGCGGCGAAGATACCGGACTACTCCCCGCACCGCGGCATCCGTCGCACGCTCGGCGGCGTCCTCCCCGGAGGCGACATCTGCCCCGCCCGCCGTCGTGCCCGCCCGGCCCGGCCCGCCGGGCTCCGCTCGTCCGCGGCGCCAGAAGAAGAACGCGGCGAGCCCGAACAATCCGGCCAGGATCCAGCCCGTCATCTCCATCGCCCCACCTGTCCTTTGTGCCCTGAACTCCTGGCGGCCGACCCGGTTCAGTCCGAGACGACCCCGGCAACCGCCCCGGCATGCCCTTTCGGACGGACCTTCCGCCAGACCCTCGCGATCACACCGGCTTCATCGATCAGGAAGGTGCTCCGCTCCACCCCCCAGTACGTGCGGCCGAACATCTGCTTCTCCGTCCACACGCCGAACCGGTCGGCAACGGCGTGGTCTTCGTCGGCCAGGAGCGGGAAGTTGAGGCTGTGCTTCGCCTTGAACTTGCCGTGGGACGCAACCGGGTCGGGCGAGACGCCGAGGACCGCCACCTTCCGCTCCTCGAAACGATGGAGCTCGTCGCGGAACTCGCAGGCTTCCCGCGTGCAGCCGGGGGTATCGTCCTTCGGATAAAAGAAGAGGATGAACCTCCGTCCCTCCAGGTCGGACAGCCGGACCCGTCCCCCGTCGTCGGAGGGGAGGTCGAAGGCAGGGGCCGGATCTCCCGGGCGAAGCATCATTCCCCCGGACTCCTCGACGGCGGGTCTCCGGCGTCCGGAGGGCACGCCCCGCCGTCGGGGCTTTCGGGATCCGTTGTGGCCCGGTTGTTCTCGACGTCCCAGCTGCACACCCCCTCGCCGCGCGCCATGCACGTCAGGTGACGCGCCGACGCCTCGAGACCGAGGCGCTCGATCGTTTCCTGGATGAGCCCGGTGACGAGTGAGCACGCACGTCCTCCCGGATCGGCATCCACGAGAAGGCGGCTCGAGGCTTCGAGCGGACGGGCACCCCGCCCGTGCGAGAGGAACCGGGTCCCGAAGCAGGCACGGAGACGTCGGCGGACCCTGGCCCGGACCATCGTGAGACCGCGGGCGGCCAGCCAGCGACCCGACAGGAGAGTCCCCCGCGCCGGCGACAGCCCGCGCCCCACCTCGAAGAACACCTCCCCGGCATCCGGGCGACGCGCAATGAGCTTGACGAAACCCGCGAATTCCCCCGCCGGAACCCGGCGCCGGTCCTGCCGGCGGTATTGCCGGATCTGCTCATCGATGACGCCGGAGAGTCCGAGGCGCCGCGGCAACGTAACGCGCAGGTTCTCGTCCTCGAGCAGTTCGGCAGGATAGTCGCGGTCCCGGACCGATTCGAGGAGCGTCAGCACGAGTGACGCCTTGATCTCGCTCCGGTGCTTCTGGGGGGACACTCTGGTCACGGCGGTGTGTGCGCGACGGAAGTACTCTCAGGTTGGCGGGACCGGGGTGGTAACCTCACAGGCTGAGCCGTATTCGGCAACGAGTCCGGCACCGGCCCCCTGCCAGGCCCGGCAACAGGTGGACGGTGATCCGGGACCGGGAAAGCCGGCATCCGGCGACGCCGGACACCCGACGGGCGGGGGAGCGACACGCCGACGCCGCGGGTGCCGCCGGGATCGCCGCGCCACGGCCCGACTGCGCCACACCTTGAAAGCGGCGGTACCGCATGCCATACTAACTGGCGTTCGCGGACCGCATGAATCCCGGGGTCGCGGGAGCTACGAAGAATCAGGGGCCCGTGTCCAGTCGGAGCGGCGCCCCTTTTGCGTCCGGCTCCGGCGCAGGCACGGTGTCCACTGAGCAAGGATCGCAGAATCGATGCGAGACCAGCACTCCAGCGCAGGCGCGACCGATGCCGCCGGGCAGGAGCTCCTTGCACGGAGACCCGCCGAGCTGAGCGACGAGGAGCTCGTCACCGCGCACCTCGCCGGCGGAGAAGGCGCCTTCCAGGAACTCTTCTACCGTTACCGCGACCGGCTCGTCCACTTCATCACGAGGAAGACGGGAGACCCGGACCGCGCGCAGGACCTCGTGCAGGAGGCGTTCATCCGCGTCACGCGCCACCTCCACCGGTTCGACACGAGCAAGAAGTTCTCGACCTGGGTGTACACAATCGCGAGCAACCTCTCCAAGAACGAGCTCCGGAACCGGTCGCGCAGCCCCCTCGTGCTCTTCCAGAAGCTGACGAGCGGGTGGGACGACGACCACCGGCCGCTCCAGTTCGAGGATCTCAGCCTGCGGCCGGACGACCTCTACCATAAGCGGTTCCTGCAGCGCCTCGTGGAGGATACCGTCGAGAAGCTTCCGGAACACCACCGGCTCGTGTTCCGGCTGCGCGAGCTTGAAGGGAAGAGCTACGAGGAGATCTCGGAGATCACCGGGGTGAACCTCGGGACCGTGAAGAGCCGGCTGCACCGTGCACGCAGCTCCTTCGCGCAGAGAATCAAGCATCTTCTCAACTGACGTGCCGGCCCCGTTCCGCCGGGCCCGTTCACGGATCGACCGGAAATCAGGCAATCAATCCGACGGCGAATCCGCCGGGTCGCCGCGTGCCGCATCAGAGCAGCCGAGCCATCCCGACAGTAGCCCGTGTTCGAGTCGCTGAGGGACGCCTTCCGCCAGGCGGGAGAGAACTTCCGGACGGAACTCCAGAGGGACCGGACGCCGGAGGCGATCGACCGCCTCCTCCTCACGCTCAGGGACGAGCTGGCCGCGCTCACGCAGGCATCGCGCGAGCTCACGGTCGAGCGGGAGCGTGTGGGAGCCCAGGCAGGAGAGGAACGCAGGGAGATCGAGACCTGTCTGCGGCGCGCGCGGATGGCCGAGGAAATCGGCGATGCCGAGACGGCCGCGGTCGCCCGCGAGTTCGCCGGAAAGCACCGCCGGCGCCGCGAACACCTGCTGGGCAAGGTGGACACCCTCGAACGGGAGCTCGGGGAGCACGGCGCCATGATCGAAGAGGTGACCGAGATGTATACGGCGGTCCGGAACCGGCGCGAGTCGATCGTGGCCGCGGTGGGGCGGGCCCGGTCGCGCGGGCGCATGCGGCAGGCTCAGACCCTCTTCGACGAGATGGACCGCATCGCCGGGAAGATCGAGAGACTCGACGCGTCAAGCGGGGACAGCTTCAGGCCCGGCGAGACGGGGGATCCGGGTGCCGGCGGCGAGCCCCGTTCACCTGCGGATGAGGCAGAGGCGAGGCTCGACGAACTCAGGCGGAGGATGGCCCGGGAGTGAGCGCACGCAGGCCCACGCCTTCGCCGGGTGTGGTCGCGGGGCACGGGCACCAGTAGATTCCGGGCCCGGAAAGGCAGGTTCGGGACGCGGACCGCCCCGGAGCGGGGTGCTCACGGCACGGCAACCACCGCCTCCCTAGCGGAACGAGCGCGGGGACAGCCGGCGGTGCAGGAAGGAAGGACTCATGGAGAACTGGATCGGGGCAGGCATCTGGATCGTCCTCGGGATCATCGTCGGAACCGTCGTCTGCGCCGTGGTCAAGGTGCCCGGTGCCCAGCCCGGGAACCGGCTTCTCGCCATGGTCTTCGGGGCCTTCGGAGCCGTGGTCGGAGGAATGCTCGGGGTCGGGATCTTCGAATTCGGCGACGAGAGGGCGCTGAGCGCCGGCGGTATGATCGGAGCGCTCGCACTGAGCATCCTCATGTCGTGGACGTACCGCTGGGGAAGCAAGTCCGTCATCTGACAGGAGCGTCTCCGCCGCGCGGAAGACCGCCACTCCGGCCCGGGAACCCGGAACCCGGCTGACCCAGGCCTCCCCCGGCGGGCGCGGCCCTCCAGAACAGCAGCCAACCATCCCGCACCGGCCGCAACTACGGGCGTCGCATCGAAGGCCCGGCAGCGGTTCCTCCGCAGTCCGTGTCGAGATCGTCGTTTCGGCCTTCATGATTGCGCCCCTATCGCGGAAGAATTGTCGCACCTGAAAAACTGGGCGGTTACATTGGCGGCCCACTGAAGCTCGTCCACCGGAGGAGGCATGAGATGGCGGTCTACAAGATGATTCGCATCAGAGTTCACGATGCTGACCGGTACGCGGCGTTCGCCAAGGCGGCGTCGGCGGCGACGCCGAGACACGGTGGCGAAGTTCTCTTCCAAAACGAGCCGGATGCAGCCACCCGCATCCTGGTCGTGCGCTTCCCCGACGCGGCTTCGTCCTGGGCACACTACGGCGATCCGGAGATTCAGCAGGCGCTGTCCAAAGCCAAGGGAT
>JAAXGI010000016.1 GCA_012267505.1 Gemmatimonadota bacterium
GATCATGGGCGTCATGATCGAGAGCAACCTCGTGGAGGGGAAGCAGTCGCTCGGGGGGGATCCCGCCGCGCTCGTGCGGGGACAGAGCATCACGGACTCCTGCCTGGGGTGGGACGACACGGTCTCGGTCCTCGGGGATCTCGCCGAAGCGGTCGAGGCGCGGCGCTCGGAGCGGTCGGGCGCCGCGTGACGGACCGGCAGCTGGCGGGCGCCGTATACACCGTCTCGGCGGTCGTATGCCTCCTCGTCCTCGTCCTCATCCTCTCCCCGCAGCTCGTCGTCATCGAGGGGCTCGACGTCTCGCCGCTTCCGCGCGCGCACGCCTTCATCAACGGGACGACGGCGCTCTTCCTCATCCTCGGCTACACATTCATCCGGCGCGGCCAGATCGGCCGGCACCGGATCGCGATGGTCACCGCCTTCGGGCTCTCCTGCCTCTTCCTCCTCTCCTACCTCGTCTACCACGCGCAGGCGCCCGATGCGCGCTTCGGCGGGGCGGGCGCCGTGCGCGTCTTCTACTTCGCCGTCCTCGTCACCCATATCGTCCTGGCCTCCCTCGTCCTTCCGCTCGCGCTCTACACGGTCGCGCGCGCTTTCAGGAAGGAGTTTCCCAAGCACCGTCGGATCGCCCGCTGGACTCTTCCGGTCTGGCTCTACGTCGCGGTGACCGGCGTGATCGTCTACCTGATGATGGCCCCCTACTATCCGTCCTGAGGCTCCGGCCCAGCGCGCGGGCGGTTAACGGCAGGCGGCGGGCGCCTCGACCCCCGGACCGGCGCGCCGCATTATTCGGGGGTTGCGTCCTCTTCCTCACTTCACGGTCGCCCGAGGCCCGGGAGGCGCATGGCGCGGAAAGCGAGGTATGCCCGTGCGGCGGCGGATCTTGCCGGGTGGGCGGTCTCGGTCTTCGACCGCGTCGAGGTGCGCGGGTCCCCGATCCCGGCCGGTCCCGTCCTCGTCGTGGCCAACCACCAGAACGCGCTTCTCGACCCGCTCGTCATCTTCCGGGTTGCGGGCCGGCCCACCCGTCCTCTCGCCCGGGCTCCCCTCTTCGACCACCGGCTCCTCGGGCCGCTCCTGAGGGGAATCGGGGGGCTCCCCGTCTACCGGCGGCAGGACGATCCGGCGCAGATGCACAGGAACGAGGACACCTTCCGCGCGGCCGTGGCCGCGCTCCGCGCCGGCGACGCCCTCCAGATCTACCCGGAGGGCCGGTCCCACTCCGAGCCGTCGATCGAACCGCTCCGGACCGGCGCAGCTAGGATCGCGCTGACCGCCGAGACGGAAAGCGGCGGCCGACTCGGGCTCGTGATCGTGCCGATCGGCCTCACCTGGGAGCGAAAGCACCGGGTCCGGGGCCGCGTGCTTGCCGAGATCGGGGATCCTTTCCCGGTGAAGCCGTGGCTGACGCGGGAGGGAGCGGAGGACGCCGAGGCGGTTCGGGCACTCACGGGAGAGATCGCACGCAGGCTCGAGCAGCTCACGGTGAGCGTGGGGAGCCGGGCCGATCTCGAGCTCATCTCGGCGGCCGACCGGATCTACAGCCGCGAGAAGGCGCTCGCCGGGGTCCGTGAGAGGGAACGCCTCGCCGACCGGGTCCCGCGGCTCCGGCGCTTCGCCCGCGGTCTCGAATGGCTCCGGAGCCGGGACCCGGCGAAGTTCGGGGAGCTGGCCCGGCGCGTCCGGCGGGTGGAGCAGGCGAGCCTCGCCGCCGGGGCGCGCTCGGGCGCCGTTCCGCGCAGGTACGTCGGCGGGCTCGTCGCGCGCTACGTGGTCCGCGAGGGGATCGCCCTCCTCATCGGGCTCCCGCTCGCGTTTCTCGGGCGCGTGATCTGGTACCCGGCCCGGCTCCTCCCCCGGCTCCTGATCGCCAGGGCCAGGCCGGCGCACGAGTCCGTTGCCACCTACAAGCTGGCGGCGAGCTTCTTCACGGTCCCAGCGACGGTGGCCGCGGCCAGCGCGGTCGGGTTTCTAGCCGCCGGCATCGCGGGCGCGATGGTCCTCGCCGCCGTCGTTCCGCTCCTCGGCTGGATCATGCTCGCATGGCGGGAGCGGTGGGGCCGGGTGCGGGAGGATGTGGAGCTCTTCCTCCGCGTGGTGCGACGCACCCGGTTCCGCGCGCGGCTCTCCGATGAGCGGAAGGCGCTCGCCGAGGATTTCGACGAGGTGCTCCGGAGGATGCAGGGTTGAGGCTCGGGACGGGGATGCGCGCCGCGCTCGCGAGCGTCCTCCTCCTAGGGGTCGCCTTTGTCGCCGGCCCGAGAACGAGCGTCGACCCGGAGGTGGCCACTCCCCGGCTCCCCGACGCGCCCGCCGAGCTCGACCTCCTCCTCGAGGCATCCGAGTCCCGCTATCCGGACATCGTTCCCGGGACCGAGAAACGCGTCCTCTGGGCCCATCCCGGGACGCCGACCCGGACCGACTACGCGGTCGTCTACCTCCACGGCTTCACGGCCACCCACCGGGAGTCGGCCCCGCTCACCGAGCGGCTGGCACAGGAGCTCCGGGCGAATGCCTACCTCACGCGTCTTACCGGTCACGGGCGGACCCCCGAGGCGCTCGGGGAGGCCGAGGCGGGGCAGTGGCTCCGCGACGCGGCGGAGGCGATGGAGATCGGCCGCAGGATCGGCCGCCGGACGATCCTCATGGGGATCTCCACGGGGGGCATGCTCGCGACGTGGGCCGCCGCGCATCCGGAGTGGCGCGAGGGGATCGCAGCGCTCGTCCTCATCTCTCCCAACTATGCGATGGCAGACCGCCGCGCATGGATCCTCGACCTCCCGTGGAGAGGGGCGATCGCGCGGCTCGTGCAGGGACCGGAACACGGGTTCAAGCCGCGAAACGAGCTCCACCGCCGCTACTGGACCGAGCGCTACCCGACCCGCGTCCTCCTCGAGCTCGGCGCCCTGGTCCGCATCGTCGACGCCGGCCTCATGGGGAGGATCTCCGCGCCCGCGCTCATGTTCCTCTCCCCGCGGGACCGGGTGATCGATCCCGGGGTCGCCGAGCGCCGCTTCGGGGAATTGGGATCGGCTGAGCGGAGACTCGTCCGGGTGAGCGAGATCCCCGGCTCGGGCGAGCATGTGCTCGCCGGGGATATCCTGGCGCCAGGGCGGACATCCGCCGTCCTCTCCGAAATCCTGTCGTTCGTTCGCGATCTGGAGGAGTGATGGAGACGCCGAAGCTGCTCGTCCTGGTCCGGCACGCCAAGTCGAGCTGGAAGCACCCGGGTCTGGCCGACCACGACCGGCTGCTCAACCCGCGCGGGTTCCGCGATGCGCCGCGCATGGCCGCCCGGCTCGCCGCCCGCGTGCCCGCTCCCGCTCGGATCGTGACGAGCTCCGCGGTCCGCGCCCACACGACGGCGCGAACGTTCGCCGACGTGCTCGGACTCGATCCCGGGTCGCTCGAGGTGCGCCCGGAGCTCTACGGGGCGGGATCCAATGAGGTGCTGGAGACCGTCCGGGGACTCGACGACCGGCACGGGAACGTGATCCTCGTCGGCCACAATCCGACGTTCACCGAGCTCGGAAACGGGCTCTCCGCCGAGCGGATCGGTCATGTTCCGACGTGCGGAGTCGTATCGCTCGCCCTCGCTTCCGGCCGCTGGGCAAGGGCCGACTGGGGCGCGTTCGGGCTGGTCGACTTCGACTACCCGAAGCGCGTGGCGGACGGCGGACCCTGAATCTGACCCGGGCGGACCGCGCATCCGTCCGGTGCGCCGTGGGTGCGCGGGTGGCTCAGGTGCGAATTCATGCGTTGAGTCGAGACCGCGTGCGAGCGCGACGGACGAGCAGCGTTGTCACTGGATGCGCCGAAAGGCCATGCGGGTTTCGCCCTGCATGGGTAGCGCCGCGTGCCGCGGCTGATCGATGAATCCCCTGAAAACTCCGCGCAATGCGACAATCATGCGGTTTGAGGGGCCTCTAGGTCGAACAGCGGAATATCCATCGCGCGGGCGACGGCGTTCATCCGCCGGTCGTAGCTCGCCAGCGCGACCCCCTGCCCGTGTTCGGCGAGATAGGCGCATGACGCAAGATGCAGGGCGTCGAGCGTCCGCACCGCGCCGGGGCCGGGAAAGGCGTCCAGCGCCCGCGCCAGCACGGACGGGGAAAGCTCCAGCAGCGCGACCCGGCCGGTCAGCCAGCGCGCCGCCTCGCCGTGGGACTCCGCAAGCCCGCGTGCATACAGCTGGGTCCATATCTCGTATTCCAGCAGCCGGCTGGAAAACAGCGTCTCGTCCCAGAGCGAGCCGGGCGGCTGTCGGTCCTCGGCCAGAAGATGCGCGAGCGCGACGGACGAATCGAGGTAGATCACCGGTCGCGCCGGCTCTCGTCCAGATCGGCCAGGATTTCTTCCAGCGTGGCGACCGGCCTAGGCTTGGGCGGCGGTCCCGAGGTGGTCAGTCTCGGCGGCGTCAGCACGCCGGACCGGACCGCTTCCGCCAAGAAGGCGTCGGCGAGAATCGGGCTACGGGTCTCCCGGAGTGGGCCGAGCTCCGCCACGACCTGATCCCGCATGGTCACCAGGACCGTCTCGCCGGACGCCGCAAGCCGAACGTATTCGCTCAGCTTGCTGTTCAGAACCTTGATGCCAACCGATCTCATGCGACGAAGGTAGCGACCGGACGCTACCCGATCAACCGGGCTCGGATTCCCGCCGCCGCCGCGCCGGAGAGAAGGGCGGCCGCGGCCATGGCATGACTCCCGGACCGGAATCAGTCCACTCGAAGCAGATCCGGGACTGGTCGTTGAACCGTACCGAATACTGCCCACTCCCTTTCTCTCGTCAGCTTCGCCAGCCCGAAGCGTGACAGGTCGCTGAGTATCGCGGCCGCATCGAGCGCCGCCGACTTGCGGTTCGCTACACTCCACGATTCTGCGGGCAGTGTCCGAAGCGCTTTCTCGGTACGCCGCCTCTCGTCATGAAGGCCAAGCCTCTCCAGTGCCCTTCGATCGCCAATCAGACCCGGGCTATCGAGGCCATTGTGGGGACTTCGAGTCCGCAGGGGAACCGACTGCCCGGACCGGCGCGCCGTTCCCGGTTCACCAGCCCACCTTCTCTGACCTGAGTGATGTTGGGTCAACGGTCCGGATCTGTCGCGAGCTGACCCGCGGCCTCGAGGAGTCCGCGCTCGCCACGGGCTCAGCCCGCCCAGGAAGTGTCGGGCCGGGTTCGGTGCTGGAGACTTCGACGTCCGGGATCGTCAGAGGCCAGCCGATCCACGCGACGCTCGCCGCCGCAACTGCACCTTCAGCCGGTTGAGGTCCGTTCCGGCTCCGAGAGACGGCGCTTGAATTCCTCGACAAGGGCGACAGGTGTGGGGTCGACCCCTGCGAGGAGAGCGGCGTAGTAGGAGATCCAGTCGGCGATCAGGAGCGCGCTGAAGACGCGTTCGAGGCGGCTTTCACCCCTCATCTCCCATTCGGAGAAAGAGATCCGCGTTCCTTCGAGCACCTCCCTCATCGTCTCGAAGCGGCGGTGCACCGCCGGGTGGCTCGCGGGATCGCGGAAGTAGACGACCGCGTAGTCGGCGCGCGCGCCCCCGAAGCCGATCATCTCATTGTGGTTTGCTTCCGGGAGCGAATTGAAGAAGGCGGGCTGCTTCGCGTTCTCGTTGTATTTGATTTTCGCGACCCTGCCAACACTCAGCGTGTGCGCCTCGTCGGTGTAGAAGAGCGGAATCCGCCCCACGATTCGCCGGGCCATCTGCTCGCCCTCGTCGCGGATGTCAGCGCCGTCCAGGAAGCGGGCGAGCGCCCGGAATCCCCGGGCGGGGAGTCTGGAGTAGCCAACGGCGTCGAGCAGCCGCGCGAAGTAGGTCACGACGTATCCGCTTGCCGAGCGCGGCTGGAAGCCCGCCGGTTCTCGTTCCGCAGGGATCCGGACCACGGGGATCCGGCAGTCCCGGCCGATCTGGGCGAGTGCACCGCCCGCGGTCACGATCGCGACGTCCGGCGCGGTGGGGGGCATTGCCCGGAGGGGTTCGAGCACCTCCTCGGTATTTCCGGAGAACGAACTGAAGACGAGTAGCCGCCGCGCGCTTCGGCGGCGCGGGAGCACGTAGTGCCGGCACACGCCGACCGGGTCGGGGAGCAGGTCGGAGAGCGCGTCGTTCAGGATGTCTGCCGGAAGGGCGGAGCCTCCCATCCCGACGACCAGCACCTCGCCGACGGGCCCGGCGTCCGCCGTTCCGCCCCGCCCCCTGGCGGCCAGTTGGGCGAGCTGGTGTGAGGGAAACCGGGGGTCGTCCAGCGCATACCGGACCTGATCCCCCGTCGCGGCGATCACCCGGTCCATGCGGCAGCGGTCCCACTGCTTGGCCCGATCCCCCATCGACGCCGCGCTCACGGCACACGAAGGGGCAGTGCGCCCGGCTCGCGGGTGCGACGACGGTTGTCCGGTGCTAGCGGGGCCATGGCTGCGCGACAGTGCCCTCCATTGCCGAAGAATCCCGCCCCGCCAGGTGCCACCGCGTGTGTACCGGGGGGCGACGGGTGGGGGAGTGTATGGATCCGGAACCGGCGGGCCAAGTCCGGGCATTGTCTTCACGCAACGGTTCAACGGCTTCCTCCCCTGGTCGGGTCTTCGGGGTCGCCCGTTTCGCTTGCCCGGCTCCGCATCGCTTGGGCATTTTCACTCGCCGGCCCACTGCGGTGGACGTCCGGGCCGGGGATGTCAGATCGGTAGGCGCGGGAGGACGGGATGGAGGATCGGGCCTCGCCGGGTGGTGCCTTGCTGGAGCACCACGCCTTCCTTCTACGGTGGGGCACGTCCGAGGAGCTCGGCCGGAGGGTCGCGGAAGTGCGCGGGACGGCGGGCTGGTGGGAGTCGAGGGATGGGGACGCCGGTGAGGAGGGGGTCGGGGAGGGGCTGGGCCGGGCGCTCGCGGCTCTCTCGCGGCTCCGGGACTCGGCGAGGAAAGTGGAGGCGGCGCTCGCGGCCGGGGGCTACGAGTTCGACCGGTACCTGCGGGTCATCCGGAGGACGAGGCGCGGAAGCGCCGCGGACACGCCCCCCGGCGGGATGGGTGACCCGCTTCTCCGGGAGACGATCGGAACCCTCGTCGAAGAGCTCCGGGAGTCCGGCGAGGCGAGCGAGAACACCCTGGAGCTCCGGATCCGGATCCGGGGTCGTCTGGCGCTGAGCCTCCACCCGGATCTCCTCACCGACGCGGTGATCCGAAGTGCGGTGGATCGGGTGCTCGGGAGCGCCCAGCCGGAGCGCGAATGAGCACCGCGCGCCGGCTCTCGGGGCACCGTTCTCGAGGCCCTCCCGCCCCCCGGGAGTGTGCCCCGGGAGTCGGGCCGAGGGCGCGCGTCGCCGTCACTTGACGCCGCGCGTCCACCCCGGGTATATCTGAAGGTGGGAAGAAGGAGAAAAACGGCTCTGGGCCAAGCCGGAATCTATTCAGCTAGGGGAGAGTGTGATGAGACGACGAGACTTCTTCAAGACGTCACTGGGTGCCGGCTTCGCGGTGTCCGCGGTTCCCTTCGCGGGCCGGAAGAACGCGGCGGAGACCGGTCGGGCGAGGCAAGCCCAGACGATGTTCGACCGGATCTGGGATGACCACATCGTCGCCGATCTCGGGGGCAACGCTTACCTCCTGCAGGTCGACCGCTCCATCGCCGGGAGCCCAAGCCAGGTGCTCCGCATCCTTGAAGAGGGCGGCGAGATCCCCAATCCCGAGCTCTTCTTCAACGTTCCGGACCACGGGACGTCCACCTCTCCGGACCGCTCCACGGATCTCTCCCTCGGCACCGGCTGGCAGCAGTACGAGGAGCACGCCGAGATGATGAGGGAGATGGGCTTCAACGCCTTCGGGCAGTTCGATCCGAGGTACGGGATCCAGCACGTGGTCGGGCCGGAGACGGGGCTGAGCCAGCCCGGGATGCTCCTCTGCGCCGGGGACAGCCACACCTGTACGCACGGTGCCATGGGACTCATCTCCTGGGGCGGCGAGCAGACCAACAACGTGCTCCGGACCGGCACCGTGATCCGCCACCGGCCGATGTCCATGCGCGTGAACGTCGTCGGGACGATGGGCCACGGCATCTTTGCCAAGGACATCATCCTGCGCGTCATTGCCGAGCTCGGCACGGACTCCGGCTCCGGCTACGCGGTCGAGTACGCGGGCCCCGTCGTCCGCGCCCTCCCGCAGGAGGCACGCTTCACGCTCACCAACCTCGCAGTCGAGATGGCGTCGCTCACCGGGATGGTCGGGCCGGACGACACGACGTACGACTGGCTCTACGGCCGGGAGTTCGCGCCCTCCGACGAGTACTGGGATCAGGCCGTCGCGCTCTGGCGGACGCTCCCCTCCGATCCGGACGCGGTCTTCGACCGGGACGAGACGATCGACATGACCGGGGTCGAGCCGCAGGTCACCTGGGGGATCAACCCCGAGCACGCGATCGGAATCGGCGACCGGGTGCCGGATCCGGACCAGGCGCCCCCGGAGAAGCGGGAAACGTACCGGCAGGCGATCGAGTACAGCGGCCTCACTCCAGGCGACCCGATCCTCGGGACCCCGATCCAGGAGGCCTTCATCGGCTCGTGCGCCGAGAGCCGGATCAGCGACATCCGCGCGGCCGCCAGGGTGGTCGAGGGCCGCAGGGTCGCCGACAACGTCCAGTCCGCCTGGGTCGTGCCGGGCTCGACGGCGGTCAAGCGCCAGGCCGAGGCCGAGGGCCTCGACCGCATCTTCCTGGCCGCGGGGTTCGAGTGGCGCGAGTCGGGCTGCTCGAAGTGCTACGGATCGAACGGCGACTACGTCGCTCCGGGCAACCGGTGCGTGTCGAACTCGAACCGGAACTACATCGGCCGCCAGGGCAGGGACACCAAGACGACGCTGGCGAGCAGCGCCACCGTGGCCGCCTCGGCGATCGCGGGCTACATCGCCGACGTCAGGAACTACATGTAGGGGGCGCGGACAATGCCAAGGCAGAACGCGTTTCCGGTACCGGAACGGGGGTCGGGTGCCCGGTTCGTCCGTCACACGGGCATCGCCGCCCCCTACATGGTCGACAACATGAGCACGGACGTGCCCAGCCCTCCGGCGGACGCGTCCGGGCTCGCGGCCCTCGGGATGACCAGCGAGGCGGAGATGGCCTTCGCCAACATCCGCTACTTCGCGGACGGCACCGAGCGGCCGGACTTCGTCTTCAACCAGGAGCCCTACCGCACGGCCTCGATCATGATCGTGGGGCTGAACTACGGGACGGGGAGCTCGCGCTCGGGAGCCATCACGCGTCCGCTCGCGGCGTGGGGGGTGCGGGTCTACATCGGGGAGAGCTTCGGGCCGATCTTCCTCACGAACGCGGTGCAGTACGGGGTCCTGACGATCGAGCTCCCGAGGCCGACGCTCGAGATGCTGGCCGAATGGGCGCGGACGAATCCGGGCATCGAGATGACGGTGGATCTCGAGCGGGAAGTGATCGAGGTCCCCGGGATGGCACCCATCACCTTCGAGGCGAACGCCAGGTACCGCCGGAAGCTCATGGAAGGGGTGACCGACATGGAGGAGATGGAGCCGCACCTGCCGGCGGCCGCGGTGCAGCGCGCCGAGGACGAGCAGGCGCGCCCCTGGGTGTACCAGTACCGCTGAGGCGGGACGCCGCGCTCACGCCCGCCCGGCGCGGGCGGTCGGAGCCGGAAGATGGAGGGGCCCCGCGGGGCCCCTCCTTTTTTTGGCCTTCCGGCGGGCGGGGATCTCATGCCTCCTCTTCGCAGCTCCATCCGGCAGCGCACAGCGCTCCCGCGGGAGTGTCCCGCCCGGGTGACCTAACCGGAGCGATCGAAAAACACCCCCTCGGCCAGCCTCCTGAAGAGGTTCGAGCTCAGGAATCCGGCTTCCAGCGTCCGCGCCACCGGGAGGCGGTCGAAACACCAGCGCGCGGCGCGTTTCCAGACGAGGTTCGGATATGCGCGACGGAGGATCTTGCCCGGGTGCGGACCGCCGGCGCCCGCGCCCAGGTAGTCTGCGACCGCGTCCGCGGCCAGCCGGCCGAACCGGTACGCCTGGTGGATGCCGCCCGCGGTGAGGGGGGACACCATTCCGGCCGCATCGCCGATGAGAAGGACCCGCTCGCCGTAGAAGTTCCTGAGCGGACCGCCGATCGGTATCAGGCCGCCGCGTCTCTCCACGACCTCTCGTTCCGACAGTCCGAAGAGGGGGTCGATCCTGGCGATGAACTTCCGGATGTCGGCGCGCCGGTCACGGTGGACGGCGAGTCCGACCTGGGTCACGCCGACACCGGGCACGACCCAGCCGATGTAACCGGGTGCCAACTCCGGATCGACGAAGCAGTGTAGGGCATCGCCAGCGCCGCCCAGAGGCTCGAATTCCCATTCCACGCCCTTGAGGAGCCGCACATTGCGGTCAAGACCGAAGCTCTCGGCCACTCTTGACCGCGTCCCGTCCGCTCCCACCAGAAACCGGCAGGTGATACCGGAGCTGCCGCGAGCACCGTCGCCGGAACTCTTGAGCGTCACCGGAATCCGCCCCGGCACCACACCTTCGAAGGGCTCCCCGAAGCGGACCTCGGCGCCGGCGCGTCGGGTCTCCTCGACCAGGTGGCGGAGGACTCCCGCGGTGTCGGTGGCCATGAAGAAGTAGTTCTGACGCCGGAGTTCCACGAACCGGTGCTTCGGGTCGTACACGCGCACGCGATGGATCCTGCGGACGAGCGGGGCTGGCGCTGCCCACTCCTTCCAGGCTTCCTTGACGAGGATCCCCGTGGTGTGGATGTGCTCGCCGGGCTCGGATTTCCGGTCCAGCACGAGCACGGAGAGGCCGCGCCCCGCCGCCCGCCGCGCGCAGGCGAGCCCCGCGAATCCGGCGCCCACCACGACGAGATCGTAGTCGGCGCGCTCGACCGCTGCGGTCGCGCGGGACGCCGTCAGCGCCACTCGCGCGGGATCAAGGGATCGTTCCCGCGGGAGTGCCTGGCCGCTCGCTCCGGGAGGCGGCCAATCGGGCAACTCTCGGCGATGTACTGATCAAACATGAGGACCGTATTGGCCGCGGGTCCGCCTGGGGGACTCCGGATCATGCCCCTGGCGTTCGTGGCGGTCCGACGGGGCCCGCCCCCGGCCTTCAGGGAATCCGGGACCCGGTCCCCGGCAGGGCACGCGCCTCAGCGTGTTCACCTGGCGCTCCTGGGTGGTTTCCAGCCCCGCATGCCCACGAGCACAAGCATCGACGTCCTCGCAGAAGTGTCCATGATCCACCGTATACGGCGTCCTCCCATCCTCGACTGCGGTGGCCCGGGCGAGCACGCGGGGCATGCGCAGCTTCTCCGGTCTCGGTGGGAGTTCCTGGGCAAGCTGTTCCGCTGTCCGTTCAGGGGAGGCGGATGTGCGAATTGCGACCCGGACACCCTGGATGTAAGCCTGGGGCCCCTTGTCCTCCAGCTCCCGTCGCTGCCAGTGGTAGGCGCGCACGGGGGCATCCCTCACTCGATGATCGCGAGCGGCCGTTCGTCCCGCACGGCGAGCAGGCGGACCCACTCGAAGACGTCGAGCCTCCGGCTCGCCCCGATGAGAAGGTGCGGCATCGCCGCCTCCGGGCCGGAGCTCCCCTCGAGCCATGCCTCCGTCGCCTCGGTGGCCTTCGCTTCCAGCTCGGCGCGGGGCGCCAGATAGTCGTAGTCGAATCCCCCGTAGCCGGGGAGCCGGACGAGTGAGCGGTAGGCCACCTGCCGGGTGGCCGAGTACGTATCGGTGAGGAGCTGGGCGAGGTAGACGGCCGTCCAGCTCCCCCCCGACACCCCGACAGCCTCCTCCCACCCGAGGTGCCACGCCAGGATCGTCCGGGTCGCCGCATCGCCGGTGAGCGTCCAGAGGACGGACGCCGCGATGGAGCGTTCGTCCTCTCCGAGCTCCACGAGGGGCGTCCCGTACCACTCGTTCAGGTAGCGGCCCGACCACGCGAGCGTCTCGTCCAGGTGGCAGAGGTTGCACGCGTTTGGACGGCCCGTCTCGACCGAGACGCGCACGCTCGGGCTGTCGATCCGGTGGCTCCGCATCGCGGAGAAGAGCCCGTACGTCGTGTGCGGCATATGGCAGTTCATGCACTCGCTCCCCGGGGATGCGGGGCGGTGGCGGGTGTGAAGCGAGACATCCGCGGTGTATTCGGGCTCTGCGTGGCACGCGACGCACGCCGGGTCCCCCCCCGCTCCGGGTCCGAGCTGCGCGTCCGGCGACTCGTAGGCGTGCATCGAGTGGCACGAGAGGCAGGTCATCCCGCTTTCCTCCAGGTGCGGGTCCTCGAGCATCCCGTTGAACTCCCGGCCAGCGACGCGGATCGTCCCGTCCCGCCAGAAGTTCCCCCTGAGCGCGAGGGGGTCGCTCCCCATCATCTCCCCCATGAGCGGATCGCCCGGGTCCACCGTGTAGCGGAAGACGGATCTCAGCTCCTCGAGCCGGTCCCCCGGGCGGAAGGGGACGCCGCCCGTCCCGTACGCCTCCTGGTCCCTCCACTCCCCGAAGCTGTGGCACTGCGCGCAGGTCTCGACCGAGCGTCGCGGCTCGAGCTTCTCCGGGTTCGCGATCGTCGGGTCGGGGAGGTCGGGGTCCCGCGCCGCCGCGAGTTGGGCGAGGTAGCGCCGCACCGGGGACCGGTAGCGACGGACGTGCTCGGCGGCCGGGCCATGGCACGCCTCGCACGCGATCCCGAGTTCCGCGCTCCGGGTCTCGAAGCGGCCGAGCTCCGGGAGGATCCGCGGCTCGGTCCCGACCGAGTGGCACTGGGAGCAGGTGCCGTTCCACGGGGTGGCACCCTGCACCGCCGTGTCCGGCGGACGGAGGAAGGAGTCCTGGTTCGGGATCCACCGCCCCTCCGGGATCAGCCAGACCCAGGGGATCTGGACGAGGGCGCCGCTGTCGGGCCCGAGCGGACCCTCGAGGCCGGTGGGTCTCCGGATCCAGTAGTTCTGCATGTGGTGCGAGCCCGTGGTCATCACCACGCGCGCCTCGAAGCGGGGCGGGCTCTCGGGCCAGTCGGGCCGGATCCGTCTCATGAACTCCGCCGGCTCGTTGAACCAGAGGGGGTCGGGCGTGTCGACCCAGAACTCGTCGCCGCGCCGCTCGAGGCGCCACTCGTGGCCCCGGTCCTCGAGGACGACGCCGTCGAAGGCTCCGAGAACGCTCTCGGGGGTCGCCGCCTGCGTCATCGTCCGGTGGTAAGAGCGCCGCCACGCATCGTATTCGGCGGGGTGGCATGACTGGCAGGTCACCGACGTCACGAACCCGTCCGCTCCCCCCGGTGCCGGGAGGGCACCCGCGAGCGCCTCATCCGCGCCGGCGCTCCGGAGAAATCCGGCCGCCGCCGCTGCGAGCGCCGCCGAGGGGACGAGGAGGAGCACCGGGCGCAGCCGGCGCGGGGTGCCGGAGAGTCGGTCAGCCATGGCCGCGGCCGCCGGCGGGCGCTATCCCCCCCAGAGCCCGGTGTCCGGATGGAACGCGGCCCAGGCGCCCCAGAACGCGACGTAGGCCCGCTCGATCGGAACCAGATGCTGGCCCGACATCGGGCCCGACACCGCCCGCCCGCCGACCGTCCACTCCGACCCGGTCCCGGCGTCCACGAACCCCGATTCGCCGGGGGCGAGCTCGACCGCCGTGCCGGACCTCGTCACGGGCCGGTAGGCCATCCCCCCCTCGGCGTCGTCGCTCCAGAGGAGCACGGCGGGGCGGCCGTCGTAGGTGAAGTCGACCGCCCGCAAACCTGCCTCCCCTCCGGAGAGTGCCCCGAAGGGGAAGGCGATCCCCGGGTCGTCCCCTGCGGGGGGTACGCCGATGACGCGCTCCTTCGGGTGCCGGCGCGGATCGATGGGGGGCATCGCCCCCGCCGCAAAGTAGGCGGGAACCTCCTCGTAGGCCCCGTAGGGATAGTTCTCGCCGTGGTACGGGGAGAGGGTGGCGAAGGCCCCGCGCAGGCTTGGGAATCCTTGGTCCGCAGCGAGTACGCGGGTGTCGGGGTGGAGGCGGAGCCACTCGTCCCAGCGCATCTCGATGACCGGGACCTGTTCGAGGGTGCGCCCCGCATCCGGACCGCAGATCGCGCCGCTCGCCATCTGAGACCACCGCGACTCGGGATCCTCACGGTCGAACATCACGAGGTTGTTCTGGAAGAGGAGCCCGGAGACCCCGAAGGCGCCGCCGCCCGTTGCCGTGCGAGAGAAGGCGAGCGACGAGCCCGTGAGCGGGCAGTACGTGACAGCAGTCGCCAAGGCGCCGGCCCCGATGTTCACGATCTCGTGGAACCAGAGAACGTTGTGGGGGATGGCGTACGGCTGCCAGTTCAGGATGAGGCCGATGACGCGGGTCCAGGGCTCCAGATACTCCGGCGTGCCGAACTCCGCCCAGTCCCAGACGGGCTCGTCTATCGAGGGGATGCCGTCGAGGACCTGGCCCGGGATGAGATAGTCGGTGTCGATCGTGCATCCGGGGAAGGCCGTGCTCCGCTCGAGCACCGGTCCGGGTTCCAGGCTCCCGGGCTCGGCGGAGCATCCTGCGAGGACCGCGAGCGCGGGGAGTGGCCGGGCCGCGCGGCGGATGCGGGCGCGCCCCCGTCCGCGGGGGAGGCGAGCGGGCCCGCCGTGCTGGCCGGAACGAGACGTCCCCTCCCGGCGCCCGGCCGGGAGGGGACGTTCTGGAGCTGGGGCGGCAGGGGTCGAACCTGCAACCTCCTGGTTAACAGCCAGGCGCTCTGCCGATTGAGCTACGCCCCAACGCACCCGCCCCGCGTGCGCGAGCGCCGCGAGGCGAGCCCCAAGGTAGTGCGTTGCGCGGCGCGTGTGTAGCCCTGAAACGGCAAGACGCCCGGGTTTCGCCCCGGACGGGTATCGCTCTCCCATCTCTTGTTTCCCCTTGTCCCGTCGCCGCTCCGACCGCGGGCCCGGGCCGGGGTGCCGGGGAGCGGGCGCCCCGGGGCGGGCGCCGCGCCCCGGGGCCCCGCCTACGCAGCTCGCGTCACTGCATCCCGAGGGGCTTGAACTGCACGTACTTCGAGACGCTCGTCCGGGCGAGGTCGTTCATGTACATGTTCCCGTCGAAGTCCACGGCGAGGAACTCGATGCCCGCCCCCTGGGCGGCCGCGCGGTTCGGGATGAAGGCGGTGACCCACCCCGTCGTCGCGCTCCCGATCCGGATCCCCTGCTCCCACCCGGGGTTATCGCGCCATCCGGGGCGCTCGAGTCCGGAGAGGCCGTCGACGGAATAGAGGATGTCGTCGGCGTCGATGACGAGCCCGCTCGGCTTGCCGAACTGCGTCCAGATCGCCTCCAGCTCGCCGTTGCTGTCGAAGATCTGGATACGGCTGTTGCCCCGGTCCGCGACGAAGACGCGACCCTGGGAGTCCATCGCGATCCCGTGCGGGTCGTCGAACATCCCCGGCTCCTTGCTCTCGTCCCCGACGCAGCCCCCGCGCTGGAGGAGGAACTCGCCGTCCGCCGAGTACTTGACGAGCCGGTTGTTGCCTCCCCGGTGCCCGTCCGCGATCCAGATATCCCCCTCCGGGGAGACCACGACGTCCGACGGGCCGTTGAAGTGCGTCGCGTTGCACCCGTGGACCCCGGCCACCCCGAGACTCATCACGATCCGGCCCTGCTGGTCGACCTTGTGGACCTGGTGCCCGAGTCCGTACTCGTAGCCGGGCTCGGCACGGGCGTCGCCGTCGGGCGCACCCTCCGAGATCCAGAAGTAGCCCTCGTTATCCAGGTAGAACCCGTGGGTGAAGGCGAACAGCCCGGCACCGAAGCTCTCGACCAGGTTTCCCTCCAGGTCGAACTTGAGGATCGGATCCCGGTCGCTCCCCGCGCAGTTGTTCGTGCCGCATCGGCCGAGGAGCCAGAGATGCTCCCCGTCCGGATCGGGGAATCCGCCGGTGAGGGGGCCGAACCCCATCCCGCCGGGGAGGCGGTCCCAATCTTCCGCCTCGTGGTACGGGATATACGCAGCCTGTGCCTGAAGCTGCCCGCAGAGGAGCCAACCGAATGCCACGAGACCGAGTGCCGCCTTGAGCAGGTTCCGCATGACGTTCTCCTTGCCGATGCGCATGGTGGATATAACCCGAGTGCCGTTTTCTCATCCTTAGCACCGAACCGGCGGCGTGACAACGTTGGGCGCCGCCGCAGAGGAGCCCCCACCGCCCGTCCGCCGCCTCTCCGGGCGGGATGGACGCCGCCGTCTCAGGCGCTCGCCCGCGGTTTGCTTGACAGTGGCCGCGCCGGTCCGTACGAGTGAATGATGGCACCGTAGGCCCGTCGGCGCGACGCGGGGCCTGCGGATGTTGGGGTTGAGTGCAGGCAGGAGGATGCCTTCGGAAGAGGTGCTCGCGCGGCGCGGCCGGCGGGCAGCGGAGTCTTAGGGAACCGACGGGGAGACGGCCATGAACGCACGACCGGTGCGGGCGAGTCTGGGGCTGAGCATCTGCATGTTGCTCGCCCCCTTTGTTTTGTGGGCGCAGACGGGTGTCATCACGGGCGAGGTGACCGGCGCCGCGACCGGGGAGGCCCTCGCCGGGTCGCAGGTCTTCGTCCAGGAGCTCGACATCGGGGCGCTCAGCCAGGCGAGCGGCCGCTTCACGATCCAGAACGTGCCGGCGGGGAGCCACTCCGTCACGGTGCAGCGCGTCGGCTACGTCACGCAGACGGTCGACGTCACAGTGGGGGCGGGCGAGACCGTTGTGGCCGACTTCCAGATGGAGGACCAGGCGATCGCGCTTGACGAGATCGTCGTCACGGGCACCGCCGGCGGGACCCAGCGCCGCGCGATCGGGAACGCGGTCGAGCGCCTCGACATCACAGGGCTGCGGGAGGTCGCGCCGGCGGCCACAGTGGATGAGGTGCTCGCCGGGCGGATCCCGGGGCTCTACACCGTACAGGGCTCCGGGCAGGCGGGGATGTCGGGCTCGAGGGTCCGCATCCGGGGCGTCTCGAGCCTCGGGGTCTCCAACGACCCGATCGTCTATGTGGACGGGGTGCGGATCGACTCCTCGATCAACGCCCAGGGGCTCGCCTTCTCCTCCCGGATGAACGACATCAACCCGAACGACATCGAGAGCATCGAGGTCATCAAGGGTCCGGCCGCGGCGACGCTCTACGGGACCGAGGCGTCGAATGGGGTGATCCAGATCATCACGAAGCAGGGCGTGGCCGGTGCGCCCGCCTTCGCGCTCCAGGTCGAGAGCGGGGCGATGTGGTTCCAGGAGCCGGCCCGGTTCTTCGGCGACGTCTACGGCGAGCTGCCCGGCACAGGTGAGATCATCAGCCTGAACCTCTACGAAGAGGAGGAGAGGGCGACCGGGAATCCCCCGTTCCAGTACGGGCCGATCATGAAGGCGAATCTCTCGGTGCGGGGCGGCACCGATCTGCTCCGCTACTACGCCTCCTTCGACCGCGCGCGGGAGGAGGGGTTCGTGGCCTGGAATGTGGACGAGCGGATGGGAGGGAGGGTCTCGCTCGCGCTCACCCCGACCGAGACGCTCAACCTCACCGTCAACGGCTCTTTCCTCCGCGCCGACACAAGGACAGCGGGGGGTAACATCATCGGCACCTTCAGGCGGGCCCACCCGACCGAGCGCGTTCTCGGGACCGACCCGGGCGGACCGGACGATCCGGTGCCTCCCACGCGGGGGTTCCAGATCCCGCTCGAGTACTACGACATCTACAACGACGAGAGCCTGGCCGTCGATAGGAACACCTGGAACATGCAGGCCGACTTCACCCCCTACGGGTGGCTGAGCAGCCGGCTCGTGGTCGGGAAGGACTACTCCAACGAGGACGAGATCGATCTCCTCCTCCGGGAGCCCGGCGCGCCCCAGGGGCACTTCGGGTCGGCCGGGCTCGGACGCAAGATCATCCTGGCCTCGGACATCGAGACGACGACGGTCGACTTCTCGACAACGGCGAACTACCAGCTGACCGAGAGCATCGGGACGGCCACCTCGGTGGGCGTCCAGTACTACGCCAAGGAGGACATCGCCACCACCACGCGCGGCGACGAGTTCGCGACGACCGCGCTCTCGACAGTGGGCGCGTCGGCCCGGCGGTTCGCCGATGAAGACTTCCTCGAGAACAAGACGCTCGGCGCCTACATCCAGGAGCAGTTCGACTGGCAGCAGCGCATGTTCCTGACGCTCGCGATCCGCGCGGACGACAACAGTGCCTTCGGCCGGGACTTCGACCTCGCGACCTACCCGAAGGTGAGTGGCACCTGGGTGACGAGCGAGGAGGGGTTCTGGGAGATCGACTGGATCGATCCCCTCCGGCTCCGCGGCGCCTGGGGACAGGCCGGGCAGCAGCCGGACGCCTTCGCGGCGACCCGGCTCTACCGGACGGAGCCGTCGGCGGCCGGCCTGCCGATCCTGACGCCGGACCAGTTCGGTAACGCGGAGCTGGGTCCCGAGAAGGGCTCGGAGGTGGAGATAGGCTTCGACGCCGGTCTCTTCGGCGGCCGGGCGAACCTCGAGTTCACCCAGTACTGGAAGACCACCACGGACGCGATCGTCTCGAAGGACGTGATCGAGTCGACGGGTTTCCCGGGCAAGCAGTTCCTCAACATCGGGGAGGTCAGGAACTGGGGGACGGAGCTCGGGATCGGGGTCGGGGTCCTCGACGCCGGCTGGCTCCGCTGGGACGTCGGGGTCAACTACGCATACATGAACAACGAGGTGACCAAGCTCGGAGACTCCAAGCGGCTCCTCGTCCACAACCGGAGCGGGCAGTACCACGTCGAGGGGTTCCCGCTCGGGAGCCTCTGGGCCCCGCTCGTCGTCTCCGCGGACTTCGTGTCCGGCAACCGGGGCTCGGTCACGAACGTCATGTGCGACAGCGGCACGGGTCCGCACAGCGTGGAAGGCCAGTCCTACATGCCGGGGGGATCCCCGGTCCCCTGCTCCCAGGCACCGCTCCTCTATTACGGCCGGACGGGCGAGCCGACCTGGACGATCCAGCTCAGCAACACCCTCACGATCCTCGAGAACTGGCGCCTCTACGTGAGCGCGGACGGCCGCGGTGGCCACGCGCAGGCGATGCAGGACCTCGCCGCGGGACTGACCACGTATGCCAACATCAAGGACCGGATCCTGCGGGACGATCCGATTTTCCAGGGCCAGGTGTCGGTCAACCGTATCCCGACGTCGCGCTACTACGCGGGCTTCATCCGGCTCCGGGAACTCGGGCTCCAGTACACGCTCCCCGAGGCCCTCGCCAGCCGCGTGGGAGCCGACCGCGCCTCGCTCAGGCTCGCGGCGTACAACCTCTGGTATCTCTGGCAGGAGCAGGAATACACCGACATCGTCGACGAATTCAACCGGTTCCCCGAGCGGAGCAGCTCGCTCAGCGACTTCGCGGGAGCGGGGCACACCCACAACGCCATCCCGCCGCTCCAGCGGTTGACGGTCTCGCTGAATGTTGGGTTCTGACCGGAGGACGAAGAGGTCGCGCCACGGGTGCCGGAGGTTCCGGTCCGGGGCGTGGCCCGGGTCCCCGTCGACGAATATGCGGGCAGTGGAGGAACGACATATGACTGGCAAGTCCAGGGAGAGGGAAGGGAAGGGGAGGAAGCCGCGGGGTGGGTGGCTCACCCTGTTCGGCGTGCTTCTGGTGGCGGCGGGCGCGGGCGCGTGCGACAGCCTCCTGGAAGCGGATCTTCCCGGCGCGCTCGTGTCCGGCGATCTGAATGATCCGAGGCTGGCCGAGACGCTGGTTCTCGGCGCGCAGGCCGACTTCGACTGCGTCTATGACAACCACGTCGAGGTCATGGGGTTCTGGACGGGGGAGTTCTACGCGACCGACAACGCCGTCTGGCTCCTCGAGCCCCAGCACCGGTTGAACCCGTACTGGGAGACGCGGTGGGGTGACGGCACCTGCGAGGAGGAGCGGGCCCACCACAATGGGCTCCAGACGGCCCGCGTCCAGGCCAAGACGGCCGTGGAGTTCATCTCCGGGTTCGAGGAGATGAACCCGAACGAGCAGAACTTCCTCATCGGGAAGGCGCTCGCCTACGAGGGCTGGTCCATCCAGCTCCTGGCCGAGGACTTCTGCCAGGTGGTCTTCGACGGGGGCGCTCCGATGTCGCGCGAGGATGGGTACCGCGCGGCCCGGGACCGCTTTTCGCAGGCGGTCGAGCGTCTCGGAGGGGTCACGGGATCGCGGCAGGCCGAGGCGAACACCTACCGCTACGCCTCGCTGAACGGCCGGGCGCGGGCCAACCTGATGCTCGGTGAGGCGGGGAGCGTCGTCGCGGACGCGAGCCAGGTGCCCGAGGGGTTCGTCCTCGAGGCGAGCTTCAACGACGCGATCGCGCGCACCTACAACAACATCTACTGGCAGAGCAACATCGACTTCGGGGTCATCCTGAGCTGGGAATACGCGCCCGGCCAGCACGGGGGCATGCCGGTGCCGGCCGACGCGGAGCTCCTCGGGATCTTCGAGCCCACCGGCGAGTTCGACCCGAGAGTCCCGATGATCCACGAGGGGCTCGGGGTGGGGTTCGACGCCTTCTCGGACATCTGGGTGCAGGGGAAGTACCTTTCCCGGTCCGCCTCGATTCCGGTGACGAGCTGGGAGGAGTCGCAGCTCATGATCGCCGAGGTGGAGGGCGGCCAGCGGGCGGTGGACATCATCAACATGCTCAGGGACCGCTACCCCGAGCTCGCGCCGCACGACTTCGCGAGCTCCAACGAGGCCGAGATCCAGGCGCAGGTCCGGATCGAGCGAAAGAAGGAGCTCTTCCTCGAGGGAACGCGGATGGCCGACCAGATGCGCTGGGACGAGCCGTTCCCGCAGGGACAGAGTCCCAGGGGCCAGCCGTACAACCCGAACGTTGTCGGGTGCGTGCCGCTTCCGGATTTCGAGACGCTGACGAACCCGAACTTCTGACCGGGGAGGGACGGCGGGCTCGCACGTCGCGACCCGCTTGGGGCGGGGGAGCCGGCCGCGGTGTGC
Source organism: Gemmatimonadota bacterium (assembly GCA_012267505.1). Classification (GTDB taxonomy): domain Bacteria; phylum Gemmatimonadota; class Gemmatimonadetes; order Longimicrobiales; family Gaopeijiaceae; genus JAAXGI01. Next base: position 20,952 of record JAAXGI010000016.1, read on the forward strand.
CGGGTCCCCCGTTGCCCGTCCGGGGGTAGGGCTTGCAGGGCGGCGGTTCACCGCCGAATCTCGTGGCGGGCGGCTGATCGAGTGGACGCTTTGACGGATGGAGGCGGGGGATGCTGGAGCAGAGGCGTGGCTGGTGTATCGCAGGGCTCGTACTCGCCGTCGTACTCTCGGGCGGGAGCCTCGCGGCTCAGGAGGTCCGGCTTCTCGCGGGGGGCGACATCGAGTGGTCGCGGCTCCCGTACCGGCCGACGGTCGCCTATCTCTCCGATCCGGGCGACTGGATGGCGATCCCCTACCTGAACCTCGAGGAGAATCTCGACTCGATCCGGGTCCGGATCGGACGCGACGAGCTCGACCAGACCTACCGGGAGCTTCACTACCGGGTCCCGCAACCCGGGATCGAGTTCGCGAGCGAGGAGGAGGAGTGGCGCCACTCCTTCCGGCGTACGACGGAGCTGATACGCGACGCCGACGTCGCCTTCGCGAACCTGGAGATGCCGATCTCGGACCGGGCGCAGGTCCAGCAGACCGCCTCGGTGGGGGCGACCGGCTTTGCGGACGCGCTCGGGTGGGCCGGCTTCGACGTGATCTCGCTCGCGAACAACCGCCTCCTGGATGCGGAGACCACCGGGCTCCTCGACACGATGGACGCTCTTGACCGGGCCGGCGTGGGATGGGTCGGGGGCGGGCGGGATCTGGAGGAGGCACGGAGGCCGTACATCATCGAGCGAAACGGTGTCCGCATGGCCTTTCTCGCCTACACTTACGGGGTGAGCTGGGTCGGGGTCGACGGGTTCGCGCGTCCGGGCGGCGCGGGGGTGATGGCGATGGATCCCCTCCTCATGCGCGAGGACATCCGGCGGGTCCGCGATCAGGCGGACGTGGTGATCCTCTCCTTCCACTGGGGGGTGGGGGCCCGGGAATCGAAGGACATTCCGGAGGCCGCGCGCGCATTCGCGCGGGAGATGATCGACGAGGGGGCCGACATCATTCTCGGCCACCACGCCCACGTCCCCAAGGGTGTCGAGGTCCACAACGGCGGCGTGATCTTCTACTCGCTCTCGAATTTCTCCTTCGGCCACACGCACGACTACTTCATCGACAACTTCGCGGCGCGGGTGACGCTCACGGCGGACGGGCCCCGGCGCGTGGAGGTCGTGCCCATCGCGGGCCTCGGGCTGGATGTGACGCAGCCCTACGTGCTCGAGGGGGAGCGGGCGCAGCGGCTCCTCAGGGACATCCGCGAGCTGAGCGCGCGACTGGACACGGAGCTCACGATCGAGGGCGACATCGGGGTGATCACTCCCCGCTGACCGCCGACGCCCGAGGGCTCCGCGGCCGGGGCCCCGCAGACGAACTGGACTCAACCGGGGTGTGACACCATGACCACCTTCAAGTACACCGCAGCCGCGGGAATCCTCGTCTCACTCGCCGTCCTTCCCGCCTGCTCGGGTCCCGCGGAGAGCGGTGCCGCCCAGGGCGGGATGGAGGGAGCGGCGGCCCTGAGCGCGATCGGGGCGATCGACCGCGTCGCCGAACGGAATGCCTCACGGGTTCCCGCGTCCGGGATAGCGCCGAGCTTCATCGTGGATCCGAGCTGGCCGAAGCCGCTCCCGAACAACTGGCGGATCAGCCAGGTCGGGGGCATCGCGGTCGACAGCAACGACGACATCTGGGTCTACCATCGCTCGCGGGCGCTCGACTCGAGCGCGGCAGCGGCGCTCGAAGCGGTCGGGACGAACGCGGACGGTGTTCCCGTGACCGGGCTCGGGCACCCGAGGCCGTACGGGGTGCAGACCTCCGGGTGCTGCGTGCCGGCCCCCTCCGTGCTCCGGTTCGATCCGGAGGGGAATCTGCTCGACGCGTGGGGTGGTCCAGCGGACCCTGGGTTCCTTGAGGAGAACTGCCGCGAGGAGGACGGGTGCTACTGGCCCGCGCGCGAGCACGGGATCTTCGTGGACCACAACGGATACGTCTATGTATCGGGGAACGGACAGAACAACGGCGTCGCCCAGCAGCAGCCCAGTCTCGACACTTTCCCCTGGGCCGCCACACACGGGGATGACTCCCACGTCCTCAAGTTCACCGCCGAAGGCGAGTTCGTCTACCAGATCGGCAATGCCGGTATGGAGGCACCCGACAGCGAGAGGATCGACGGCGGGCCGGGCGGGACTCCGCAGCCCTATCTGGTGGCCGAGATGTCGGTCGATCCCGAGACGAACCGCCTCTACATCGCCGACGGCTACGGGAACCGGCGGATCCTGATCGTGGATGCCGAGACGGGCCAGTACATCGGTCACTTCGGGGCGTACGGGCAGAATCCCGTGGACGACCCCGACGGCACGGACACAGACCCCTACGACGCGGGTCCGTGGGTGGGCGACTACCAGGCGGGCAACCTGATGCCCCTCTTCTTCCGCGGTCCCCTCCACTGTGCCAAGGTCGCCGTCGGCGGTCTCCTCTACGCCTGCGACCGGGGCAACAACCGGATCCAGGTCTTCAACTCGGAGGAAGTCGGCGGCGTCTGCAGCAACCCGGCCGGGGAGGTGGGGGTCTGCGGCTTCGTGGGGGAGGTCCACGTGGCTCCCCAGACCGCAAGCGGCACCTCCGGGACCCTCGCGTTCTCGACCGATCCTGGGCAGACGTGTCTCTACGTGGGCGACCTCGCGAACGGCACCGTCTACGTCCTGAACCGCCAGAACCTCCAGGAGCTGGACCGGATCGGCCGCTCCGGGAAGCAGGTCGGCGAGTTCCACTGGGTCCATGCCGTGGCCGTCGACTCGCAGGGGAACATCTACACCGGGGAAGTCAACACGGGAGAGCGGGTGCAGAAGTTCCTCCGCTATGGACCGGAGGGATGCAGCGGCGCCGGAAGCACGGATGTCGGTCTCTACAGCATGAACCGGTGAGCGGTCGCCGGGGGAGGCAACGCATCCGGACGGCCTGCCCGCCGCGCATTCCGTCCCCGGCGCGCCGGTGATCGATGCGCCTCCGGCCCGTTTTCGCGGCGGTGACGCTCCCGGCCCTCGTTGTCTCCGTGCTTGTGTCATCCCGGGCGGCGGGAGCGCAGGAAAGGGCGGCGCCCGGAGCCGACGGGACCGTGCGCCTCGTCGGCACGGTGGTCGACCGCCTGAGCGGGGAGCCGGTGCCCCTCGCCTCGGTCGAGATCGCCGGCCCTGAGTCCGCGCGCGAATCCGTCTGGACGGGCCTCGCGGACGGGAGGGGCGAGTTTCTGACCGACCCCCTGGCTCCTGGGACCTACGAGCTCCGCGTGGCCGGGCGCCTCTTCTCGCCCGTCTCCGATCTCCTCCTCCTCGAGGAGCCCGGCGTCGTCGATCTCCGCATCGAGATGGTCCGCGCCCGCTACGAGCTCGAGCCTGTCATCGCAGCGGCCCGGCGCGAGAATCTCCTCGAGCGGGCCGGCTTCTACGACCGCCAGATCACCTCGGGCGGCACCGCGGTCGACCGCGAGGCGATCGAGGTACGCGATCCCCACCTGGTCTCGGACCTGCTTCGCGAGTTTCCGGGTGTGCAGCTCCGAACCGGCGGCGAGTTGGGACGGGGTGCGGACGTGCGCCTCCGTGGCGGCTGCAGGTCGCTCTATGTCCTCGACGGGGTCGTGTTGACGGGGGCGGGGAGCCTCGACGAGATCGTATCGGTCGTGGATGTGGAGGGGATGGAGGTCCACCAGCAGGCCTCGGTGCCGATCGAGTACCGTTCGCTGACCAACTGCGGAGTCATCATGCTCTGGACGCGCGACCCGGGCGTTCCCGTGCGCCACGAGTTCTCCTGGCGTCAGGCGATCTGGGCGGGGTTCGCTATCCTGACCCTGGTCGGCGCGGGATGAGAACGTCTGGGATGAGGCTGGCGCGGCCCCGTCAGGGGAGGCCGGATGGGGGGACCGTTCCGTTCCCCGACGCTGGTCAGGAGAGGGAAAGTGATCGCCGGTGGGGGAGGATTGGGGCGATGAGGGCAGGGCCGATGGTCAGCCGGGCCGCACGCGCGGTCGGTGCCGCAGCCCTTCTCGGCTCGCTCCTCTTCTGGGGCGGGTGTGCCGGCACCACCGGCCAGAGGCGCTCGCTCAACGTAGTGACTGCCGAGGAGATCCAGGCGACGCTGGCCCCGAGCCTCTACTACGCCCTCGTCGAGCTCCGTCCGCGGTGGCTCTGGCCGCGGGGCCGTTCGTCGATTGTCCTGCCCGATGCGAACGTGCCTGTCGTCTACCTCTACGGCATGCGCCAGCAGGGGCGCCTCGAAGCGCTCCTGGACATCCACGTCAACGATGTCGAGCGGGTGGAGTTCATCGATCCGCTCGACGCGACGACGCGGTACGGCACGAACCACGCCGGTGGCGTCATCGACGTGGAACTCAGGAGCAGATAGGCCCGGAGAGCCCGTTCCGGCCGTCCGGGCCCATCTGCGCCGCCGCTACCCTTCGAGCGGCTCGATGTGGATGATCCGGCCCTGATGGTTCGCGCCGATCCACAGACTCGACAGCTCCCCCCCGTCGCCCTCCTCGACATGGATCTGGCGGATATTCGTCTCACCGGGGAGGAGATAGAGGTTCCACTGGCCCGTCTCTTCGTTCATCCGCGCGACGTGGTCGGCCGAGATCGAACCGGTCCACACGTATCCCGCGTTGTCGCTCTGCGCCATGTACGGCTGGAACCAGGGCATCGGCATCGGGAAGAGCTCGAACTCCGGCCCCCCGGGCGCTCTCGTGTCCAGCATCCCGACGTAGTTCCCGTCGAAGCCGCCGAACCAGAGGCGGTCCTGGTTGTCGATCCAGCCGCGGCGGCTGCCGCCGCCGAGCCCCGTCTCCCCGCGCGGCTCTTCGGGGATCGGGTAGCGGGTGACCTCGAACGTCTCGGCGTCGACCCGCCAGTACTCCGTGCTGTTGCGGCTGGCGCCCCAGACGTTGTTCCCTGAGTCCACGTATTGGTCGTAGGCGGGCAGGCGCTCACCCGGAGCGACCGACTCGACGATACAGTCCCCGCCCTCGGGGAAGGACACCCGCAGGACCTGACCCCCGCGGCTCATCCAGGCGTATCCGTCCACGTGGATGGAGCTGGCCGCGCTGAAGTGGCCAGCTGCGCCGCAGTACTCGAAGGTCTCGGTCCGCGAGTCGAACACGACCACGTATCCCTCGCCCCGCCTGAGGCCCGGCGGGGTGATGTAGAACCGTCCCTGGCCGTCCGGCGTGATCACACGGTTGCCGTCGTTCTGCATCGCCTCCGCATCGACGAGCTGCGGGAACATCTCGCCCAGATCCCACTCGACCGTCTCACCGGTCTCGGGATCCAGCCTGCCGATGATCTGGCGGTTGAAGTCATCGTAGTAGATGCGGCCGTCGGGCCCCATCTGCACGTCGTGGGGCTTGTTGATGACCCTGGGCAGATCGTACGTGGTGTAGATGACGTCGGTGTTCTCCCCCGCAGGCCGCGGATACGTCTTCAGGGGATAGTCCCACGGGCCGCTGCTGAGATTGATCGCTGCGACCGCGCGCGCCTGGAGGGAGTCGAAGGGCGTCGGCGAGTCGGTGCCCATCACCCCGCGGCCCCGGCCCCAGTCGACGACCTGGTCCGGCGGAAGCTGGTAGGTCACGGGCGTGCTCCCCAGCCAGTAGTAGCGCATCCGCTGCATGACGTAGGGGAGTTCCGCTTCCGTGAATCTGGACATGGCCACGCGCCGGTGGTCGTGGCACCGCGCGCAGTCTCGGAGCAGGGTGAAGACGTCCTCCTCCGGGAGCGGATAGCTCATCAGCCACTCCGCCGTCGACAGATGCAGCGCCTTGGAGAGGAGGTCTGCCTCCTCCAGGCGGAGATCCAGCGCGGAGGCCCGGCCCGGCCGGATTGCCACCTCCCGGGTGGCCGGCTCCAGCACGTATCCCACCGCGCGAACCGAGACCGCGTACTCTCCCGGCTCCAGCCTCGACGCGGGGAAGGTGTAGGTGCCCGAGGCATCGCTCACCACCGTGACGGTGATGGTGGAGCCGTCCCGCTTGGCGCTCACCAGGACTCCCTCCATCGGTCCCTCCGCATCGGAGGTCACCGATCCGGTGAGCGCCGCGTCCGGCGACTGGAGCGCGTGGGCGTGGCCCGCCGATGCAGCCAGCGCGAGCACAGCCGCTGCCGCGATTCCCGCCGGCCAGCCGGCACTGCGTGATCTCTGAGTGTTCATCGCTGCCACCTCCTCCCGGCTAGAGTTGTGGACCTGACCAACACATGCTTTCAATGTGCGTGCGCGGCCCCCGTTCCGACAGAAGAGGCTCCCCGGGACGATGCGGGTCAGGACCGGACGGGGGGTGCCGCGGGCGGGCTGCGGCCGGGCCGGGGAAGGGTGATCGGCGGTCCGCGCCGAGCTCCGGCCCGGGAGGCCCGGACCGGTCGCGCCGCCGTAACTCGAGGAGCCTGATCACCTCCGCGACGATCCCGCGGCCGGAGAGCTGGACTCGCCGCCCTGGCACGTCGGTGTCCCGGTTCCGAAGGCGGGGGTGAGGAGGAGCGCTCCGGTCGGGGAGTTCATGTCGTCACCAGGGCTGCTGTCGTGTGGTGGCATGTGCCCCGGAGAGACAGCGGCGCCGCTCCCGGTCCCACCCGGGGGCCTCCGGCGGGCGGATATCGTGCGGGGCCTTGGCGGTCCTGTCCGGCGGCAACAGTTTCATCCGTTGCGGGAGTATCCGTCGGGGGAGATGAGGAGGGCTCGGAGATGCCAGAGGACAGTCGGATTCCGGTAGGGGTCCTGGGGGCGACCGGGAGCGTCGGCCAGCGCTTCATCCGCCTCCTCGACCGGCACCCGTGGTTTCGCGTGACGGCGGTTACCGCGTCGGAGCGGTCCGAAGGGCGGCCGTACGGCGAGGCCGTCAGCTGGGCGCAGGACGAGGCGATCCCGCCCGGGGTGGCGGCCCTCCCCGTCTTGCCCACGGCGGTGGGTCCGGACGTTCCCATTGTCTTCTCCGCCCTCGACTCGAGCGTGGCCGGGCCGGTCGAGACGGCGTTCGCGGCCGCAGGCGCCATGGTCGTGACGAATGCCCGCAACCACCGGATGGACCCCGACGTGCCGCTCCTCGTCCCGGAGGTGAACTCTGCCCACCTCGCGCTCCTCGAGGCACAGGCATTCCCGCCGGGCGGAGGGATCATCGCCAACCCGAACTGTTCGACCATCGGGCTCGTCGTACCGCTCCAGGCGCTCCACATGGCCTTCGGCGTGCGACGGGTGAACGTCGTTACGCTCCAGGCGATCTCAGGCGCGGGGATCCCGGGCGTCTCCTCGATGGCGATACTTGACAACGTCGTTCCCTTCATTTCCGGGGAGGAGGACAAGCTCGAGACCGAGACGCGGAAGATCCTCGGTAAACTCGCCGGCCGCGCGATCGAGGAGGCGCCCATAGAGGTGAGCGCCCAGTGCACACGCGTGCCCGTTCTCGACGGACATCTCGAGATGGTGTCGCTCGAGCTCGCCGGCCGGCCGTCGGCCGCCGAGGTGGCCGAGGTGCTCGCCGGCTTCCGGGGCGGGCGGTGGGAGTTCGAGCTTCCGTCCGCGCCGAAGCGGGTGATCCATGTCCTCGACGGGCCGGACCATCCCCAGCCCAGGCTCCACCGCGACCTCGAGGGAGGGATGGCCGTCTCGGTCGGAAGGATCCGGGAGTGTCCGATCCTCGGCATCAAGATGGCGGTGCTCTCCCACAACACCGTGCGCGGCGCGGCCGGGGGCGCGATCCTCTGTGCGGAAATCGCCGTGGCCGAGGGTCGGATCGACGGGGTCGGGATCCCCGGGGCTGGAAGCGGCTGACCGCGGCGGCGGGCCCCTGCACCGGCCCGAAGGGGGAACCGCGCTGCCGCGCGCGTCGCTTGGCCCCGGAGGACAACGATGACGGTACGGCACTTCCCGCTCTTCCTGGCGGCCGCCGCCCTAGCGCTGGGCGGATATCGCTTGCCTCCGTCATCGGCGCCAACCCTCACGCCGGCCGCCTGAGCATCCGGGAGTTCCGGTGAGAGGCTTTCGTCCCGCGCGCGACGATTTCGCGAAGATCCTCC
>JAAXGI010000295.1 GCA_012267505.1 Gemmatimonadota bacterium
CGCGTTCGACGATCCCGGCGTGTTCAGCGAGATCCCGCTCGTCAACAGGATTCGGGAGCGGGTCAAAGCGTGGCGAGAGAGTGGCCATCCCGGCGTGACGGGGATCACGAAGCGGCTTCTGGAGCACTGGAACGATCCCGAGGAGTTCGAGTGCCGCCGGTTCTTCTTTTGTTGGCTTGAGGCGGCCGAAACGCTGATCTGGCTGGCCGAGGCCCCGCCGAGCGAACGGGTGGGCATCGACATCCCGTCTGACGGCGGCGCGCTCAAGAGGCTACGCGCGAAGATGGCGACAGGATTGGGCAAGACCGTGGTCATGGCCATGGTCATCGCCTGGCACGTCCTCAACAAGGTCGCGAAGCCCCCGCGATGTCCGGTTCGCGCAGAATGTCCTCGTGGTTGCCCCCTGGCTTTACCGTGCGGAGCCGCTTGCCCGTTCTCAAGCCTTCCGATCCCGACAACCACTACGAGGAGGAGTTCCGCGTCGTGCCTCCGGCACTACGTGACAAACTACCCCGTGGCAAAGTCGTGATCTGCAACTGGCACGCACTCAACTGGGAGACAGAGGAGCGGATCGCCAAGAAGCGGGGCGTCGACAAGTGTGGCCCGAAGTGCGATGCCGCTAATGTCAGGGACGTGCTCGGCGAGATGGCGAGTGCGCAGAACCTCCTGGTCATCAACGACGCGAGGCACATCACGCATGGCGGGTTCCTGCAGGTGGCAAGGTAAAGGGGGTCCTGAAGAGCACAGTTGAGGAAGCGGCCAAATGGGGACTGGATCGCATCCACGGGGCGCGAGGCATTCTCGCCTGCTACGACTTCTCCGCGACGCCTTTCGTGCCGTCGGGCAGGCGACGCTCCGAAGAAGCGCTGTTCGGATGGATCGTGAGCGACTTCGGCCTGAACGATGCGATAGAGTCCGGTCTAGTGAAGACGCCGAGGGTGGTGATCCGCGACAACGCGGTTCCCGACGCCAAGACCTGCAGGTCGCGCCTCTACCACATCTACCAGGACCCCGAGGTCAAGGATGACCTGAACCGGCGGGCCGAGCCGGAGGAGCCTTTGCCGGACCTGGTCACGAACGGCTACTACCTGCTCGGCTACGACTGGCGCGAGACCGCCAAGGATTGGATGAAGAAGGGCGTTGCCACCACTCCTGTGATGATCACCGTCGCCAACCGAACCGAGACGCCCGCCCGCATCAAGCACTTGTTCGACCGCAAGCGGGTCCGTATCGACGAGCTATGCGACCCGGAGCGCACTCTGCCCATCGACTCGAAGGTTCTGGCGGCGGCCGCAAGTTGACCAGAAAGCAGCGGGCCGACTTGTTGCGCATGCAGGTGGACACGGTGGGCCGCCCGAAACGTGCGGGGGAGCGGATTCATGGCCCCGACGACCCCATACTGCTTCCCAGCAGGCGCGCCGACCGAGATTGACACTCCCCGCCGGCCCGGCGAAAATTCAAGGCTGACTCTCCCCCACGCCCAAGGGCGCCATGTTCAAGTCGCTTCGAACACGTATCGTCTTCATCGTCCTCATCCTCGCCGGCTGCAGCTACTACCTCTACCAGAACCAGGTGGAGTCGGGAAGCCCGGTGAAGCTCGGCCTCGACCTCCAGGGGGGGATGTATCTGGCACTCGAGGTGGATGACCCCGAGGGCACGATGGCCGCCGAGGCGCGCGAGGACGCTATCGACCGGGCCGAGACGATCATCAGGAACCGGGTCGATGAGCTCGGCGTCGAGGAGCCGCTCATCCAGCAGGTCGGATCCGAGCGTCTCATCGTGGAGCTTGCGGGTGTCGACGACGAGGAGCGCGCCAAGGAGATCGTCGGACAGACCGCGCTCCTCGAGTGGAAGCTGGTCCGCTCCACCGCCGAGCTGACGTCCTCGCTTTCCCGGATCGACCAGGTCATCACCACGACCCTCGGGGAGGATTCGATCCGGGCGCTCGGGGCCGAGCTCGAGTCGGAGCTTCCGAGCGGCGAGTCCGTCGAGGCGCTCCTCTTCGGCGACGCCGCGGACGATGCCGGCGAGGATGCCGAAGAGACCCTCCCCGAGGAGGAAGTGGCCGAGGGTGCCCCGGCCGACGCCGAGGCTGCCGAGCCGCCTGCCGAGGTCCCGCCGGCCGAACCCGACTACCGCCCCTTCACCTCGCGGCTTCTCGCGGGCGGATCGCCCGGCGAGTTCCTTGTCGCGACGGAGGATGTCGAGCTCGTGCAGGGCTTTCTCGAGATGCCGGAGGTCCAGGCGGTGATCCCGAGGGAGCTCTCGCTCCAGTGGGGGTGGATCCCCGTCGCGACCGGAGCCCGGACGTTTGCGATCCTCTATGTGCTCGAGGACAACGCCTTCCTGACGGGGGACATGCTCGAGGACGCCACCGCGATGCGCGACCAGCAGTTCAACCAGGCGGTCGTGCAGTTCGAGCTCTCCCGCGTCGGCGGGCGCCGCTTCGCGGAGCTGACGGGGCGGAGCATCGGCGAGCGGATCGCGATCGTGCTGGACCGGGAGGTGGTGAGCGCACCCGTCGTCCAGGCGCGGATCGGCGCGCGCGGCCAGATCGAGCTCGGCGGCTCGTCGATGGAGGAGGCGACGGACCTGGCCCTCGTGCTCCGGGCCGGCGCGCTACCCGCCGCGCTCCAGATCATGGAGGAGCGCACGGTCGGTGCGTCCCTGGGGCAGGACTCGATCCAGCAGGGGATGACCGCGGGGATCGTCGGGCTCGCCTTCGTGGTCCTGATCATGATCCTCTACTACCGCGTGTCCGGGCTGCTGGCTGTGCTGGCGCTCTCGGTCTACGTCGTCCTCGTCCTCGGCGGGCTCGCGGGAATCAACGCCACGCTCACCCTTCCGGGGATCGCCGGCCTCATCCTCTCGATCGGGATGGCTGTCGACGCGAATGTCCTCATCTTCGAGCGGATCCGCGAGGAGCTGGCGGAGGGGCGGGCGATCCGCAACGCCGTCGACGAAGGATTCGCGCATGCGCTCTCGGCGATCGTCGACGCGAATATCACGACGCTGATCACCGCCCTCATCCTCTTCCAGTTCGGGACGGGTCCGGTCCGCGGCTTCGCCGTCACCCTCTCGATCGGGATCATCGCCTCCTTCTTCACGGCGCTCTACGTGACCCGGACGCTCTTCCTCATCTACATCCGGGGGAAGACGGCGAACCAGACGGTCAGCATCTAGCGCGGAACGGGGGGACGCGATGCAGCTCTGGATCTTCCGCAACGCCCACTTCTCCTTCCTGGATTGGCGCCGGAAGGCGTACGTCGTCTCGGCAGCGGCGATCCTCGCCGGCTTCGTCGCGATGGTGGTCAACATCTTCGCGATCGGGTACTGGCAGAACTACGGGGTGGACTTCACCGGAGGGACGCGCGTCGTCGTTCAGGTCGATGCAACTACGACCGTCGCCGACCTGCGCGAGGCGCTCGGGGGCGCGCAGGCGCCTCCGATCAGCGAGTTCGGTTCCGAGAACGAGTACACCGTGCGTGTGCCCCTCGGCGGGGCGGGGGAGCCCGAGGAGGTGGCCAACGAACTCGCCGCGGTCCTCGAAGCGAGCCCGCTCGTCGCGGACTTCGAGGTTCTCGACAGGGAGTTCGTCGGTCCGACGATCGGCGGGGAGCTGCAGACGCGGGCGCTCCTTGCGATCATGGTCTCCTTCATCGCGACGCTGATCTATATCGCGGCGCGCTTCGAGTTCCGCTTCGGGCTGGCCGCCGTCATCGCGACCGTCCACGACATCCTCCTGACGCTCGGCTTCCTCGCTCTCTTCCGCGTCGAGATCTCGCTTCCGACCGTCGCGGCGATCCTCACCGTCATCGGCTACTCGCTCAACGACACGATCGTCGTCTTCGACCGCATCCGCGAGAACCTGAACCGCAAGGGAGGGCGGCGCGAGGATCCGCAGGCGCTCATGACCCGCTCGATCAACGAGGTCCTCCCGAGGACCGTGATGACCTCCGGAACGACGCTCGCAGTGCTGACGGCGCTGTTGATCCTCGGCGGCGCGGTGATCCGCGATTTCACCCTCGTCCTGATCCTCGGGGTCGTGATCGGGACCTACTCGTCGATCTTCGTCGCCACGCCGGCGCTTCTCGAGATCCAGCGCCGGTGGGGTACGAAGGAGGAGGCCGACCGGCGGAAGGCCCGGCGGCGGAGGGGCCGGAGGGGCAGGGGGCAGGCGATTCCCGTGTAACCCCGGGAGTTCGCGTGCGGAGGGAACCCGGGGGGCCGTGGAAGGGATCCGCGGCCCTCCTTCTTCTTCCCCGGGGGAGCGGGCCGCGTCGCGGGGACCGATGCTGATCGACACACACTGCCATCTGACGCACGAGCGCTACGGCGACGACCTTCCGGGCGTTCTCGCGGGAGCGGGCGGGGCGGGCGTCGGGGGCGTCGTGGCGATCGCCTCCGACCTCGCCGACGCCGACGCCGTCGCCCGGCTCCCGGACCGGCGGGAGGCGGACGGCGGGGCGGGGGAGGGGTGGCCCGACCTCTGGGGCACCGCCGGCGTCCACCCCCACGAGGCCGAAGACGCGCCGCGGAGGCTCAGGGATCTCCTTGTGGCCCGGTCATCGCCTCCCGGGGCCATCGTCGCCCTCGGCGAATGCGGTCTCGACTACCACTACGACTTCTCGCCCCGGGGGATGCAGCGCCGCGTTCTCGACGCGCATGTAGAGGCCGCTTCCGAGACGGGCCTCCCCCTCGTCGTCCACTGCCGGGCGGCGGAGGGCGATATGACAGCGGTGGTGCGGGAGGCAGGGGGGGCGGGTGTGCGCGGCGTGCTCCACTGCTTCGCCGGCCACGACGGGCTCCTCGACGCCGCGCTTGAGGAGGGATGGCTCGTCTCCCTAACCGGGCTCGTCACCTTCCCCTCCTTCACCGGCGCCGGCGCTGTCCGGCGCATTCCGGAGGACCGTTACATGCTCGAGACCGATGGCCCGTACATGGCGCCCGTTCCCCGTCGGGGGCGCCGCAACGAGCCGGCCTTCCTTCCGTACATCCGCGACGCTGTGGCCCGGCTCCGGGATGAGACGCCCTCCGAGGTCGAGCGGGCCACGACGGCGAATGCCCGGCGCTTCTTCGGCCTTCCGGGAAGCTGAGGCTGCCACCGTGCCGCGGACGATCCGGATCCTCCCTGACGGTGTCGCCAACCAGATCGCGGCCGGCGAGGTCGTGGAGCGGCCGGCCTCGGTCGTCAAGGAACTCGTCGAGAACGCGCTCGATGCCGGTGCACGCAGGATCGATGTCCACATCGCGCTGGGAGGAAAACGGACGATCCGCGTCGCGGACGACGGGTGCGGCATGGGACGCGGGGACGCGATCCTCTCCCTCGACCGCCACGCCACCTCGAAGGTCCGGAGCGCGCGGGACCTCCGGACGATCGGAACGCTCGGATTCCGGGGGGAGGCGCTTCCCTCGATCGCATCCGTCTCCCGCTTCACGTTGGAGACGCAGACGGACGAGGAGAGGAGCGGCACCCGGATCCGGGTACGCGGGGGCACGATCATGGGGGTCGAGGATCTGGCCCGCACGCGGGGCACGACCGTGACGGCCGAGAGCCTCTTCTACAATGCCCCGGCCCGCGCCAACTTCCTGCGGGCGCCCCCGGTGGAGGCCCGGGCCGCGAGCGAGGCGATCTCCCCGCTCGCGCTCGCCCACCCCGAGGTCGCCTTCACCCTCACCTCGGACGACCGCACGCTCCTCGACCTTCCCCGGGCCTCGGGCGTCGTCGAGCGGATCGCGGCGCTCTGGGGAGACGCCGCCGCCCGTGACCTACTCCGCATCGAGGCCGAGAGCGGGGGGATCCGGCTCCGGGGGCTCGTCCAGCGGCCGGATGCGACGCGGCCCGGCTTCCGGCGGAGCTGCCTCTTCGTCGCGGGGCGGCCTTTCCGGGAACCGGCGCTCCTGCGTGCCGTGGACCGCGGTTACCGGACGACGATCCCCGAGAAGAACCGGCCGTGGCTCTTTCTCTTCCTCGCCGTTCCGGTCGGAAGCGTGGACGTGAACGTCCATCCGACGAAGGCCGAGGTCCGGTTTCGGGACCTGGCGGCGGTCGAGACGCTCGTCGAGCGCGGCGTGCGCGCTGCGCTCGAGACGATGGCGAGCGCCGCCACCCTCGACGGGCATCCGGCCAGGCCGGTCCTCAGCGCGGAGCTGTCGTCGAGTGGCGCGCCGGGGGCGCGGGGCGGGCCCCCGGAGGGAGAGGGCGACGGGGACGGCGAGGCGGATTCCGACGCCGCCGCGTCGGAGTCCGACTCCCAGATGGCGCTCTTCGTTCCTCTGCTGGACGGGCCGCAGGCACCCGCCGGCGAGAAGGCTCCGGGAGAGCGTGTCCCCGAGTACAGGCCCGCACGGATCTGGCAGGTGCACCGGTCGTGGATCCTCGCCGAGGTGAGGGACGGCCTCCTCCTCGTCGATCAGCACGCGGCCCACGAGAGGGTGCTTTTCGAGAGAATCATGCGCCGCTTCGACGATGGGGAGCACGCGAGCCAGCGGCTCATCTTCCCCCTCACGATCCGGCTCACCCGCGCGGAACACTCCGTCGTGGAGGATCTCGCGGGGCTCATGGAGGCCACCGGCTTCCGGATCGAGGGGTTCGGGGGGAACACGGTCATCGTGCACGGCGTCCCGGAGCCGCACCCCGGGTTCGATGCCGAGCGCTGTCTGCGCGAGATGCTCGCCGAGCTCGCAGACGGCTCCGCGCTCATGCGCTCGGCCAGAAACCAGTTCGAGCGCGTCGCGATGAGCTTCGCGTGCAAGGCGGCGATCAAGGCCGGCCAGGCGCTCGGCCGGGCGGAAGTCGAGGAGCTCTTCGACCAGTTGTTCGCCACCGAACTCCCCTACCACGACGTGCACGGTCGCCCCACCACGGTCCGGCTCTCCCGGGCCGAGCTCGAGAGGAAGTTTGGCCGCTGATGCTTCCAGCCCTGGTCGGGCCGACAGGCATCGGGAAGACGGCCCTCTCGCTCGAGGTGGCCTGCCGGCTCGATGCCGAGGTCATCTCGATGGACTCCCGCCAGGTCTACCGCGGGATGGATATCGGGACGGCGAAGGTCCGACCTGAGGAGCGGGGACTCGTCGCCCACCACGGCCTCGATCTAGTCGATCCCGGAGAGCCATACTCGGCGGCCCGGTTCGCCCGGGATGCGCGGGAGTGGATCCGGGAGATCGCGGCCCGGAGCCGGCTGCCGCTCCTCGTCGGCGGAACGGGGTTCTTCCTGCGGGCGCTGACCGACCCCGTGTTCCGCGAGCCGCCCGTCGAGCCCGGGCGCCGGGGGCGCCTGAGGGAGTGGCTCACCGGCCGCAACCCCGTTGAGCTCAGGCGCTGGCTCGCCGTACTCGATCCCGCGCGTCTCGCCGGGACCGACCCGGGGGGGCGCCACCGGCTCTCGCGCGGGATCGAGGTGGCGCTCCTCACGGGCCGGCCCCTCTCGTGGTGGCACCGGGAGGGACCCCTCGACGCGGAGCCCCTCGATGTGCGGCTCGTGCTCCTCGAGCTCGACAGGGCGGAGCTCTACCGCCGGATCGACCGGAGGACGGAAGCGATGTTCGAAGCAGGGCTGCTCGACGAGGTGCGGTGCCTCCTCGAGGGGGGCGTGCGGCCCCACGACCCGGGGATGACCGCGACGGGATACCGGGAGGCGGCCGCGGTGCTTGAGGGCGAGCTGGCCCCCGGGGAGGCTCTGCGGCGCGTGCAGTCCGCGACCCGCAGGTACGCGCGGCGCCAGCTCACCTGGTTTCGCAACCAGCGCCCGGCGCCATCGCTCCGCATCGATGTCTCGCTACCGCTCGCGGCGCAGGCGGAGCGCGTCGAGGCGTGGTGGCGGCGGACCGGGGCGGGTCCCGGAGGGGTAGCGGGCGCGTGAAGATCGGGATTGCGTGTTATCCGACGTACGGCGGGTCGGGAGCGGTGGCCACCGAACTCGGACTCGGGCTCGCGGCGCGCGGCCACGAGATCCACTTCCTTTCCTATGCGCCGCCCTTCCGCCTCTCCGGCCTTCGCGAGCGGGTGTTCTTCCACGAGGTGGAGATGGCGGACTACCCGCTCTTCGAGCACCCTCCCTACACCCTCGCGCTCGCGGTGGCGATCCACCAGGTGGCGCGCGACCGGGGACTCGATCTCGTGCACGTCCACTACGCGATCCCGCACGCGGCTTCCGCCTGGCTCGCGGGCCAGATGTTCGAGGGCGCCGGCCGGCCGCGACTCGTGACCACGCTTCACGGGACCGACATCACGCTCATCGGGCGCCACCCCTCGTTCCGCTCGATGACCCGCTTCTCGATCCTCCGGTCCGACGGACTCACCGCCGTCTCGCGCTACCTGAAGAGGGAGACGGAGGAGAACTTCGATGTGAGCGGGGCCTCTATCCGGGTCATCCCGAACTTCGTCGACACCGACCGCTACCGCCGGAACGCGGCCCCGCATGACCGTGCGCGGCTCGCGCCCGGGGGAGAGAAGCTCCTCATCCACGTCTCGAACT
This sequence comes from Gemmatimonadota bacterium, assembly GCA_012267505.1. Classification (GTDB taxonomy): domain Bacteria; phylum Gemmatimonadota; class Gemmatimonadetes; order Longimicrobiales; family Gaopeijiaceae; genus JAAXGI01. Next base: position 8,478 of record JAAXGI010000295.1, read on the forward strand.
ACCGGGCCGTCAAGCGGGTCGAGGACGTGATCGATGTCTTCGCCCGCGTGACCGAGAGGATCCCGAGCCGGATGATCATGGTCGGGGACGGACCGGACCGGCCCCTCGCCCGGAGGCGCGCGGAAGAGCTCGGCGTGACCGACCGCGTCAGCTTCCTCGGCCAGCACACCTCCGTCGAGGATCTGCTCGTCCTCGGGGACCTCTTCCTTCTTCCGAGCAAGACGGAATCCTTCGGGCTCGCGGCCCTCGAGGCGATGGCGTGCGGGACGCCGGTCGTCGCATCGCGGGCCGGAGGGCTTCCCGAGCTCGTGGCCGACGGGGAGAGCGGGCTTCTCTACGAGCCCGGGGACGTGGAAGGGATGGCGGCCGGAGCGCTCGGGATCCTCGCCTCCCCCGAGCTCTGGCGCCGGATGAGCGGGTGTGGCCGGAGGATCGCCGAGACGCGCTTCTCGGCCCCGACGGTCGTCGGGGTGTACGAGGACTACTACCGGGAGGTGCTCGGCCGGTGACGGTGCGGGGGGAGAGGAGCGGCGGGACGGCGCCGCGGAACGGCGGCCGGTCCGCGCTTCGTGCGGAGTCGGACCGGCTGATCGGCGCCGCGCTCCGGGAGGATATCGGCGAGGGGGACTTCACGACGCTCTGGACGGTCCGCTCCTCGGCGCGGGCGGAGGCCGTCATCGTCGCGAAGGCGAGGCTCGTCGTGGCCGGCGTCTGGATCGCGCGCCGGGTCTTCTCCCGTGTGGAACCCGACGCCCGGATCGAACTCCTCGTTGAAGACGGCGTCGCGGTCGACCCCGGGACCGGGCTCCTTCGGGTCCGCGGACCGGCGCGCGGGCTCCTCACGGCCGAACGGACGGCGCTCAACTTCCTCGGCAGGCTCTCGGGGATCGCCACGCTGACGGGCCGGTTCGTCGAGGCGGTGGCGGGCACCAGCGCCATGATCACCGACACGCGGAAGACGACGCCGGGCTGGCGGCTCCTCGAGAAGTGGGCCGTCCGCACGGGCGGCGGAGTGAACCACCGCGCCGGCCTCGATGACATGATCCTGATCAAGGACAACCACATCGCCGCGGCGGGCGGCGCGCGCGAGGCGGTCGTTCGCGTGGCGGCGAGCAACCGGCGCGCGCTCGAGGTCGAGGTCGAAGTCCCGACCCCGGCGGCTGTCGAGGAGCTGAGGGGCCTTCCCGTCCGGAGGATCCTCCTCGACAATATGGACGAGGACGGGCTTCGCGAGGCCGTGTCCCGCGTGGCGCGATGGCCCGAGCCCCGCCCGGAGCTGGAGGCCTCGGGGAACATCTCCCTCGAGCGGGTGCGAGGCGTCGCCGTGACGGGCGTGGACTGGATCTCAGTGGGTGCGCTCACGCACTCCGCCCCGGTGGCCGACCTCTCGCTCCGGATCCGGCCGGTCGCTTCGGAGGAGGAAGGGTGAGCGATCCGGATGCGGGCGTCGGGACGCTGCCGCCGGAGTGGCGAAGCCGCCTGCCCGGCGAGTGGGCAGAGGATCTCGGGGTCCCCGCGCTCGAACTCCACGCCCGCATCGGATCGACGAACCGCCGGCTCCGAAGACTCGCGGCGGCGGGGGCGACGCCGTGGACCACAGTGATCGCCGGGGAGCAGACCGCCGGACGGGGGAGGGCGGGGCGGCGCTGGCACTCGCCCCCCGGGGCGGGGTTGTGGATGTCGGTCCTCCTCGAGACGGCCGGAGCTTCCGGGAGCGGGGTCCTGCCCCTCGCGGCCGGCGTATCGGTCGCGCGGGCTCTCGAGGAGGTGAGCGGCGCCCCGATGGGCCTCAAGTGGCCCAACGACATCCTCTTCGGAGGGCGCAAGATCGCCGGGATCCTCTGCGAGGCGGACGGCCAGGACGCTCGCAGGGCGATCGTCGGGGTCGGCGTCAACGTGCGCCGCCCGCAGGAGGGGTATCCGCCCGGCCTCGAGTCCCATGCAGCCTTCCTCGGCGAGGCGTCCGCCGGCGGGATTGGGCTTCCCCGCCTTGCGCGTTCGATCATCCGGGAGCTGCACCGGTGGGCCGACCCCCCGCCCGCGCGTCTCTCGGGAGCCCTCCGTGGAGAGTGGGAGGCCCGCGACCATCTCCCGGGCCGGCCCGTCCGGCTCGAGGGAGGGACATCCGGCACCGCCTGCGGTGTCTCGGGTGAGGGGTGGCTGAAGGTGACGTCCGCCGACGGGACGGTGGCGACTGTGCGTGCCGGCGCGGTCGAGGTTGCGGACTGGGGATCCCCACGGTTCACGGCCGCGCCCGCGGCAGAGGAGGAAGCACGGTGAACGAGCTCGTAATCGACGTCGGGAACACGGAGACCGTGGCCGGGCTCTTCGCGCCCGGCTCCCTCGAGGTCTTGGCCGAGTGCCGGTACGTCACATCGGTGCCCAGGACCCCGGAAGAGCTCGCGCTGCTCATCCGCGGACTCCTGGCGGAAGCCGGCTACGGGGAGGTCGAGATCGTGCGGAGCGTGCTGGGCTCGGTGGTTCCGAGTCATACGGAAGTTCTGACGGCGGCCATCGGCCTCCTCGGCGGCGGCCGGGTCATCGTCCTGGAGGGAGCGGAGGGGCTTCCCATCCGGCTCGACGTGGACGAGCTCCCCGGAGGCGTCGGAGTGGACCGGATCGCCAACACCCTCGCGGCGGCCGAACTCTACCGGCGCGACACGCTGGTCGTGGACCTCGGCACCGCGACGACCTATGACTGCATCACGGCTGCGGGCGTGTTCTCGGGGGGGGTGATCGCCCCCGGACTCAGGGCCGGCGAGGAGTGGCTCGCGGGGAAGACCGCACGTCTCCCGCGCGTCTCGTTCCGCCCACCCGCGGAGGTAATCGGCCGGCGGACCGAGGCATGCGTCCAGAGCGGCGTCTTCTACTCGGCGATCGACGCGGTGGACGGGCTCGCGGGGCGGATCCTCGAGGAGTGGGGCCGGCCGGACGCTCTCGTCGTGGCCACCGGCGGCCATGCCAGGGCGGTGGCCGGCCACTCCCGCTACGTCAGCACGGTGAATCCCGAGCTCACGCTCGTCGGGCTCCAGATCGCCGGGAACCGACTGGCCGGGGGAGATAGCGCCGGATAGGGCGGCGGCGGACCGGGGGCTCGGCTATGGAGACGCCGCCTCCGCCGCGCAGAGGCGACCGGCACGGTTCCGGGCCCGCCGGAGCCGGAGGTTCGAGACGTAGAGCAACCGGCTCCGGAGCACCAAGCGCTGCACCTCCCGGCGGCTGACCTTCACCGGGCGGGTGAAGACCGCCACGTTCCCACGGCTCAACTCCGCCGTGCGGAGCGCGAGGAGTGCCGGGATCGCGCAGAAAATCCGGATTCCGCGTTCCCGCCGCGGAATCTCCGCGCAGTAGGTGAGCGCATCTGAGATATGCCCTCCCGCCTTGGCCACCAGGAAGTCCAGGACCCTGAGCTGGCGGTTCCCGTCGAGCGTTCGGAGATCAGGCAGCGGGCCCCGGTCGCGGCCGTCGCTACATAGAACGTGCCGGGGCACGTATGTCCAGCCCCGGCGGGGATCCTCGTGGAGGCCCCGGATCACGTTCACGGTCTGGAGCCCGAGTCCGAAGGAGACGGCGGTTTCGAGAAGCGACTCCCGTCGCCCCCGCACACGCCGCGAGTACGCCGAGAAGAGGTCGGTGAGGAGGAGCCCGACGCGGCCTGCCACCTCGAACATGTAGTCGTCGAGGGCCGTCTCGTCGGGGAAGTCGTCTCCGCGCTCGACCCAGCGCACCATGCCCCTCGTGGTCGCGGCCGTATGCCGCCCGATCGGTTCGCGGAACGCCGGTGTGAGACGTGCGAGAGCCTCGAGGATCGAGCGCGCCTCCAGGGCTGCCCGATGGTCCGGAAGTGCCGTGTCGGCCGGAGAGACCGCTTCGCCGAGCCTGGCGGCCCCGTCCGCGTCCGACTCGCCTGCACCCCCCGACACCAGTCGGGCCCAGCGCTCGAGCGCCTCCGTCTTGAGGGCAGGCGGGAGAGTGGGCGAGTCCTCGAAGTAGTCAGCGACCCGGAGCACGAGGTAGGCAAGCGTCACAGCGTCCCGCAGCCGTCCCGGGAGGGCCTCGATGCCCACCGCGAAGGTGCGGCTCGTGGCCCGGAGCAGTTCGTAGTGACGCCTCATGGCAAGGGGGCTGCAGGGACGCGCCGATGGGGAGAGCGAAAGGGGTGCCTCAGGGGGCGGGAAGCTAAGCCGGTGCCCGGGCCCGAACAATCGGCGGACAACGGGCCACCGGCCCGCCGCGCCGGGATCCGGCTACCCGGAACGGCCGCTCCATGGGCGCCGCTCCTGCCGCTGCGTGGATCCCCGAACGGGCCGTGGTGTGCAGAGGCTCCCCGGCCGTTGACACCCTATCCGATCCGGATATATTCCCCGGCAACTGTTAGCACTCATGGATCGTGAGTGCTAACAACTGTGACGGAAGCGCATGCCGTTTCCTGAACCCACCAGTCAGAGCACGAGGAGGCGAATCGCATGGCAAACAAGATCCAGCCCCTTTCGGACCGCGTCGTTGTCCAGGCCCTCGACGAGGCGCAGCAGACGAGGGGCGGCCTGTACATCCCCGACACGGCCAAGGAGAAGCCCCAGCAGGGGACGGTCGTCTCGGTCGGCCCCGGGAAGCTCTCCGACCAGGGCGAACGCCTGGCGCCGGACGTCAAGGCCGGGGACACGGTGCTCTACGGGAAGTACTCCGGGACGGAGGTCACGGTGGACGGCGACGACTACCTGATCCTCCGCGAGTCCGACATTCTCGCGGTCATCGGGTGAGGGGATCTCTTTCCGGCCGGCGCCGGCCGGGTGCGCTTGAACGCAACGCAGGATCACAGGATTCAGGGAGGTAGTAACGATGGCCGCAAAGGATCTGGTATTTGATACCGAAGCCCGGCAGAAGCTCATGATCGGGGTCGACAAGCTGAGCCACGCCGTCAAGGTGACGCTTGGGCCCAAGGGCCGTAACGTCGTTCTCGACAGGAAGTTCGGTGCTCCGACGGTGACGAAGGACGGGGTCACGGTCGCCAAGGAGATCGAGCTCGAGGACCCGGTGGAGAACATGGGTGCCCAGATGGTCAAGGAGGTCGCGACGAAGACTTCCGATCTCGCGGGGGACGGCACCACGACGGCCACGGTGCTCGCACAGTCGATCTTCGCCGAGGGGCTGAAGAACGTCACGGCGGGAAGCGACCCGATGGCCATCAAGCGCGGGATCGACAAGGCCGTCGACGAGGTCGTCGCCGATCTCCAGGAGCTCTCGGTCGAGACGAAGGGGAAGACCGAGATTGCCCAGGTCGGGACGATCTCGGCCAACTCCGATGCGGAGATCGGCGAGCTGATCTCGGATGCGATGGAGAAGGTCGGAAAGGACGGCGTCATCACCGTCGAGGAGGCGAGGGGCCTGGATACGACGCTCGAGACGGTCGAGGGGATGCAGTTCGACCGCGGCTACCTCTCGCCCTACTTCGTCACCGATCCGGAGCGGATGGAAGCGGCGCTCGAGGATGCGATGATCCTCATCCACGACAAGAAGATCTCGAACATGAAGGATCTTCTTCCGATCCTCGAGAAGGTCGCCCAGATGGGCAAGCCGCTCGTGATCGTGGCCGAGGATGTCGAGGGCGAGGCGCTCGCGACG
>JAAXGI010000035.1:0-28153 GCA_012267505.1 Gemmatimonadota bacterium
GATGTCCATGCTGCCCCGGCTGGGGCCCCGCGGGTACTACGACCTCGTCATCGCGATCAGCATTGTCCGTCCGGGCCCGATCGCGGGAGGGATGGTGCACCCCTACCTCCGCCGCCGGAACGGCGAGGAAGCGGTGGCCTACCCCCACCCATCGCTCGAGCCGATCCTGGAGAAGACGCTCGGGGTCCCGCTCTTCCAGGAGCAGGTCATGCGCCTGGCCGTGGTGGCGGCCGACTACACCCCGGGGGAGGCGGATCAGCTGAGGCGCGACATGGCTGCGTGGAGGAGGGTGGGGAGAATCGAGCGCCACCGCGACCGGTTCGTTTCGCGGATGCGGGCGAAGGGGATCGACGCGGAATTCGCCGACCGGGTCTTCGAGCAGATCCGCGGCTTCAAGGACTACGGCTTTCCCGAGAGCCACGCCGCGAGCTTCGCCCACATCGCCTACGCCTCCGCGTGGCTCAGGTGCCACTACCACGCGGCCTTCGCCTGCGCCCTCCTCAACGCCCAGCCGATGGGCTTCTACGCTCCCGCCACGATCGTGGACGACGCCAGGCGGCGCGGGGTCCGCGTACGTCCGGTCGATGTCCGACAGAGCGAATGGGACTGCACGCTCGAGAGGGAGGAGGACGCACCCGGGGCGCATGCCGTCCGCATCGGCTTCCGGTACGTGAAGGGACTCGGGAAGGCGGACTCGAAACGCATAGAGGAAGCCCGTCGTGCCGGTCCGTTCCGCTCCGCGGCGGATTTCGCCTCGCGCACCGGACTCCGCCAGGACGTCCTCGACCGGCTGGCCGAAGCGGGGGCACTCGGTCCGTCCCGGCGCCGCGAGACGCTCTGGGAGGTCCAGGGACTCGCCGCGGCTGGCGGCAAGGACGCCCTTCCCCTCGAGTCTTCCGGGTCGGCCGTATCGTTCAGCCCTCTGAGCGATCTAGAATCCATCCACTGGGACTACCGGAGCACGGGGCACAGTCCCCGGGGCCATCCGCTCGCCCACCTGCGCGACGAACTCGACGCCCGCCGGCTCCCCGCCGCCGCCGCGGTCAGGGAGATGCCGGACGGACGGCGCGTCGAGTACGCCGGGATCGTCATCTGCCGCCAGCGGCCCGAAACCGCCGCCGGCGTGGTCTTCATGACCCTTGAGGACGAGACCGGCTTCGTGAACGTCATTCTCTGGCGGGACGTCTACGAGAAGTTCCGGGTTGCCGTAAATACGCTCTCGTTCATGGGTGTGGGTGGCCGCCTCCAGAGCGAGTCCGGCGTCGTTCACATCGTGGCGGACTCGATCTGGAGGCCGGAGCTCGATCTGGAGCCGGCGGCGATCGGGAGCCGGGATTTCCGGTAGGACGGCGTCCGGCGGGACTTCCGGGCGCGGGATCGGAAGTGCCGGGGGAGGGAAGCCGGCAGCATGCGGGGCGCGTGCATCGCGTTCGCTCCCTTTTCCCGGCCGGTCACGGTTACCACCGCGGCCCGAACGGGCCCGTCGGGACGCCATGTCCGACGCCCGCGCCTATCCCGGCAGCCTCCATGGTCGGATGCCCGGCCCGCGCCGGGGGCGTTCGACTATGGCAACGATAGGAACGTCCGTCCGCCGGTACAGTTCGAGGAAAAGCCCGCCCAAATCGGTGAAGCGCCAGGCCAGCCGTGCGAAACTCGCAGCGGTCAGGAACGCGATGGCGCCGTTCAGTCCGAAGGCGACGATGGCACTCGGTCCGGTCGTCACAAAGGCGATGCCCGCGAGTGCGAGGATTCCCCCTCCGACGATCGCACCGACGCCGAGGGCCGTGGCTCCGAAGAGGCCGAGGTGTCGCTGGTGGGCCATCTCCTGGCGTCCGGGGTAGGGGATTGCCGAAAGCGGGCCGCCGCGGCTCCCGGCGTAGTCCCGCCGCGCGTGGGTCTACACGGGACGCCGGGGCTCGGGTCGCAGTCTCCGCACGGCGTGGCGGTCACCGTTCGCACACCACCGGCACTGTGCGCGTCCCACTTCCCGCACGCCAGCGCACTGGTTCTCCCTCGCACGCAGACCATAATCACATCGCGAATGGCGCATCCTCCTCCCTCTGAGGCCTGACCGTTGAACATCGACGTGATCCTGGTCCTGGCGGTGGTGCTGGTGGATCTCGCCCTCTTCGTCCACGGGCGGCTCAGGATGGACCTGATAGCGCTCCTCACGCTCGCCTTCCTGGCCATCACCGGCCTCGTTACCCCGACCGAGGCGCTTGCCGGCTTCTCGAATCCCGCCGTCGTCACCGTATGGGCGGTCTTTGTGCTTAGCGGGGGGCTTGCGCGCACGGGGATCGCCAGCATGGTGGGACGCCAGGTCACCAGGATCGCCGGTCACCGGGAGATCCCCCTCGTCCTCGTCATCATGCTCACCGCCGGAACGGCGTCGGCATTCATGAACAACGTCGGTGTGGCGGCGATCCTCCTGCCTGTGGTCATGGATCTCTCGAGGGAGGCGGGTATCCCGCCGTCCAGGCTCCTACTGCCCCTGGCATACGCCTGCCTGCTCGGAGGGCTGACCACACTGATTGGGACCCCGCCGAACCTCCTCGTTGCCGACGCGCTCCGGAGCGAGGGGCTCGAGCCGTTCGGACTCTTCGACTATTCGCCCGTGGGGCTTGTCGTCGTGTTGGCGGGGTTCGCCTTTCTCGTGCTGGCCGTTCCGGTGCTCGTGCCGAAACGGAGCATCCGGGCTGCAGTACCGGACGGGGACGGGGGTCGGTTGCTGCCGGATATCTACGGGTTCAACGAGCGGTTCGTCGTCCTCAGGCTGCCCCAGGATTCGCCCCTCGCGGGCAAGAGCCTCGGCGAGATCCGGCTCGGGTCGGTTGCCGGGCTCCAGGCCATCATGGTCATCCGCGACGGACGGCCCCGCCCGCTGCCGGGCCCGGGCTTCCTGCTCCGGCCCCGCGACCGGATCGTCGTCCAGGGACCGGTGGACCGGCTGGGTCAGTTGCGCGGCAGTTCGGCACTCGAAGTCGATGATGGGAAGCTCGACGCGCGGGTTCTCGACTCGCCCGATCTCGAGATCGCGGAGGTCGGGGTCCCCGAGGGATCGGAGCTGATCGGCCACAGCCTGGGGGATCTCGGCTTCGCCGACCGCTACGGGGTGCGCGTCATGACGATCCGGCGCGAGGGTGCGGCGCTGGCGGTTCCACTCCAGGGTGTGGCGCTCCAGGCGGCCGACACCCTTGTCGTGCGCGGTCCGCCGGACCGTGTCGAGGATCTCGCGGCGTCCGCAGAGCTGACCGTCGAGCCCGCCGATCAGGTGAGCCTTTACGGACTGCGGGATGAACTCTTCGCGGTGCGCGTGCCCGGCGACTCATTCCTGGTGGGCCAGACACTCAGGGAATGCCGGCTGGGCGATGCACTCGGACTCTGGGTGATGACGGTCCTTCGCGACGGGCGGACGATCGAGATGCCACCGCCGGACGAGCGCCTCCAGGCAGGGGATCTGCTCGTCGTCCGGGGGCGGTCGGAGGAGATCTCGACGCTCGAAGGGATTCGGGATCTCGAGGTCGAGGAGGAGGGGTTCGAGGTCCAGCCCGTCCTCGAAACGGAGCGCCTCGGGATCGCGGAGGTGGTGCTCTCACCGCACACGGCCCTGGGGGGGCAGACGCTCCGCCAGCTCGGCTTTCGCAGGAAATACGGGCTGATGGTTCTCGCGATCTGGCGCGCGGGGAAGCCCTACCGGGCGGGACTCCGCGACCTTCCACTCCGCTCGGGCGACGCGCTGCTGGTTCACGGACCGCCCAAGAACCTCCGCCTTCTCGCTTCAGACCCCGACTTTCTGGTCCTGACCGAGGCTGTGCAGGTTCCGCCGCGGCGCCGGAAGGCGCCGATTGCGGCGGGCCTCCTCGCTCTCACTCTCGCACCGGTGCTCCTCGGGTGGCTGCCGATCTCCATTGCGGCCGTGGCAGGCGGAGCGCTGATGATCCTCACCGGATGCCTGACCATGGAGGAGGCGTACCGGTCCATCGAGTGGCAGGCCGTCTTCCTGATCGCCGGGATGCTGCCGCTCGGGATCGCGCTCGAGGAAGCCGGCGTCTCGGCGCTCCTGGCGGAGGCCGTGGTCGCGTCCGTCGGCGACTTCGGGCCGCGCGCGGCCATGGCCGCTTTCTTTCTGGTCACCTCGCTTGCGACGCAGGTGATGCCCAACGCCGCGGTGGTGGTACTGATGTCGCCGATCGTACTGGGAGCCGCGGCGGGCCTGGGGGTCTCCCCGTACCCGCTGATGATGGCAGTGGCGATAGCCGCGTCGGCCAGCTTCGCAAGCCCCGTCTCCCACCCGGCCAACGTTCTCGTGATGGGCCCCGGCGGCTACCGGTTCACCGACTATCTGCGTGTCGGGCTTCCGTTGACGGCTGTCGTCTTCGTGGTCGTCATGATCGTGATGCCGCTCGTCTGGACCTTCTGACGCAACTCCGGGTTGCCCGGCTCCCGGAGTCCGCTGCCGCACAGGCGCGGCAGGGGTCCCGGTCCGGCTCTCCTGAGCAGATGCGTCGCCGGACCGGAACGCGGATCCAGACCTAGTGCGTCACGACCGTGGCGTCGCGAAGCGTGAGGGCATTCTGCGGCGCGGCGATCAAATCCGTAGACGCCGGACCCGCAGCCGTCGCCCGGAAAACGAGACCGCAACCCTCGGGAAGCCGTTTCCCGGCGCGACGCGGGTGAGCCGCTGCAGGTCGATGTCGTCGAAACGGACGCGCGTGCCGATGGTGGGCTTCCACTCCGGCCACGCCTCGTCCTGGTCGCGCACCGTGCCCTCCGGATGATCGTCCTGTTCGAGGTGCCAGGCACAGGACTGCGACTCAAGCACGATCTGGAGACCGAAGTGCCAGGACTGCTGGGTCATCCCCGAACACAGGACGACGTTGGAGAAGGCGAGGTGGTTTGCGATCGTCCGCTCGTCGGTTTCCGGGACCCCCCCGGGCGTTGCGATGCGGCTCGCAGCTTCCTGCCAGGTGTGGTTCCAGATGGACTGGCAGGCGATATCGATGCCGACGGTCGGGGGCTTGCGGCAGCGGCCGGTGCCGAATCCCAATCCGTGGGCCTAGGTGTTTCCGGGACCGCGCGGGACGCTCCGGATTCCGTAGTTGGGGATCCTGGGATCCGAATCCGCACGGTTGCGCAGATGCCACTGCCCGGCTGATGAATCGCTGGCGGCCGGAGTCACAGGGCCAGTGCACGGACGGCCGAAGCCTCCGGGAGAAGACCGGTCGTTGCATCCTGTCCACAACTGTTCGGCTCGGTGCCGGACCCGGGAGGGTGGACGGCATGGTCGTGTCCATGCCGTCCACCCTCGATGTCGGGAGCAGCGGGCCTTGGCCAAGACGGCGTCCCAAGGACCAGATCCGGCATCACTGCTCCGTTGAGGCCTGGCGCATCGTCAACTGCCAGCGACGCGCACCCTGAGAGGCTCCGTGCTGAATTCCAAATGGCCCGAACCCACGGCTCCATGCATGAGGCGGAACACCACCCCGGTCTCGCCTGCGGCGCGTCCTCGGAAGTGGATGGCGAATGCTCCGGGATTGTCCTGGAAGGGGTCCGCGATGCGTGTGTCCTGGGACTCAATCTCGAGGTAGTAGTCGTCGCCCAACTCGAGGACATCGCCGTCGTGGTCGACGAAGTGGACGTCGATATGTGGGCCGACCCCCATGCCGACTTGGAGCGTGTCGCCCCATGCCTGCGTGTCGGCGTCGTAGCTCGCGATCGTGTTTCTGCCCCGCACCAGCCGGACACCGGCGGCGACGCTGGGGCCGCGGACGTGCACCTCGAAAGGCTCGGTGGTGAAGTCCGCATGGCCCGAACCCACGGCTCCATGCATGAGGCGGAACACCAGCCCGGTCTCGCCTGCGGCGACTCCTCGGATGTGGATGGCGAAGCCTCCGGGATCGTCCTGGATGAAGGACGCGATGCTGGAGTCCTCGGACTCCACCTCGAGGTAGTAGTCATCGCCGAACTCGAGCGCATCACCGTCGTGGTTGACGAAGTGGACGTCGATATGGCCGGAGGTCTCCCCCTCGTCGATCTCGAAGGAGTCGCTCCACTCCTCCGTGTCGTGGTCGTAGGTCGCGATCGTCACTCCATCCGACACCAGCCGGACGCCCTCGACTTCGCCGCCGGCAGCGTGGCCGTGGACGTCCACCTCGAAAGGCTCGGTGCTGAAGTCCGCATGGCCTGATCCGATAGCTCCATGCATAAGGCGGAACACCAGCCCCGTTTCGCCTGCGGCGACTCCTCGGATGTGGATAGCGAAGCCTCCGGGATCGTCCTGGATGAAGGACGCGATGCTGGAGTCCTCGGACTCCACCTCGAGGTAGTAGTCGTCGCCGAACGCTATGGGATCGCCGTCGTGGTCGACGAAGCGGACATCGATATGGCCGGAGGTCCCCCCTTCGTCGATCTCGAACGATGCGCTCCACTCCTCCGTGTCGCCGTCGTAGGTCGCGATCGTCTCGCCATCCAGGACCAGCTGGACGCCTTCAGCTTCGGGACCGTGGACGCGCACCTTGAAGGGTTCCGTGATGAAGTCCGGATGGCCCGTTCCTATAGCTCCATGCATGAGGCGGAGCACGAGGCCGGCCTCACCTGCGGCGACGCCTTCAACGTGGAAGGCAAACCCTCCGGGATCGTCCTGGAAGTAGGACACGATGCTGGGGTCCTCGGACACGATCTCGAGGTAGAAGTCATCGCCGAGCTGCACGGCATTGCCGCTCCCGTCCACGAATCGGACGTCGATATGGCCGGATAGCTCCCCCGCGTCGATCTCGAAGGAGTTATTCCACGTCCCCGAGGGGCCGTCGTAGGTCGCGATCGTCCGTGCACTCGACACGAGCTGTACGCCTTCGACGTCATCGGCGTGGTAATCCGGCTCGGGCTCGGTCGTCGTGCTGTCGCCGCACGCCGAGAGCAACAGGCTCCCGAGAACAAGGGACAACCCAAATCTCGGGGCACGGAAATCGTATGTCGTTCTCATCTTCGTTGTCTCCTCTGATCGGACCATCGGGGTCCTCCCAATTGCGTGTTGTTTGCCCCCACTCGGTGTGCTCCCCACCTAGGCGCGGGGGCAGATCCCGGCACGCAATAGCGAGGCGGGCCGGCCTGGGACTGTGAGCGGACCGCCGCTGGATGTGCGAGGTCGGCGGACTCTTCGTCAGCGTTTCGATCAGCTCGGGGAATTCGGTGGAGATCCGGACTTGGGGATCGAGACCGAACGTGGGCGCGTCGAGCCGCCGTGCGTAGGCCTCCTCGTCGATCCCGATGGCGATCTCCCACCGCATACCGCCGGAGTCCTCGGCCGCGTGGTGATGGAGCGTTGCGCTCCGCGGCCCCGCTCCGGATTTCGGTGAGCCGTTCCGGGCGCTGGGATACCCTCTCTCCCGCGACGGTGAGGTGCTCCAAGTGCTCTAGAAGGCTCATGCCGCCGCAGTCTTGCCAGCCCTGTTGGGGCAGGGGCGGCAGTAGACCCAGGCCGGCACCACGGCCCTTGCACGGGCACTCAAGGCCCCCAGTCGCGATAACGCTCTCGCTGAGGCCGTGGGGTTCGAGAAAAGGCGCGCACCCACTGCCCAATTCGGCGGTGTGCCGAGATTCGGGCATATGCATCTGGTCATCTCTCGTGTTGGGCGCGTCCATCGGGGACGCAACCATCGATCGGGGTTGGCCGACGGACAGATCGGCCGTGTGCTCTGCTAGAAAGAGACGATAGGCGGTGCGCGGCTGCGGTTCCCAGTGAAATCGGTGGTGCTGGGAGTGGACCAATCCCTGTGGAGTTCGGGGGTCTGCTGCGAGTTCGGTCCTAGGATGTCTCGCGTACCCGAGCCGATGGTCGGGCCGGGGTCGTGGACGAGCTGGCACACCGAACACCTGCCAGCTAGGTCGGGGTCGTCGCCGTGCGTATGCGAACTCTCCGCATAGATGGCCAGGTGCAGGGAGACGATGACCGCCATCCGGGTCGTCACCCGTAGGCGTGGCGGTGGCGTGGCAAGGTCAAGCCGGTGCGCCATCGCTCGCTCCTCTATCTCGGCGCGGATCCGGAGCAAGACGTTTTCTCCCGACAAGTGTCCCTCTCGCGTGTCGCCTCGGGTCGACCAGGTGACCCGTCCGGTGAAGAAGCGTGTTCGCGTCCGGCGCGGGCCCGCGCCACGCCTCGGTTCGCCGGAAGGGCGAGTGTCATGGGGACAATGCGGCTCAAAACACGACCCGGTAGGCAAAGCTGGCCGACCTGCCGGCCTCGGGCATGATCTCCTTCACCCGCGAGAGGTGGTTCCGGTACTCCGTGTCACCCAGGTTGTCCAGACGGACTGTGATGACGTGCAGCCGTCCGTCCAGCGTGAGGCGCACGCCTCCGGAGAGACCGAAGACCGCGTATCCGTCGGTCGGGGTCTCAAACGGCCCCGTCCTGTCCTGGCGCGCTGCCATCCTCACCTCGGCTTCCGCGAACCAGTCCACCGGTGAATATCCGATCGAGAGGCGTCCCTGGAGTGGTGGCATGAGGGGGAGGGGCTCGTCGGTGGACCGGATGGTGCCGAGCACATGCGAGGCGACAGCCTCGACTTCGACGGCGTCGAGGGCCAGCCACCGGAGCACGCCCTCGAAACCGGTGAGCAGGGAGTTCTCGCCCTCGAACTGGTAGATGGGAAGCCGTACCCGGCTCAGCTTTCCCGTTTCGAGTGGGAAGACGTACCCGTTGATCGAGTTTCGGAACCACGTCACTTCCGCATAGATGCGCTCACCTGCAATCCGCGCAAAGACATCGATCCCGGTTCCCTGCTCGGTGTCGAGGGAAGGATTCCCTACCTCGAAGGCGTACGCTGCTAGGTGCGGGCCCTCCGAATAGAGTTCGTTGACGTCCGGAGTTCGGAATGCCCGTGCCAGGCTCGCACCCACGGCGAGCTGTCCGGTCAGCCGCGCGAGGGCGCCGAGCGACCCGGACGCGGCACCGAAGCTTCGTGCGCGGATGTGGCCGATGTCCGAATCGGGATCCTCCCAGAGCGGCCGTACTTCGACCCGGTCGTAGCGCAAGCCTGCCTCGATCCGGACCGGATCCAGATCGATTTCCTCCAGCACGTACGCGGCCGCCGATGTGCGCCGGGAGTCCGGCGTATACAGCGAGCCTCCGAAGCCGAAGCTCTCCCATGAGGCTCGGGCTCCCACCGCGCCTGACGAGAACGGTCCCCAGTCGGAATGCCGTGCCAGGGTTTCACCGCTCACGGTCTCGCGCCGGAAGAGCGTACCCAGAATGTCCGGGGGCTCGATTTCGCTGTGCTCGTACCAGGTGTACCCGGCATCGATTTCGATGCTCTCGAAGCGTCCCCCCGGGCGAATGACGCTACGCATGCGGGTCGCGGCCCTCTCCATCTCGACGCGCACACCGGTGACGTGTCCGCCGGTGAAGCCGCCGGGAATGCCGTAGTCGTTCCTGTAGTAGCGGAATGCGCCGCCCGCGTAGCCCCAGTCATCCATCCAGGACGATCCGACCGAGGCGTTCCAAGTGTCGGTTTGTGTGCCAGCCAGGGTGCCGACAGGCGTCTTCAGGTCCCCGCTCGTCCACTTCGACAGCTCGACCCGCAGGGGAATATGCTCGGTGAGGCCGACGGTAGTCTCCGCACTTCCCCCAACGGCACTGGTGACCGACTGCACCTGGAGTGTGGCCGAACCGGTCGGATGATGGGGCACGGCGGGTGGCACCTCGTCACGAATGACGTTGATCACACCGCCGAGTGCGTTGCTTCCGAGGAGGATGGCAGCCGGCCCCCGGATCACCTCGATCCGTCGCGCCGACGACGGGTCCACGGCAGTGGCGTGGTCGACGCCACTGTTGAAGACATCCCCGACTCTCTGTCCGTCCTCGAGCATGAGAATCCGGTCTCCGCTGAGACCGCGGATGACCGGGTGGGCCGAGCTCGGGCCCATACTGACGACGGCCAGCCCCGGCTCGGAGGCCAGCGTCTGCGCAACGGTCGTCGCGAGACGCCGCTGCAGCTCTTCGGTCGCATAGACGCTGGCCGGCCGGAGCGTCTGGTTCGTTGCCCTCGCGGTGATCGTACCCGTGACGACGAAGCCGGGCAGAGCGAGTGCGGCAACCTCCATCTCCAGCGCAACGGCTTCCTCCGGCAGTCCGTCCAGCTCGATCGTCTGGGTTGCGTACCCGAGCCGTTCGACTCTCAGGTCGTAGCTGGGCGCGGTGGGCACCGGAATGTGGAAGGAGCCGTCTCCATGCGTGACGGCCATCCGGCCCGTGCCGATGACCGACACCGTGGCTCCCGCGAGCGGTGTACCGGACTCAACGTCGCGAACGGTCCCCTCAATCTCGCCCGCGTGTTCGAGCTGGGCGGACGAATCCGTGGCGCCAACGGCCGAGCCGATGGCCACGAGCGCTGCGATGAGTGTGCCGCGTCGCATCATACCTGATCCCTGCTTCCGGTCCGTCGATCGCCGGTGAGGTCGCCGATGCAGTGCGCGAGCTACCGGAACCCGGACCCGGCATCGCCGACGTGGCACCCGGGCGGGTTCGAGCGAACGAGGAAGTTCGGTTGTCTGGAGAGATCAGGCAGTCGGAGGAGCCCTCGGGCCCAGCCCGCCCGCGAGGACAGGGCCACTGGCAGACGTGGTCTCCCCCGGTGTGGTGGCTTCGCGGTGGGCGACAGGCCGTAGCTGCGGGAGAATGTGCGAGTGTGCCACGCCCAGATAGAGGGTGCGGGTGAACTGGCAGTGGAAGTGATTGCGCTCGGGGTTGATGTGGTTGTGGCCCGGAGCACAGCGGTCGTGCCCCTCTCCTTCCACGTGTGCCGCTCTACCCGACTCTCTCGCGTCCAGCAGAGCGTCCGCCGCCGGAGCTGCGGCGAAGACGCCGCACTGGAAAAGTGCGAACGCGAATACCCGAAATCGGCGCGGATCCCACATGGGAGAAGATGCCAACATCACGACGATGTAGTGATTCCCCTGAAGCGGAACGGAAGCCCGAAACCTACGGCTCGCCGGCAGAGACGGTCAAGCCAGCGGCTCGTCCGATGGGAAATGCGGCGACCGAGCGCCCGACCTCCAACGAGCCGCATTCCATCGCGACGAACCCACCGTCGACGCATGTCGGAGAGTCCTGGGGACGGGCCAATCATGGCCACTTGGATCTCGATGTTCGCAAAGGCTCAGGCCGCCCCCCCATGGTTCTCGCCTGCGATGCCGAACCCCTGCGATGCCATCGAAGTCTGCGTCTTGTGTCCACAGCTGCGCTCCGTATTCGCGGGCGGTTGCGAGAATCACGCTGTCCGCCAGCGGGAGCCTGAGCTCCACGCTGAGACGGGCTGCATTCAAGGCGGTCGCCGCCCCCAAGCCTGCGACGTTGCCTCGCTGCATGACAGCTACCGCCTGAAGCGCAGCGCTCTCGTCACGCTGCTGAAGCACCCGCTTGAATACTTCGAAGATGCCTAGCGTAGGGACTACGAGAGACTCCGTGTCTTCGATCGGCTCCGCGAAGAACGAGGCATTCGGACCGTCGGCGAAGTACTCCAGCGATGTACTGGAATCAACGATGTTCACTGCCGATCCGCATCACGTTCGACGCCCGTGTCGATGCCTTTCAGGAAACCCCTCAATTCTCGGGGCGGCCGGACAGGAGAGCTCAACTCGGTCGCGGTAGGCGATTGCGTGGACCTTCTGACCTGGTAAGAGGCCGAGCCGATCCCGGACGTTCTTCGGGATGACCACCTGATACTTGGGTGAGATGGTGACCGTTGACATGCATCCTCCATCGACATGGATCCAGTAATACGAATGTCATATCGATATGATAGCGACATGTCACGAGACCTCGCCCGATGGCTACGCTCGCGGACTTCCCGGTCGTGGTGAAGTGTCGCAGCGTACCGGAGGCGGGCGCGTTCCCCGACGGCGCTGCAGGCGAGCCGCCCCGGGGCATGCACCAGCGCCTTGCGTCGGCGCGGCAGGGGGACTCCCGTCCCGGTTACCCTAATGTACCCCCCGCCTGAGCCGGTACTATGCCGAGCGACCGGAGCCGCGACATGTCGTGAGCGAATAATGAACTCCCATCCCGGCCGCCTCGGTCAATCGGACCGAGCAGGACGCCGAAGCGGCACGCCGCCGGACGGAACCGCGAGATGCCCGGTCGCCCCGCGGGACAAGGCGCACGGAGTGAAGGGACAATGCCGCACCCATCGCCATCATGGGCGGAGGCATGTCGGGACCCGGGGCCGCATGGACGCCGGACTACCATCCGGACCGATTCGATCCCTGGCTGGTGAAGGCGCGGGACCGCTTTGGCGGGAATACCGTCACGCCCGACATCCCGCAGGAGCGCGGCGGCTCGATTCCCTTCGAGACTCCCGTCACACAACTAGTTCCCGTGTATGGCTTCATTCGGGGCACGAGGCGGACGTGGTGCTGCGGCGCCCGCACCCTGTTCAACAGCCAGGAAGCCTGCTTGATGGGTGGGCTCGCCGCGACACAGACCCGGTGCCGATGATTCCTTTGACGATCCGGAGGCGCCGTTGTCCAACAACTCCTGGAGCATCATGTACGGTTTGGGGACTCAGGCAGACGAGGAGTTGAGGGTCTTTGGGCCAGGAAGGGCGCCTAGGCCCCGTTTCCTGCACGCGCCGGCAAAGGGAAGTCGTCAGGCAGCCTCCGGATCACGTTGGAGCGCCCGCGAATCGCCACCGTGGACGCGGGCGCGTATCCGCAGTGGCACCGGCGCGGCTCTACCCGGAGTCTTCACGAATCCGGAGCGTCGCTCGGCCCTGCTCGAGCTCGAGGGCTGTTCCGTACGGCTCGGAGCGATCGACCAGGCGCTGCAGGATCGACTGGCCGAGCTCGCCGCCAGCCACTTCCGGAAATCCCCGCCTCTCGAAGAAGAGCGGGCCCGGCTCCCCGGGATCGAGGACGATCGGGGTGAACACGACTCCATCGAGACCGCCTGCATCCATCGAGACCTCCGCCACGACACTCTGCCAGGTCTCCGCGGGGTAATAACCGGGCTCGGTTCGGCTCTGGAAGATGAAATTGGCAAGGCCGTACAGGATCAGACGGTCTCGGTAGACCTCGACGCCAGCCAGCACGGGCTCGCCGTGACTGACGTAGATGTCGGCGCCTGCTTCGATCGTCGCGCGCGCCCAGGACTGCTGCCATCCCGGCTCGGCGTCGGTCTGGAAGTGGTGGTAGACAACGACGATGTCTGACGTGGGATCGGCATCGCGGATGCTCGCGAGATTTCTCTCCCAGTCAGCTGTGCTGAGCGGGTCGAGCATGTTGACGCCGGGCCGGCTCTCCGTTGCACGGGCCTCGTCGGGTGAGTTGACGGACGCCGTGGAAATCAGTGACAGGGTCAGGCCACCCACTTCCAGATAGGCCGGTGCCGTCGCGTCGGTCACATCTGTCCCCGTGCCGGAGTGCACGAGACCGCGGGCGTCGACCTCCTCGATGGTGGAGAGGATACCCGCAGTCCCGTAGTCCCAGGAGTGGTTGTTCGCCAAGGAGAGAAGCGACACTCCGAGTTCGGCGAGGTAGTCCAGAACGACGGGCGGCGCGCCGTGGAAGAACACGTCATTGCGCGTGGGTTGGCACGGGCACCCAGCCCCGGCTACGGCAACTTCCAGGTTCGTGAAGACCACGTCGGAGCGGTCGACGATGGGCACAACCGACTGGAGCGGCGCATCCAGATACTGCCGAGGGTCGTGTTCGATGATCGCCTGACCGACGATCGCCATGTTGATGCCATCGTGATCGTCGGTCGTATCTCCGGGGCTGCCCGAACATCCCGCCAGGACAGAGGCGACCGACAGCGCGAGCGAATTCTTGACGTGGCGCAAGTGGTTTTCCTTCTGGTTCAGGCGTCGGAACCCGCCCAGCATCAGCAGGGTCCTCCGCCAATCTTCGAATGCCGTCCGGCCCCGAGCGGGCGCTGCCCGCTCACATCCCCCCGAAACGCGTGACTGCCACGATCAACGCCAGCACCAGCAGGACAACCGTCGGCAGAGGCGGTTCCCCGCGCCGCCGATGATAGTTCGTTGCCCCGATCATGATGACAGCCAGGCCGAGGGCCGCCAACGGCGTCAGGACCCGCAATATCCCCGTGGCCCACGGGAGGATCAGGCCCAGACCGCCGGCCACTTCGCTGAGGCCGACCACCGTCATCAGCGGTCTGGACAGGTCGGCGTCCCTTCCGGACCGCTCCTCGACCATCCTGATGTAACGGTCGAACGCTAGGAGTTTCATGGCTCCGGAAAACAGGAACACGGCTGCTAGGATTCCCTGAACAGCCCAGATCACGGTATCAAGCGCCGGCATGGCTACCTCCAAGACGTTCGTAGGCAGGAGTGGGGCCTTGAGCGCCTGAGCCGATCCAGCGACGTCAAGGTCACGGCTTGAGGGTCAGGATCGGATGGCCGGTACTCTCCAGCCGCCGTCCATCTCGGTAGGATCTCGGGCACCGACTGGCTCCCCGGTAGCATGTTGACCGACTGCTCCGGCGCCACAGGATGGGTGGAAGGACCCGTTATGTTGCAGTAAACACAACGGGACAACTCCACGCTATCTGCAGGGACTCGACAACCTGTTTACAGTTGTGATTCTGTAGAATGCGCCGCCAGGGAATCGAACCCCGAACCTACTGATTAAGAGTCAGTTGCTCTGCCAATTGAGCTAGCGGCGCCGAGCTGGCATCAGGCATTGCGATCACCTGTGCAGTACCAAGCTGCGGAAAGCCTTGCGTGGACCGGTGCGCGCAGGCGAGTCCGTGCATTCTCCGCCCTTGCGGAGCGGCGAAGAGGTTCCTGTGCCGACCGTGTGATCGGGCCGCCTTGGCACTCAGCGGTTGCCGGGGCGGAAGATATCAGGGTCCACAGGCCGGCGTAAGGTCCGTCGGGGGATGGGCGCGCCCGGCCCGTGGGCCGGGGAACTTGCGCCGCTGGCGCCGTGCCGCCCCGCAATGCCCGCCCGCCGGCTCTACCGGTCTCCCTCGACCTCGGCGATGAAGGCACGGGCTGCGTCGGCGACTTCGTCCGTGATCGCCATGTGTCCCCGGTCCTCCCAGTGAACGAACCCGTGGCGGATCCCCGCCTCTGCCAGCGCGTCGACCATGTCGATTGCCTGCTGGACCGGCACGGATTGGTCATCATCGGAGTGCACGACGAGTATCGGCCGTGTGTCTGCCGAGATCTGGTGCATCGGGGACGCGAGCCTGCGGGCCGCGGCCGGATCCTCCCCGACCGGTGTCCAGAGGTTGCCCCAGGAGAGTGTGTTGAGGTCGTAGGGACCGGCCACGCTGATGACGGCCCGCACATCGCTTCGGGCATCCTCCCACCCGCCGGTCCGCGGGTACGGGCCGTCTCCCAGCGTGGCCGCGAGTGCAACCAGGTGCCCGCCCGCCGAGTTTCCGATCAGGTAGATCCGGTCCGAATCGATCCCGTAGTCGCTGGCGTGCGCGTGCACCCAGCGGACCGCGGCCAGCGTGTCCTGGTACGGAACCGGAGCCGGGGACGCTTCCACGAGCCGGTAGTCGATCGTCATTGCGAAGTAGCCGAGGCTTGCCCACTCCCTGACGTCGAGGGCTCCGTTGCCGTTCCGGGATCCGGCCCGCCACCGTCCGCCGTGGACGTATATGATGGCCGGCCTGAGCCCGTCGCCGGCGGCAGCATATCCGATGTCCGCGAGGAGCGCCGAGCCCTGGTGGGAGGCGTAGACGACACCCTCCTCGACCATGACGTCCTGGGCTGTCCCGGCCTGGGGAGCGAGGAGGAGTACGGAGAGAGCGGCCAGCACGCGGGTTGTCGATTGCCGATCGGGGACACCGAGCATGCAGACCTCCATTTCGACGGGTAGCGGAGCCGGCGCACCGGGGCCAGTCCGCACCGTGGACGTCCCGGCGGCTCGCCCGGGTACGCATACCGATCCACAATGTGCGACCGGCCGGGAACCCCGGGCAACCCTGCTCCTGCCGGTCCCGCTTCCGGTTTTCCCGCCCCGGTGGGCGAGAGCGTGCAGCAGGTGATCCGGGAGCTGCATCGCCTCCCGGTGGGCGGCGGCTTCGGTTCTCGCCTCCCTCGGTCGGAGCCGGGTACCTTGCCGCGACATCCGAGGATGCCATGCCCGAGATCCTGATGGCTGCGTTCGCCCTCGGGCTCGTCTACAACGCGGCGCCAGGTCCGGTCCTGGCAGAGACGGTCCACAGGTCCGTCGCCGGTGGCTTCCGGGCGGGGCTGGCCGTGCAGTTCGGTTCCCTGGCGGGCGATGCGCTCTGGGCTGCGCTGGGTCTGGCCGGGGTCGGCTTCCTCTTCCGATCGGAGGCACTTCGCGGACCGGCAGCTCTCATTGGCGCGGGGTACCTGTTGTGGCTTGCGCTGGATGCATGGCGCCGGGCGGGATCAACCACAGTCTGCCGGGAGCGGGACGATGGGAGCGAGGCGCTCCGCTCCGGCATCATCCTTTCGCTCACGAATCCGCAGGCCGTGGCATTCTGGGCCGCCGTCGGGAGTGCATTCGGAGCCATCGGCGCAGCAGAACCCACGGCGGCCGACTACGGTTTCTTCTACGCGGGCTTTCTGCTCTCGTCCGTGCTCTGGGCGCTGGCCGCGGCCGCCCTCGTCGACCGCCTGCTCGGGTGGCTCGGGACCGGATGGGCGCGCGTGTCGTACCGGCTGTGTGCGCTGGCCTTCCTTCTTCTGGGGCTTGCTTCGCTCCGGACGGTCCTCCCGGTCCCCTGAATCGGGCGAACGGCTTGGAGTGTCCCGGAACGGCGGCGGGGGCTGCTTCCCCGTGCCTCTCGAGCGCGCCGGCGAACCCGGCGTCTACCGGGCGCGGGTGTCGTAGACGCTCCCGGCCGGGTATTGCGCCACATATTCCCGCAGACTCGGGCGGAGCACGAACCCCCTGTCCACCCTGAAGGGGACGAGGAGGTGTTCCACCTCGGCCGGCTGCACAGATGGCCTGCGGCTACTGCGGAACGCAAGTGGTTCACACCGCATGTGACGCTCGTCCACCAGGCTGTAGCGGAAGGAGGCGAGGGGTTCCCCCCCCTCGAACATGTTCACGAGCATGTGCAGGCGCGCACTCGGTGCGCACACGGCTGCGAGGTGGCGGGCGATCGCACCCCGCTCGTGAGGCAGCACCCGATCGAACAGGTCCCATGCGAGAAGGAGATCGTAGGGCGGCTCGGGGGTATCCGTGAGCTTGGCTAGGGCACCGGCATCACAGACGCGGTCGCCGACGACGCTGGCGAATCTCACCCAGCGCGCACCGTTCCTGGTGTAGATCCTGAGGGCGGCGTCCGTCGCGCGCGCCAGATCGAGGACGGAGAGGTCCGTGCGCGCCGCGCCGAGCCCTTCGAAAAGGGCTGCGATACCGGGAGAGGGGCGTGTGATCGCCTCACCCTCTCCACTGCTCTCCTCTCGGGAGTTCCGGCGCCACCGCCGCGTCGACATCGGTCGGCGCGCACGCCGTACCTATGCGGGGCGACCTGCCGTACCGGAACTGGCTGCTGCCTTCTTCTGCTGGCTCCCTCTCGCCTTCGGGGCGGATGCCGCCTTGCGGGCGCGGGCGCTGCCGGCGGACGCGCTGGGGGTTCCCATGTCGATGCCGCCCCGGAACGTCGCCCCGTCCTCCATCATGACCCGGGGCGCCGTGAGGTCTCCCTCGACCGTCGCCGAACTGTGCAGGACAATCTGCTCGCCGGCCGTGAGGTTGCCCTTCACACTGCCCTTGACCGTGATGGTTCGGCCGACGATGCTCGCCTTGACCTCACCCTCCTCGCCGATGGTCACGGCGTGCGACCGGAGTACGACCGAGCCTTCGACCTGTCCCTCGATGACGAGGTCCTCCTCGCCAGTGATCTCTCCCTTTAGCCGGATCTTCTGTCCAACCATCGGAGTGCTGGCCGCAGGCGTCCGGGGATTGCGCTGCACAGGGTCGGGGTCCGGACGTGGACGGGGAGGAGCAGTCGGTGCTCTGGGTGTCTCTTCCTTCTTCCACATAATCGGGACTTCCGGATGGGTGGCGGGACTGGATGCGCGTGCGGCCGGGCTCCGTTCGGCCCCGTGCCGCGCGCACGCCGAAGACGGCCGCTCGTGAACGTCTGCGCGGCCACAAACTTGTGCGACGCGGGTCGGGGAAGCAAGACGGCTTTCGGGGCGGGACGTTGAGCGGGCGGGCGCCCGCCCCCGCGCGGATGTCTCCCCGCCAGGGCGGCCGGCGCCTGAGGAGTCCCGGCGGTCGCGGACGGGAGCGCAGGTCGCCCGGTGCTAGAGCCCGAGCGTCAGCGTGCGGGAGTACTTCAGGAGGAGGGTCCGCTCCTCGCTGAGGGGGAGGACCGGGCCGGGGGTGGACCGCCGCTGGTTGAAGGTCTCGTTCCAGACCACATAGATGTCATTGCCCTCCCGCGGGTTGTAGCGGAACCGGAGGTTCAACACGATGAGGTCGCCGGCGCTGTTGTACTGGACGAAGGCCGAGGCGGACGTTCGCGTGCTCAGTGTGAGGGCCGTCCGCAGGCGGGCGAGGTGCGCGGTGAACCGCTCGTCGCGCGTGTGGAACCTGATCCGGTTCAGTTCGTACATCGCCGAGAGCCTCACGTGGCGCGAGGCCGACCAGGTTGGTGAGACGCCGACGGAAAGCCGCGTGCCATCGTAGAATCCGCCGCCCGAGATGTACGCGTTCGGGCGGAACCAGTCGCCGGAGGGGGGCGCGTAGGAGAGGCTGGCCTCGCCGAACCAGTAGGACCCGACCGGGGCGGCCGCGCCTCGGGAGAGGACGAATCTTTCGGTCAGATCCTCGTAGCTCGCCGACATCTCCGCCGTGAGACGGTGCGATCCCCGCGTTTCCACCACCCCGGAGAGTCCCACCCGCCCCGACTCGATCGAGCCGTCCCCATTCCTGCGGAAGAACTGCCCGTTGGCAGCTATCCCATAGCGGTTGAGGGCTGCCCCGGCTCCGGGACGCCATCCATAGCCGAGGCTCCCGTCCGCGGCCAGGTAGTCGCGCCGCCTAACGAATCCCAAGCCCGGCTCGAAGGCAGTGCCTGCGCCGGTCAGGCTCATGCGGTAGGTCGCGCCGTCGTTGCCGCGGCGTTCCCAGTGGACCCGGGCAAGGCTGCGGTCCATCGGTCCCGTCCGGTCGCGGTTGCCGTCGGCGGCGTCGAAGCTCTGCGACCAGTTCAGCGTCAGGAAGTCCTGTCCGAAGAGCCGGAGCGAGGCATCCGCGCCGTAGAGGACGTTGTAGCCCCCGTCCTCCCCGATCCGGCTCGTGACGATCCCACCCATGTAGGAGGCGTCGTTGAGCACGCGCCGGCGGACGCGGGCCACGCCCAGGTTCTCGGAAGGGATGACTCCCGACGCTTCCGTCTGCATGTCGATGAGACCCACGTCCCATTCGCCTATCCGCCCCACGAGCCGCCCGCCCCCATAGATCGGGATCGGCCTCCCGTCCGCAAGCCCGATCCTGCGGGAGTGGAAGAGGCGCTCGTTGAAGCCGAGCGGGACCTGGAAGATCTGGCTGCGTTCCTGAAAGAAGCGCCGCTGTTCGGGGAAGAAGAGCGAGAAGCGGGTCAGATTCACCTGCTGGTCGTCGGCCTCGACCTGGGCAAAGTCCGTGTTCACGCTGAGATCGAGGTTCAGGTTCCGGGTGATCCCGTAGCGGAGATCGCCCCCGAACTCGGCGACCCGCTCGGTCGTCCGGTCGTACCGGCCAGCGGATTCGTTCAGGGCGTGCGTGTGGCCGCCGCCCCCGAGGAGGTAGGGGGTGAGGTAGACCGGCCTCTCGGGCTCGAGTCCCCTCAGGATCATCTTCCGGAGCTGGGTGGGCTTCGCGACGCTGGCGGCACCCCACTCGGGGGGAATCGCCGGGTGGACGATCGATTCCGCATTCCGCACGATCGTACGGGTCACCGAGAACCCCATGACGACGCGGTCGTCGACGACCTGGAATCCGACGCTCGAGAAGGGGATGCGGACCTCTGCCGACCACCCGAAATCGGTGACAGTCCCGGCAGCGTCCCAGAAGGTGTCCCACTCCCGGTTCGGCGGACCGCTCGCGTCGTTGGCGAATGTCCAGTCCGTACGCACGCTGGCGGGGGTCGTGATGAAGACGAGTGAGTTCTCCTCGTCGTTGTAGCTGTCGAGCCGCATCCCGCAAGAGTCGGTCTGATAGGGGCTCACGTCCCTCTCGAGGGTCGTGATGCGTATGAGGCCGGGGTCGGTCTCATACATGAGGCAGCCCAGATAGAGGTACTCGCCGTCGTGGGCGAGGAGGAATTCCCCCCTCTGGCTCGGTTCCGCCCCGAAGTCCGGGACGGCGACGATCCCTTCGAGGACTGCCGCGCCTCCCCATGCGGGCTCGTCGAGCACTCCGTCGATCTCGATCGGGCCGCCGATCCGCGGCAGTTCGAGCGGTGGCTCTCCCCCGGGGCCGTTCCTGAGCTGGCCGGCGAGCGGGGCTGTGTGGAGGACCGCGGCGGCCGCGGCTCCACCGGCCAGCATCCAGGCCAGCCGGGGACGGGCAGAAAGTGGGCGCATGGTGTCAGGTCCGGCGTGGTGCTCCGGATGGAAGACTCGGCCGCTGCCCCCTCGTTTCGTGGGTGCGATCGAGACCGGATGCAGGCGCCGCGTCCGTGGCGCACACGGTCGGGCAGGCCGCCCGGACCGGAGGCGGGCCCGGCCTTCCGCGGTCCCCTCTCACGAGATCCGCGGGGCTGCGTCCGCCATCGCCCTCGAAACGGATTCCGCCGTGCGCATCGCCGCCAGGTCCAGCTCGAAGTCCGGTTTCTCCCGTGGCCTGAGCTTCTCGAGCAGCTCCCGGATCTCACGGGGGGAGAGACCCAGTGCGGCGAGTCCGGCGCGACCGATCCCGTCCCTCCCGCGGCGGGCCCGGATCCCGCCCCCTTCCGTCGGCTCGAGCATCCGGCGGAGCGCCCTCAGCTCCGCGAGGCTCATCGCCTCGCCGCAGAGATCGAAATCCACCCAGGCCTCGTAGGTGAGCGGTGCCACCCTCTTGACCATTCCGGCCATCACCGAGGCGTAGGCCCGGATCTCCCACTGGGCGTGTGCATCGGCGCGAAGCGAGAGGAAGTGGAGGAGGTTGTGGAGATCGATCTTCCAGTACCACTGCGTGTAGGTGGAGAGCGGGAGGTCGATGCGCGCGAGCTCCCGGGCGACATCCTCCCCGAGGAGCCACCCGTACGCCTCCCCGGCACCCGACCTCAGCCGGTCCCACCGGCGGAGCGCCTCCTTCCACACCTCGGCGGACGCCCCTTCCCCCCGCCCCTGTGCGTTCATCCGTGTCTGGAGGGCGAAGCTCTCCCGCTCGGGCCGGTAGAAGAGGAGCGGCATGACCGAGTACCGGCCGCTGTACTCGTTGACCGACGCCGTCCGGTGCCGGATCCACTGGCGTGCCACGAACATCGGCATTGAGCAGTGGAATTTGAGCTCGACCATCTCGGAAGGGGTGGTGTGCCGGTGCCGGCGAAGGTAGCGGATGAGGCCCCGCGTCTCGGACCGTTTCCTGGTGCCGATCCCGTAGCTCACCCTCGCCGCCCGCTCCACGTCCGTGTCTGACCCCATATAGTCGACGAGTGCCACGAACCCGTGGTCGAGCACCGGGAAGTAGCCGCCCAGGATTTCCTCGGCGGCCGCAACGGTCGGGCGTCCTGTTTCCATGGGTCCACCAGGGGTTGTCGCCGGAGGCGGGCTCCCTGGCATGCCGGAGACCTCCCCCTCTGGCGGTGCACCGCAATAGAGAGCCGTTCCCGCATGACCGGCAAGGGTTCCCGCGCGGCGCGGGGCGTGTCCCCGCCGCGCTGACTCTCACGCGCCGATCGTGGTAGATTCCCGGCTCACGACGCCCCGAGTCCGGCCCGATCCCCCATGAACGACCTCCTGATCCGCGCGCTCCGGAGTGAGCCCGTCGAGCGAACCCCCGTCTGGTTCATGCGCCAGGCGGGCCGCTCGCTTCCCCGGTACAGGGAGCTCAAGGGGGGGCGCGACCTCCTCGAGGTGACGCGCGATCCCGAGCTCGCAGCCAGGATCACGGCACTCCCCCTCGAGTACTTTCCCGTGGATGCCGCCGTGCTCTTCGCGGACATTTCGACGATCTTCGTCGGCGCCGGCCTCGATGTCCGGATCCGGAAGGGGCTCGGTCCCGTCCTCCCCGAGCCGTTCGACTCGCGGGGCAAGATCCGTGCGCTGGCTCCCTTCGACCCCTCCGACACGCTCGACTTCGTCCTCGAGACGATCCGGCGGCTGAAGGAGCGCATCACCGTGCCGGTGGTCGGCTTCATTGGCGCCCCCTTCACCCTCATGACCTACCTCGTCGAGTCGCCCCGCTCCACGGACCGGCGCGGGACGAAGTCTCTCATGTGGCGTGAGCCCGGCCTCTGGCGCGAGCTGCTCTCGTACTGGTCCGAGCATCTCCTGGCCTTCGCCCGCGCCCAGGCGCGCGCGGGGGCCGCCGCCATCCAGCTCTTCGATTCGTGGGCCGGGGCCCTGGCGCCGGACGACTACCGCGAGCACGTCCTGCCGCATTCGAGGCGGATCCTCTCGGGCCTCCGGGACGCGGGCGTGCCCTCGATCCACTTTGCTACGGGCAACCCCGCCCTCCTCCCGCACCTGGCGGCGGCGGGAGGGGATGCGATCGGACTCGACTGGCGGATCGAGATCGACCGCGCGCGCGAGATCCTGGGACCCGGTGTGGCCGTCCAGGGCAACCTTGATCCACTGACGCTGCTGGCTGGCGAGCGGACTGCGACCGCTCGCGCGGAAGAGATCCTGCGCAGGGTCGGCGGGAGGCCCGGCCACATCTTCAACGTCGGCCACGGGATCCATCCGGATACGGATCCCTCCGTGGTGAAGGCGGTAGTCGACCACGTCCACTCTCTCGACCTCGCGGCGCTCCGCGGGGGAAAGGACGGTTCGGACCGGCCATGAGCACCGGCGTGATCCTGATCAATTTCGGCGAACCCGCGGGTCTTGAGCGCGGGGAGGTAGTGGCCTTCCTCGAGCGGATTTTCCATGCGAACGCCGCCCTCGAGGAGGCCGACAACGAGGCGGCCCGGCGGGCGCGCAGCCGTCAGCTGGCGGAGCGGAGGGCCCCGGGGCTCATCGAGGAGTACCGGGCCATCGGCGGCTCGCCGATGAACGGGCAGGCGGAGGCGCAGGCCCGTGCGCTCGCCGCGGAGCTCGGTCGCGCCGGCCATGACGTCAGGGTCTACTGCGCCTTCCAGTTCACCGATCCGCTCGTCCGTGCCGTCGTGGAGGATGCGTGTGCCGATGGAGTGGATGCGCTCGTGGCGATCCCTGTCTACCCGCTCTGCGGGCCTTCGACGAATGTGGCGGGGATTGGCCTGGTCGAGGACGCGCTCGCCCAGCTCGAGTGGGAGGTGCCCTTCTACGGAGTCACAGGGTGGCACCGGCACCCGGACTACCTGGAGATGCGCGCGGACACGATCCGGAGTTTCGCCGCGCGGCGCGGTGTCTCGCTCTCCGATCCGGAGACCCTCCTGGTCTTCTCGGCGCACGGAACCCCGATCAGGTACATCGAGGAGGGGAGCCGCTACGTCCGGTACGTCGAGGGGTTCTGTGCGGAGGTGAGCGCGCGGCTCGGGGTCGGCCGCTACCGGTTAGGGTACCAGAACCACTCGAACCGGGGGATCGAGTGGACCGCCCCGGACATCGAGGCGGTGGTCCGCTCGGCGGCTCCGGCGCGTCGCGTCGTCGTCGACCCGGTCTCGTTCATGCACGAGCAGTCCGAGACGCTCGCGGAGCTGGACCACGATCTGAGGGAGGAGGCCGAGGACGCGGGCCTTGAGTTCCACCGGGTCCCCGTTCCGCACGACGATCCCCGTTTCGCCGGGATCCTGGCGAGCCTGGTCGGGGCCGGTCCCGCGCCCCCCCGCGGGCTCGCCCCCTGCCGCTGCCGGACCGGAGGCCGCGCCTTCTGCATGAACGCCCCGCTGCCCGGCGGCGGGGCGACCGGGGCCGCACGTTAGGGGAAGACCGCCTCAAGGCCCAGCTCGCGGGCGATCGCCACGAACGCCCAGGTGCTCCCCCGGTAGTTCGCGACGCCTTCCTCGATCCCGTGGGTGCGAAGCATCGCGTTGTTGACGCGCGAGGCGGCCACGGCGACAGGCGTCCGCGCGGGCTGCCAGTACCGGGCGAGGGCTGCAAGGTCGCGCCGCACGCCCGGGGCCCGTGCCGCGAGCACCGCTTCCGCTTCGCTTGTGGAGACCCTCTGCAGGGCCGGGACGAGCTGTCGCTGGAGGAAGGCGTAGCCGTTGTAGCGGAGGTAGGGATCGGGAGCGTGCAGGGCGACGAGCGTTCCGAGCACGTTCGCGTCCGACTCGGAGGAAAACCCGCGCTGGTGGGCCATCTCGTGTCCGAGTTCCTTGCCCAAGAGGACGCCCGGGAGGTCGTTCAGGACGAGTGCCTCCGCCGTGTAGGGGAAGTAGATTCCCGAGATCCCGAGCCGCTTGACGAGCGGGGTGGCGAGGATCTCCTTCGGCGCGCCGTACGGCTTGGCCACCTCTCCGGGAAGATCGAGGAGATCGCCGACCTTCTCCCACCCGGTCTCGAGCGAGGGGACGATGTGCCCTACCTCGCGGGGAGGAGTCGGCTCTCCGATGTCCGCCGAGCCGTGAAGCTCCCCGTACGCCTCGTTCGTACGCCGTACGGCGTGCTCGGCGAGAGCGCGCAGCTCCGGGGTCCGCGCGTCGCCTGCCGGCTCGATGGCAAGATGCTCCTCGAGTCCGGGGCGGGTGTACTGGACGCCCCAGAGGAGATAGAAGAGGAAGACAAGGACGCCCGCGTCCTGCGCGATCCTGAGCGTTCCCCTCCCGAGGGTAGGGAGGATCCGGTCGTGACCCGCGCGGATCCGGATGACTCCGCGCCCGGCCCCGACCGCCTGCCTGAGGACGACGGCCACGACGACGGCTTCGGCCAGGGGAAGCGGGACGGTGGCGGTGAGAATCGAGAGTCCCCGCGTGAGCGCGGGGATGGGTCCTGCGCCGGCGACGGCGCTCGCGAGGTCGGGGCGGTCCGAGAGGAAGCGGTAGGCTCCCCACCCCGCGAGTCCGAGTCCGATCCCGGCCAGGCGCCGGGCCAGCGTCCCCGGGGAGAGCCGGGTCAGGGCATTGCGCGGTACCACTCGACCCACTCTGGATTGCGGGGGGCGGGAGCCTGCCACGGCCCCGCCATCAGCGTCTCGATCTCCTCGATCTCCCTCGGCGCAGAGGAGATGCGCTCGACTCCCCCTCCGGTGATGATGTAGTCGTCCTCAATCCGGATCCCGATCCCGACGTACTGCTCGAAGGCGGGGCGGATCGCATCCCTCATCGCCCGGTTCGCCGGGACATCTGGGATCACCTCCGTCAGGAGGTTCGGGCGGATGTAGACCCCGGGCTCGATCGTGAGGGC
This sequence comes from Gemmatimonadota bacterium, assembly GCA_012267505.1. GTDB lineage: Bacteria > Gemmatimonadota > Gemmatimonadetes > Longimicrobiales > Gaopeijiaceae > JAAXGI01. Next base: position 25,410 of record JAAXGI010000035.1, read on the forward strand.
GACGCCGGGCTCCATGACCGCAGGCCACGGATCGTGTACGTCCAGCCCGAGCCCGTGGCCCAGCGCGTGCATGTAGTAGAGGAAGTACTGGGGAAGCTCGCGTCCCAACTCATCGTCATAGGAGGCGAAGGGGGATTCGATAAGACCGAGTCGGGCCAGCCCTTCGGCGAGGACTTCGGCCGCGGCTCTACCCATCGCATTGCGCGAGATCCCCGGTGCGGCCATCTCTTCGGCGACCGTCTGCGCGTCCCTCACCAACTGGTAGAGCTCGCGCTGCTCGGGGCTGAAGCGGCCGCTCACCGGAACGGTCCGGGTGATGTCGGCGGCGTAGCCCCCGTAGCTTGCCCCGATGTCCACGACAATCACGTCCCCGTCCTCGGTGAACCGGTCGTTCGCGTTGTAGTGGAGGACGGTCGAGTTGGGTCCCGAGCCCACGATCGAGGCAAATGCCGGGCGTTCCGCCCCGTAGCGGCGGAAGGTGTACTCGATGACCGCTTGGAGCTCGAACTCATTCATGCCCGGGGCGAGTGCGCCCATCAGCTCGCGCTGCGCCTCCGTGGTGATGGCCGCGGCCCGGCGGATGAGCGCCAGCTCCGCCTCGCTCTTGACGCCCCTGAGCTCGCCCACCACGGGCGCGACAGTCTCCACCTCCAACCCCGTGTGCCCCTCGAGGAGCTGGTCGACCCGCTGGGTGATGTCGTCCCGGACGGGCGACGAGGCGTCGTAGCCGGTCGCAAGGTGAACCGTGTCCCATCCCTCGCCGATGAGCGAGTCGAGCACGGCCTCGAGCTCCCCGGTGCTCCGCCCGGGGAGGCCGGCGGTCCGCATCGTGCCTCCGGGGCCGACCCGGTAGCCCTCCCACGTCTCATCGGCGGGGCTCCGCGGATTCACGAAGAGGCGCTCCCATACGATCTCGCCTCTCTCGGCGAGGGCGATCAGCGCCGCGTCCGGCTCGAGAAACCCCGTCAGGTACCGGAAGGGGGAGTTCTGGTAGAAGTTGATGTAGTCCTCGGGGGGCTGGACGCTTCCGACCGCGAGGATGAGGCCGTCGTCCACCTCCCGGGCGAGCGCGCCGCGTCGCTCGGCATATTCCCCGGCGGAGATCTGCGCGCAGAGCGGACCGGCCACCGGAGCGAGGAGGGCGAGACACGCTCCTGCGACCATCCTACATTGCCTCGCGGTGCCGATTCCCTGGATCCTGTTCACGGCCGATTCCTCCTCCTCCCCACTCTGCCCTGACCGGACGAAATGGATACACCGTGCGCGAAGCGTCGTTCTCGGTGGGCCGGGATCCTCCCGGCGCTCGCCGTTTTTCTCGTCGTCGCCGCCCCGGCGGGCACCGGGCAGGTCCCGGCGTCCGCCCAAGCCGCGCAGGAACCCGGGCGCATCGATGGGGAGGCGCTCGTCAGGGATCTCTCGATCATCGCGGCCGACTCGATGGCGGGCCGCCTGGCGGGATCCGATGGCGGCCGGCGTGCCGGGGAGTATCTCCTCTCACGTCTGGTCGAGAGCGGGACCGTTCCCGTCGGCGGAGTGCGCCGGCAGGCATTTCCGCTCGGGCGTGGGACGACCGAGGGGGCCACCGGGGTCAATGTGTTCGGGATGATACCGGGTGTCGAGCACCCCGGGCGGTACATCGTGGTCTCGGCCCACTACGACCACCTCGGCGTCCGGGGGGGCGAGATCTACAACGGGGCCGACGACAACGCCTCCGGAAGCGCCGCGCTCCCGGCGCTCGCGGCCTACCTTGCCTCGAACCCGCCCCGGCATTCCTTCCTCTTCGTCGCCTTCGACGCCGAGGAGATTGGCCTTCTCGGCGCGCGTGCCTTCGTCTCCGATCCGCCCGTCCCTCTCGCCTCCATCCTCCTCAATGTGAACATGGACATGATCGGCCACAGCGCCGCGGGAGAGCTCTATGCGGCCGGCACGTACCACTATCCGGCGCTTGGCCCCCTCGTGGAGGAGGCGGCCTCGGAGGCGGAGGTCACCCTCCTCGCCGGTCACGATTCCCCCGAACTCTCCGCCCGCGACGACTGGACGGATCTCTCCGACCACGCGGCCTTCCACGCCCGGGGCATTCCCTTCCTCTACTTCGGCGTCGAGGACCACGAGGACTACCACCGGCCCACGGACACCGTGGAGAGTCTCACCCTCGACTTCTACGTGGATGCGGTGGAAGCGATCCTCGGATTCCTCCTCCTCACGGACCGGGAAGGGGAACGCATCGACTGAGGACGACGGGTGGCCAGCGGGAGGAGAAGCCCGGGGGCGGGCGGCCCCGGGGCATCTCAGACGTCGAGGTTCCGTACGTAGCGGGCGTTCTTCTCGATGAACCGGCGGCGGGGCTCGACGTCGCCGCCCATGAGTCGCGAGAAGATCGTGTCGGCTTCGGCCGCGCTCTCCATCGTGACCTGGAGGATCGTCCTCGCGGCCGGATCCATCGTCGTGTCCCAGAGCTGCTCGGGGTTCATCTCCCCGAGCCCCTTGTAGCGCTGGATGTTGAGCCTCCTCGAGTCTCCCGGCTTCCCGTTGCTCAGCCGCTCCACGAGCTCCTGGCGCTGGTCCTCGGAGTAGGCGTAGTGCGCCTCCTTTCCCCTCGCCACGCGGTAGAGCGGCGGCTGGGCGATGTAGATGTACCCCCGCTCGATGAGCTCCCGCATCTGGCGGAAGAAGAAGGTCAGCAGGAGGGTGCGGATGTGCGCCCCGTCGACATCCGCGTCCGTCATGATGATGATCTTGTGGTA
>JAAXGI010000035.1:28192-50627 GCA_012267505.1 Gemmatimonadota bacterium
CGCGATCGAGGTCGAGGTCTTCCCGGATCCCGGCCCCGATCGCGGTGATCATCGCCCGGATCTCGCGGTTGGAGAGGATCTTGTCGATCCGCGCCCGCTCAACGTTCAGGATCTTCCCCTTGATCGGGAGGATCGCCTGGAATGACCGGTCGCGGCCCTGTTTCGCCGACCCGCCGGCCGAGTCTCCCTCGACGATGAAGATCTCGGTCATCGTCGGGTCGTTCAGCGAGCAGTCCGCGAGTTTCCCGGGGAGGACCCCGCCCTCGAGCGCATTCTTCTTTCGGGCGAGCTCCCGCGCATTGCGGGCGGCTTCCCGCGCCCGTGCGGCCTGGAGCGATTTCTCGATGACGCTCCTGGCCGCCTTCGGATTCTCGTCCAGCCAGGTCGCCAGGTGTTCGTTGACCGTTGTCTCGACCGCACCCCGCACCTCGGAATTGCCGAGCTTGGTCTTCGTCTGGCCCTCGAACTGCGGCTCCATGACGCGGACCGAGAGGACGCAAGTGAGCCCTTCACGGACGTCCTCGCCCGAGAGCGACTCGTCGGCTTTCTTGAGGAGGTTGTTCTTCTTCGCGTAGTCGTTGATCGTCCGGGTCAGCGCCGCCTTGAGCCCGGTAACGTGCGTTCCGCCCTCGCGCGTGCTGATGTTGTTCACGAAGCTGTGGGTGTTATCCGCGAAGCCGGTGTCGTACTGGAACGCCAGCTCGATCTCCGCCTCGGGCTTCTCGCCCCGGAAGTAGAACACCGTATCGTGGATCGCCGCCCGGCTTCCGCGCAGGTACTCGACGAACTCCTTGATCCCCCCGTCGTAGCGGAAGCTCTCCTCGCGCTCGCGTCCGGAGCGCTCGTCGCGGATCCTGATCCTCAGGCCCCGGTTCAGGAACGCCATCTCCCGGAGCCGCGCCGAAAGCGTCTCGAAGCTGAAGTTCCGGTCGGTGAAGATCTCGGGATCGGGGCTGAAGGTGACCCGGGTGCCCCGACCGGCGGAGTCCCCGATCCGCTCGAGCTCCTTCTCCCGCTCTCCCCGGGCAAAGGACTGGTGCCACTGTCCGCCGTCCCGCCGGACCTCGACGTCCAGCCTCTCGGAGAGCGCGTTGACCACGCTCACCCCGACACCGTGCAGTCCGCCAGAAACCTTGTAGCTCGCCTTGTTGAACTTCCCGCCCGCGTGCAGCGTCGTCATCGCGACCTCGACGCCGGAGACCACCTCGGTTGGGTGGGGGTCGACGGGAATACCTCGCCCGTCGTCGTCGACGGTGACGGTCCCATCCGGGTGGATCGTGACGTCGATCCGGGTGCAGAACCCGGCCATCGCCTCGTCGATCGAGTTGTCCACCACCTCGTAGACGAGGTGATGAAGCCCGCGCGCGGCGGTGGACCCGATGTACATCCCGGGCCGCTTGCGGACCGCCTCGAGACCCTTCAGGACCTGGATCTGTCTCGAGGTATACTCTGATTCTGTCTCGTGGCTCTGGCGACTGGGCTCAGCCATCTAGGACCCGGGTTCGGGATGAGCGGCTCGAGCGAATCGGCGCGTCGAGATGTCCACTAAATCTAGCCGAATCGGGCCGTTGAATCCATTGCCCGGCGTGCGGAGCCACCCCTCCGCGCGGGGCCTCTCCCACCGCCGGCCACCGCTGGCTCCGGCGGTCGCTCACCGGCTGTCGAGCCGGAAGATGATCCGTTCGATCCGACCCTCGGTGCACCCCGCATTCAGTTTCCGGAGGAGTTCGCGTTTCATCATGTTGAGCTCGGACAGCCACGCGCTCGACCGCACGCTGACGAAGAGGACACCGTTTGCGACCGCCGTGGCCCGCGTGACCCCCGCGATGTGCGGGCCTACGGCCGGGCCCCACGCGACGAGTGCCTCCTGGCTCGCCACCTCCTTCGCGATCCCGAGCCGCCTGAGGAGCCCCGGGAGGACGTCGCCGACCCGTGCCGACCGTTCCTCCCCTTCCCTCCCCCCCCGGGTTCGGCTCATCCCTCGATCCTCCCGCCTTCGATCCTCCACCGGGTGAGCGATTCCCGGCGGAACCGGACCTCCGACTCCTTCGGGGCCGTCAGAATGACCTGCCCCGGTCCGGTCTTCTCGAGGAGTGCAAGCGTCCTCGCCGAGCGCTGGTCGTCGAGTTCGGCGAAGACGTCGTCGAGAAGGAGGATCGGCTCCCGGCCGCGGACCCGCTTCGCCGTCTCGGCCTCGAGAAGCCGGAGGGCGAGGGCAGCGGTGCGCTGCTCGCCTCCGGAACCGTATGCGCGAAGGTCCCGCCTTCCCGTCTCCTCCTCGAGCGTGAGCTCCATCTCGTCCCGGTGCGGCCCAACCACGGTGGTCCGCTGCCGGCACTCCCGCTCGCGGGAGGAACGAAGCGCCGAGCGGAAGGCGTCGGCCGTGGCCTGCGGATCCGCCGTCTCCCTGCCGCCGGCCACGCTTGACCGGTATTGGATCCTGGCCTTCCCGCATCCGGCCATCTCATCGTAGCAGGCGCGGAAGAGGTCGGCATGGCCAGTGATCCACCTCGCCCGTGAGATGATGATCCGCGCGCCGGAGCGGACGAGAATCTCGTCCCAGGCGAAGGCCGCATCCCCGCCTCCCGAACGGAAGACGGCGTTTCGCTGCGCCAGCGCGCGCCCGAACTCCTGCAGTGCGCTGAGATATCCCGGTTCGTTCAGCGAGAGAACGATGTCGAGGAAACGCCGCCGCTCCGAGGGGCCGCCGCGCACGAGTCCCAGGTCCGAAGGGGTGAAGAGCACGGTGGCGACCGACCCGACAGCATCTCCGAGGCGTGCCACCACCTTGCCGTCCGCTGTCACCCGCTTCTGCTTCGGGCTTCGCTGGAATGCGGCCGCGATCTCCGCCGCGCCCCCCCGGTCGCTCTCGATCTTTCCCTCGATACGGAAGACGTTTTCGCCGAATCGGACCAGCTCTCGGTCCGGAGCTCCGCGGAACGAGCGGAAGGTCTCGAGGTAGTGGACCGCCTCGAGGAGGTTCGTCTTCCCCTGGGCATTGCGTCCCACGAGCGCGATCCCTTCTCCGGGGAAGCGCAGCCGGTCGTCCGCGAGGTTCCGGAAGCCCGTGAGCCGTAGGCCGATCAATCGCATGGATCAACAAGATAGGCCCCGGGCGAATGGCGTGTCACGCTGTTGCCGGCATGGCATTGCCCCGTGGCCCTCTGTACCTTGGTTGCCCGGCGGGCCCTCCCCGTGGAGAAGCCCCGCACCGAACCCCTGTGTGTGCTCCAGAGGAGGCAGAGGGAGAACATGGCCCGTTCGCTGAACAAGGTGATGCTCATCGGTAACGTCGGCGGAGACCCCGAGATCGGCTCGACTCCGTCGGGGACGAGGCGGGCCAAGGTCTCGCTTGCGACCAATGCTCGGTTCAAGGACCGTTCGGGAGAGTGGAAGGACCGCACGGACTGGCACCGGCTCACCTTCTGGGATCGGCTTGCCGAGGTCGTCGAGAGGTATGTTTCCAAGGGGGATCGGCTCTACGTCGAGGGACGTATCGAGTACTCACAGACACAGGACGACCGCGGGGGGACGCGGTACTGGACCGACATCGTCGTGCGGGAGATGGTCATGCTGGGTTCGCGCGCGGGACCGGAGATGGGAGCGGGTCCGGGGATGCCCGGCCCGGCTCCGCGACCGGCGTCCCCATCGCCGCCCCGGGCCCCGGGCCCCAGCGAGCCGGACGACGACCTGCCCTTCTGACGGACCGCTGGTCCTCCGGTCGTGTCCCCCTCGGGTGCGTAGTAGCGTCTGAACCGTCGACAGAACCCCTCTCATCGCACGTCCGGCGGGCCGCAAGGCGCGCCTCTGGTTTGCGTCTGGATCGACAGTGCGTTGCGAGGCGTCCACCGGTCCGGGCTCCGCGATGCGCCGGTCGCCCGCTGGCCCGTCGACGGCGGCCGGCCGCCACTCCCGCATGCGGTCCGGTGCCGAGAGCCCGGCATCCCAATCCGGTCCGCCTCGCACCATCGCTCGTGCCGTGGAGGCCCACTTTGCGGACGATGCTTCGGGTTGACTGCAGCGGTCCAGCGGCTACCTTGTGCTTCCCCGGGCCGCCCGACGGCCCATACGAACCCACCGAGCCCAAGCGACCATTGGAAGTCATCCTCCAGGAGGGAGAGAACCTCGAGCGGGCCCTCCGCAAGTTCAAGCGGAAGGTCCAGCGTTCGGGGCTCTATTCCGAGCTCCGGAAGCGGCGTTTCTACGAGAAGCCCAGCGCGCAGCGCAAGCGGAAGCGCGAGGCGGCGATCCGGCGCGAGCGGCGGCGCCAGCGGCGCGGCGCTAGGTCGAGGTCCTGACCGGCGCCCGACTGCGCGTCCGTAGCGGCCGGGTTCAGATCCGGAGCGGCACCGGATCCCGGCCGCTGTAGTCGAAGAAGCCCGCTCCGGACTTCTTCCCGTAGCGGCCCATCACCACCAGCCGGTTGAGCAGCGGCGGCGGCGCGTATCGCGCGTCGCGGTATTCCCTGTACATAATCCCGGCGATCCGGTGCACCGTGTCGAGCCCCACGAAATCGCAGAGCGTGAGCGGCCCCATCGGGTGTCCGCATCCGAGGACCATCGCGCGGTCGATCTCGGCCACGGAGGCGGCGCCGGCCTCGAGGAGCCGGACCGCGTCCAGGATGAAGGGGATCAGGAGGCGGTTGACGAGGAAGCCGGGACGATCCTGAACGACGATCACCTCCTTGCCCAGGCCCAGGGCGAACTCCGTGACCCGCGCTGTCGTATGCTCCGACGTGGCGATCGTGCGAACGATCTCTACGAGCCTCATCACCGGGACCGGGTTGAAGAAGTGGAGCCCGATGACGCGGTCGGTTCGGTGGACCGCCGCGGCCATCTCGGTGATGCTGAGCGATGAGGTGTTGGACGCGAGGATCGTGTCGGGTACGGCGATCGCATCGAGGCGCCGGAGGAGTTCGGTCTTGATCTTCAGGTCCTCGACCACGGCCTCGATCACGAGATCCCGGTCGGAGAGCGCCCGGAGATCTGTCCCGTAGGAGATCCGCGAAACCGCCGCGTCACGCTCCCGGGGGGTCAGCTTCTCCTTCCCGACCCCGCGTTCGAGCGACGTCTCGACCCGGTCCCGACCGGCCTCGAGCGCGGTCCGGTCGATCTCGTACACATGCACCTCGTGGCCGGCGCGGGCCGCGACCTCCGCGATCCCGCTCCCCATAAGGCCGCACCCGAGGACCCCCACCGCCGCCTCTCTCATGCGCCGAAGGCCTCCAGCACGATCGCGCCCCCCTGTCCGCCTCCGACGCAGGCGGCCCCGACCCCGAGGCCGCCGCCTCGCCGCCTGAGTTCATGGAGAAGGTGGACGGTGATCCTCGTACCCGATGCCGCCAGCGGGTGGGTCAGCGCGATTGCGCCCCCGTCGACGTTCGTCTGGTCGGGGTCGAGCGCGAGCGCCTTCTCGACGGCGAGATACTGGGGGGCGAACGCCTCGTTCACCTCCACGAGGTCCATCTCGGCGAGCGTCACGCCGCCGCGTGCGAGTGCCTGCCGGATCGCGGGAACGGGTCCGATCCCCATGATCCTGGGATCCACCCCGACATAGGCGTAGGAGAGGATCCGTCCGAGCGGCTCGATCCCGCTGGCCTCGGCCCAGCTGCGGGACGCCAGGACCACCGAGGCGGCTCCGTCGCCCATCCCCGAAGCGCTGCCGGCGGTCACGAGCCCGTCCTCCCGGAAGAAGGGCCGGAGCCGCGCAAGCCCCTCGATCGTGGCATCCCTGCGGATATGCTCGTCGCAGCCGATCTCCACGGATCCCGTCCGTGTCGGGACACGGACGGGGACGACCTCAGCGGTGAACCGACCCCCGTCCCAAGCGGCCGCGGCCCGTTCGTGGCTTCGGAGCGCCACCCGGTCCGATTCCTCGCGCGTCACGCCGTAGCGGCTCGCCACCTCCTCGGCGGTCTCTCCCATCGCCATCCCGCAGTGGGAGTCGCGGAGCGCCTGCCAGAGCATGTCCTCGAAGTGCCCCTCGGCGCCGAGCCGGAGTTCGCCCCAGCGTGCCCCGCGGATCACGTGGGGCGCCTGGCTCATCGATTCCGTTCCCCCCGCGAGCGCGGCGTCGGCCGTGCCGAGGAGGATCTCCTGCGCGGCCTGCGTGATCGCTTGGAAGCCGGAGGCGCAGAGGCGGTTGACCGTCACCGCGGGGGTTGACTCGGGCGTGCCGGCCCTGAGCGCGACGTGGCGGGCGAGGTACATCGCGTCCGCAGAGGTCTGGAGCGCGTTGCCGTAGACGACGTGCCCGATCGCGTCGGGTTCGATGCGGGAAGTCTCGAGTGCGGCCTGCGCCGAGAACGTCGCGAGCTCGGTCGCGGTGAGCGTCCGGAGGCTCCCGCCGAAGCTGCCGAAGGCCGTCCGCTTCGCCGCGAGAAAAACAACCTCTTCCGGTCCCCGGCGGACGGTTCCGGTCATGCCCCATCCCTCCGTTCAGTCGGGATCCAGTACCCGGATCTCGCCGGGCGCACGCCCGCCGTTCCCCTCGACCCAGAAGGGGTAGATCCCCGGCGGTGCGCCGTCAAAGGTCAGCACGAGGCGGGCTCCCTCGACGAGGAGAGGGGGTGCCCGGTCCTGTCCTGTCCCGCGGAGGAAACCCAGGGCGGGCGGGTCGAGCGCTCCCTCGTCGAAGCGGATCAGGTGCACGCGGTGATCCAGCGTCACGAACTGCACGACCCCGCCGGGAGGGATCTCGGTCCGGCGGGGGAGGATCCGGGTCTCGCCCTCCCGCCAGCGGAGGTCCACCCTCCGGATCGGGATCCCGGCCGGGATGTCGAGCTCGGTGCGGAGCCCTTCGTCCGGCGGAGGCCGGTCGTCTCCAGCCAGGCACGAGGAGAGGGCGAGGAGGAGGGGGAGGGCGGGTCCGGCGAACCGCCCCGCGCCCCGCGGATCAGGGATGGGCCCTCGCACCGCACACGATGCAGAATCGCCACTCCCGCTGGAGGATCTCCCCGCACTGCGGGCAGGGTGCCTCGCGGGTGTTCTCCCCGCAATGCGGACAGAACCTGAGCCTGTCGTGGTCGGGCAGCGTCCTGCTGCACGCCGGGCAGGTGTCGGGTGCCGCCTTCGGACCGGCGCGGCTCCTCACTTTCTCGGTGGCCGCCACTCGGCGGGTTGGGGAGCGGGTCGCCTCCGCGGCAGGCCGGGTCCGCTTCCCGTCCTCACCGGTCGCACGCGCGGCGGCGGGCTTTGCGTCGGGGAGATCGACGGGGATCCGGGCCGGGTTCAGGCGGACTTTCGCGGCGGCGAACTCGCGGTAGATTCCGGTGTTCCGGTGCCGGCGCTCGAGCTCCCTTCGGATCGCCTCCCTAGCCGGCTCCGATTCCAGGACGAGGTAGCCGCCCTCCCCCGCGAGGAGCCGGAGGAGGAGTTCGTCATATTCGCGGTTCAGGGTGATGCCGAGGCGGTCGTGGTGGCTCCGGAAGGGCGCCAGGGACTGGTAGATCTCCGCCACCGTGAAGCTCTTCCGCAGGTAGGCTGGAGTCCGCACGGCAATGGATTCCGCGAGGACCCGGTGGAAGTGTCCGACCGCGTCGCCGGTGCGCTCTGCCGGTGGCCTCGACGGGTCGGCCTTCACGAGGGTTCGCGCGGGCCGGATACGCTGGGGATCGTGGCGGGATGGAGCCGGGTGCGGGTGCAGCCGGCCGGAATCAGCTGGCGGCCCCCTGTCCGACCCGGCCCACCCGGGAGCGTTCCGGGCTCCCGTTGGAAATGGCCGGCAGACAGAACCTCATCCCGATCGTCCGGAGTTCCCGGAGTTCCGCATCACTCAGGTCCGGATACCGTTCTCCCAGGTACTCGATCGTCTCGTTCAGCCAGTGCTCCTGGTCCTTCCGCTCCGCCTCGAGCACGCCGCACCGGTTGATGTGGCTGAAGAGCTCGTCGCGGGCCCGCTCCTTCAGGCGCTTCCTGTCGGGCATCTCACCTCCGTCCTATGCTTATGCGCTGGATCGCGACCGCCAGGTCGCGAAAAATTGAGGGAGCCCAAGGTAACCGGGGCTGGAGCCGGGAGGCAAACAGGGCGGATCCGGGCCGCGGAGGGTCCGCCGCGACGATACGGAGCGTGGAGAGGAAGATGCAGGGCCGCGCCCGCGTGGACATCGAGGTATTCCGCCACCTCTTCACCGCGCTCGCCGAGGAGATGGGGGCGGCGCTCAGGCGCGCCGCCTTCTCCCCGAACATCAAGGAGCGGTGCGACTTCTCGTGCGCGCTCTTCGACCCGGCGGGTACGCCCGTCGCGCTGGGCGACCACATGCCCGTTCACCTCGGCGCGATGCCGATGAGTGTCTCGTCCGCCCTCACCGCTCTCGGCCCGCTCGGTGCCGGGGACGTGGCCATCCTGAACGACCCCTTCGAGGGCGGAAGCCACCTCCCCGACATCACTCTCCTCGCTCCCGTGACGGCTCCCGGCGACGGGGAGCGGCTCGCCTACGTGGCCGCCCGGGCGCACCATTCCGACATCGGCGGGATGAGCGCCGGCTCGATGCCGCTCGCAACGGAGATCTACCAGGAGGGGTTCAGGATCCCGCCCGTGCTTCTCGTGCGGGAGGGGGAGCGGGTCGCCGAGGTGTGGCGGCTGCTCATGGCCAACGTCCGCACGCCGGCCGAGCGGGAAGGGGATCTCGAGGCCCAGCTCGCGGCGCTGCATACGGGGCGCCGGCGCCTCCTCGACATCCGGGCCCGCGTCGGGACCGACGCGCTTCTGGCCGCGCAGCGGGAGGTCCTCCGATATGCCGACGCGCTCCTCGCCGAGGGGATCGGCCGGATCCCGGACGGGACGTGGGGGGCCGGCGATCACCTCGAGGGTGACGGGGTGAACGAAGCGCCGGTTCCCGTGCGGGCGCGTCTCACCGTCGCGGGGCGCCGCGTCCGCATCGACTTCACGGGGAGCGCGCCACAGGTGGAGGGGGGGATCAACGCACCCGCCGCCGTCACCGCCTCTGCCTGCCGCTATGTGGTCCGCTCGGTGGTCGAGGACCTCCTCGGGATGGAGCTGCCCGCCGGAGGCGGGTCGATGAGGGCGCTCGAGGTGCTCGTGCCCGAGCGGAGTGTCGTGAACGCACACCACCCCGCGGCCGTTGCGGCCGGGAATGTGGAGACGAGCCAGCGTGTCACCGACGTCGTTCTCAGGTGCTTCGGGGGTGCGCTGCCCGACAGGATCCCCGCGCTCTCGCAGGGGACAATGAACAATACGGCGGTCGGCGGACTCGATCCCGCCACCCGCCTCCCCTTCAGCTATTATGAGACGGTCGGCGGCGGGATGGGCGCCGGGCCCCGAGGTCCGGGTCTCTCCGGTGTGCACACCCATATGTCGAACACGCTCAACACTCCGGTCGAGGCGCTTGAACACGCCTATCCGTTCCGTGTCCGGTGCTATGCCCTGCGGTGCGGTTCGGGCGGGGCGGGGACCCACCGGGGTGGCGACGGGCTCCGGCGGGACCTGGAATTCCTCACGGACGCCCAGGTCTCGATCTGGAGTGAGCGGAGGCGCCGCGGGCCAGAAGGCCGGTCGGGGGGGCGGCCCGGTGCGCCGGGAGAGAATCTCCTCCTCCGCGGCAACCGGCCTCGCCGCCTTCCCTCGAAGGTTACGTTGACGGTCCGGGCCGGCGATGTCCTGAGCGTGCGCTCTCCCGGTGGTGGCGGATTCGGGGTGCCGGCCCGGCGCGATGCCGAAGCCGCGGGTGCCGGCCGGCGTGGCGCGACCGGGGATACGGACGGCTGAACGACGCGGGAAGGGGAGGACACCGGCGGAGGGGAGGCGATGCACGTGCAGCTTTCTCTGGTCTGCGAGGACGCCGGGGCGCGTCCGGACGGGCGGGTGGATGTCACGGGCGTATTCCACGATCTCGCGGCACCGGGGTTCCCGGCGAAGCAGGCCCGCATGGTGTTCGTGACGGTGATCGAATGGGGCCGTTCGGACGCGGGACGGCATAGGTTCCGGGTGGATCTCATGACACCGGACGGGCGGAAGGCACTGACCGTGGACGGCCACACCGACGTGGAACGGGTGCCCGGGGACCGGCCCCCGCCGAGAACGCGTCTGATCCTCCCCCTCGAGGAGGTGATCTTTCCGGTGCCGGGCGCCTACCGGTTCGAGATCCGCGTGAAGGGCCGACGGTTCCGGGGACCGTCCCTCTTTCTCATCGCCGCGGATCCGGTCGCCGGCTCGGTGCGGTAGGCGTGGAGGCGCCCGTGCCCCCTCACTGGGCGGGCCACGGTGTCCGCCGGAGGCTCACGAGCTCTGTCAGGCTCGGGAGCGCCCGGAAGCGCGATGCGCGGCCCCGCCTCGCGAGTCCGCCGCTGCACGGGCGCTCATTGATCCTCTTCGCGTGTGGCGCTGTCCGTGAGAGGATCTCGAGGTTGGCACCCCACCCACGGGAGGAAGCGAGCGGACGGTCGCCTCCCGCTTCCCGAAACGCCTTCTTCAGCACGACGATCCGGTAGGCGCGATAGCTGTCGAGCGGATCCGAGACAGGCGCGGCCGAGTAGGCGCGGCCGAGGATCAGCGGCGCGGCCGCCTTCGAGAGCCGCATCCGAACGGGAACGGCGCCGTCGTTGTCAGGGGGGATGCCCGCCACCAGGTCGGCTCCGCCCTCGATGGCCTTGACCATGGGGACGAGGTCCCCCGGTTCCTCCGAGAAGTCCGCCTGAAGCGTTACCGCCACGTCGCGCTTCGGGTACGAACTCCGCTCCACGGCCTCGGCGAGAAGCCGCGAGACGGCGGCGCCATACCCGAGCGGTCGAGGCGGACGGATCACGCGCAGCGGCAGGAAACCCCGGTAGCGCTCGAGGATGTCCGGCGTCCCGTCCGCAGAGGCGTCGTCCAGTGCCAGGATCTCGTAGGGACGGCCGAAGTCCGCCATGACCTTCCGCACCTTCCAGAGAAGGACGCCGATCGTCCGCTCCTCGTCGCGGGCGGGCAGTGTGATGAAGATCAAGCGCGTGCTCTCCGGACGGATGGAAAACCGCGGGCCCCGCCTCCTACCTCTGGACCGTTCCCCGGTTCCTGGCGTTGCTGCCCACGCACCGGTGGGCCGCATCATCATCCTCATCGAATGCGGTGGATCTGTCCTTCTCCTCGGGTCGGCCGGGGATCCCGGCCGCGGGTGTGCGTCCCCATCGCCTCTCCGGCGTGTTGGAGGGAACAGGTGGAGAGTCAGGACGGCACGGTCCGCGCTCATAGCATTCCGGACCATATCCGATGCCGCCGTGGGAGGATCGCGGAAGATGCGCGTCGGACGGCGGGAGTGAGAATGAGGTCGATGGCGGCCACCCATCCTGGCCGGCGCCCCTGGATGTCATCCGAGACTCCTGCCAAGCGGGCTGGGCAACTCAACAGAGGCGGTGGTCAGCTGTCCGAACTGTTGGAGCCGTTTCCGTGTAGCGGACGACACGCCTCGTGGGGGGCGCGAGGCATGTGACGGAAAGGGTCCGAGGGCCCGCATGCCGACGGCGTGGACCGGCTGATGAGACCGGTCGATCGTAGTCCGGCTATGCTTGCCAGCTGTCTCGGTGGGGTGCACCTACTCGTCTGGCCATCCGGAGGGCCCGGGCAAGGTTTACCCCGACGGATTCCGAAGTCGGCGGTGGAGGGTTCGGAGCCGGCGCGTCGCATGCGACGGGCACCCTCGGTCGACCTACCCTGCGCCGGACAGTCCAGGACTCACCCGGGAGTGGAAGTCTCCGCCGGCTGTTCCGGTCGGGGCCGCGTCTTCCACCGTCTGTGGAACCAGAAGTACTGCTCCGGGCATTCCCGGATGGCGGCTTCGAGCCTCTGCGTGTAGGCCCGGGTCAGCTCGCGCACCCCGCTCTCCAAGTCGTCGCTCTCCGGCTGCGGAAGTCGGGAGTAGCGCACCGTGTAGCGGGCGCGGAGCCCCGGCTCCCGCCTCGGGTCCAGGAAAACCACGGGAGCCCCGGTCCGCATCGCGAGGACGCCGGGCCCGCGCACCGTAGACGCCGGCGATCCGAAGAACTCCACGAAGATGCCGTCGCCCGTGAAGTTCTGGTCGGCGACCAGGGCGAGTACCCTCCCGGCCCGAAGGCTCTTCATCGCGGCCCGAAGCGGCTCCCGGTCGTAAATGACACCGGTTCCGAGGCCCTTCCGCGTCTCCCGCAGGTATCCGTCGAAGAGAGGGTTTCGCTGGCGTCGGACGAGCGCGTCGATCGGAACGCCGCGCGACCTCATGCTCACGGCCGCGACCTCCCAGTTCCCGAAGTGGCCGGCGAGGAGGAGCACGCCCCTGCCCGTGGAGACCGGTTCCGCGATCCGGTCGAAGCCCTCGACCCGGAAGCGTGCCCGCCGCTCCTCGGGGGGCATCCGTGCGAGCCGGAAGGTGGAGACGACTTCCCCGCCGAAATGCCTGTAGGTGCGGAGGGCGACCGAGCGGTACCAGCGGGGAGACCGGCCGGGAAACGCCCGCCTCAGGTTCTCGTCGACGACATCGCGTCGGATTCGCAGCACGGCGCCCGCGAAGAACCCGAGTCCCCGCGCGACTGCGGTCGCGAGTCCTTCCGGGGTCCGAACCAGGACTGCGGCGAGAGCGACAACGAGGAGGTGCTCGGCGCGGTACCTGAGGGCGACAGTCTTCACGCGCGGGCCGGGGCCCTGTCGGGCTCAAGCTGGAGCGCGTGGAGGTATCCGTAGAGCCCACCCTCGGCGAGCAGCGTCTCATGGCTTCCCCGCTGGACGATCCGGCCGCGGTCCATGACGAGGATCTGGCGGGCTCGCTGGACCGTTGAGAGCCGGTGTGCGATGACAAACGTCGTCCGGCCCGCGAGGAGGTTGGCGAGCGCTTCCTGGACGAGCCGTTCGGACTCGGAGTCCAAGGCGGAGGTCGCTTCGTCCAGGATCAGGATCGGCGGATCTCGGAGAACGGCACGGGCGATCGCGATTCGCTGGCGCTGCCCGCCGGAGAGCTTCGTTCCCCGCTCCCCCACGACCGTCCCGTATCCGTCGGGAAGCCTGCGGATGAACTCGTGGGCGCAGGCGGCACGCGCCGCCCTCTCGATCTCGTCGTCCCCCAGATCCCTCCCAAGCGCGTAGCCGATGTTCGCGCGCACCGTGTCGTGGAAGAGGACCGTCTCCTGCGAGACGATCCCGAGGCCCTCGCGCAGCGAGCGGATCGAGAATTCGCGGATGTCCGTCCCGTCGATGCGTATGCTCCCCGAGTCCGGCTCGTAGAACCGACCGAGGAGATCCACGAGCGTGGATTTCCCCGCGCCGGAGGGTCCGACCACGGCCACGGCCGTGCCGGCCTCCACCCGGAACGAGATGCCCCGGAGGACCTGCTCTCCGGGTCGGTATCCGAAGGAGACATTTCGGAAAGCGATCTCCCGCCGGACCCCGGGGAATGCACGCGCGGAACTCCGGTCGCGGATCTCGGCCGGCGCGTCGAGGAACTCGAAGGCCCTCTCCCCCGCCACGAGACCGGGCTGGATGATCGCGGGGAGTTTTCCCAGGTACTTGACCGGGGCGTAGAGCTTCATCGAGAGGGCGAGGAACCCGATGAAGTCCTCCGGTGAGAGCCCCGATCCGCCGAACACGAGCCGCGTTCCGTACCAGAGGATCACCACCGTCCCGAGTGCTCCGACGAGTTCGGTCACCGGGTTCGCGAGCGCCCGGTAGCGTTCCGTCCGGACGAAGTTGCGAAAATACGAGCGGGTAAGCCGGCGGAATCGTTCCCGCTCGTGCGACTCCGCCGACGACGCCTTCACGAGCCGGATGCCGGCAAGCGTCTCCTGGAGGTGGCTGTTCACCTCACCGGCGAGGTCGAGCACCTCCCGATCGCCCCGGCGGACCCTCCGGAGCAGGGGCCCCCAGATCGCGAACACGCCCGGCAGGACGACCGTGGCGGCGAGGCTCAGCTGCCAGGAGATGAGAAGCATGAGGACGGCGGCGGCCGCGAGCTCGAAGACCGACGAGAGGATCTTTGCGAGTTCCTTCGTAATGAGCGTCCGGAGCTGTTCGACATCGTGTGTGAGCCGGGAGACGATCTGGCCGACCCGCGTCTGGCCGAAGAAGACGAGATCCAGCTCGACGAGGTGGTCGTAGACGGCGTCCCGCATGTCGCGCGTAACCGACTGCTCGATCCAGGCGACGAGATAGATGCGGGCGAAGTCGAAGAGGTTCTTCAGGACGAAGACGGCGAGGATGAAGAAGATGATTCCCTGGATCGCCTCGTCTCGCGGGCCCCCGAGATCGACGAGGCGGCCGAGGGTGGTGTCGAGGAGGCGGTCGAGGAGCGCGCCTCCCGCCGGGGAAGGCTCCGCAGGACCGGGCTCCGCCTCCGAGAAGAGCGTCCGCAGGAATGGGATCAGGAGGGCGAGGGAGAAGGCGTCGAGGGCGGCGAAGATCGAGGTCGCGATCACGGCGAGCGCGAACACGCCGGCGTAAGGCCGGAGGTAGGAGAGGATCCGGAGGTAGAGGGTCACCTGGGACCCCGGCCGGAGCATCGGCGCCGGGGTGATCCGGTCCGTTCCCCCGAGAGGCCCCCGACGCGGGTCCCTGGGGCGGTGTGCACGGCGGCTACTCCATGCTGACCGTGTAGGGGAACCAGGCGGCCACCGGGGCCCCGTTCTCGCGGGCGGGATCGAAGTTCCACTCCGCTGCTTCCCGCGTCAGCCGCTCATTGAAGGTAGCGTCCTGTGTCGGGGGCTCGAGCCGCGTCGAGTCGGCCACGACCTCGCCTCGCTCGTCCACGAAGACCCAGATCTCGATCCGGCTCCCGCGGAGATCGTCGTTCGTGGGGGGGAGGATGATGCCCCTGGGCCTGGGTGGGATGAGGCGGGAGCGGCCCTCGGGCGCGGTGCCGGCGTTCCCGCTCCCGGTGCCGCCCGGCAGCCCTGCGCCCTGGATGTCCCCGGGGTCACGGCCCGAGGTGGAGCCTGCCCCGGCGTTCCGGACCTCGGGGAGGTCCACGGCGAACTCGGCCGTGGGATCGGTAGGATTCAGTTCGGGCACCGCGACATCCACGCTCACGATGGGAAGGGCGGGACGCCGGATCGGCGCGGGTGGCGCGGAGGAGAGGGGGATCACAGTCATCGTGCCATCTGCTGCCCGCACGTCACCGATGGCCGGTCCCGCGGCATCGACCGATGGGAGGGGGACGAGCCCCTGTGGCCCGAAGAGGAAGATGAGGGCGTGGAGTGCGAGAGAGGCGCCGATGCCCGTCCGCCAGATCTTCCGCTCGCGGACCCGTCGCGCCCGAACATCCTCGTGGCGGACTCGTGCCATCCTGCCCTTTCGCGCGAAGTGACCGTAGACCGTGCTGGAACACCCGAGCGGGTCCCGCCCGTATGCCGGGACTCACGGCCCGGAGCCCATCCCGTACCGACTTCTACGACGCGCGTGCGCGGGAGATCCCTGCCCCCGGAATCCTAACAGGATCGTGATACGGTCCGCGAATCCGGGCGCCCCCATCTGGCTGCAGGGCCGGGTTGCGTGACGGCTGGCCCGGCGGCAACTTCGGGTCCCCTCCACGTCCCTCGGGAGCCGCCCGATGCGTTCCGATCCCGCACCCGCGCGCGGGGATCCGCCGGGGACGGCCCCGCCGCACTCTCCCGGCGCGACGGAGCCGTCGACGGACTCCTCCCCGCCTTCGCGCGCGCGCGCTTACTATGAGCTGACGAAGCCGGGGATCGCGCTCTTCGCGATGATGACGGCGGGCGCGGCCTACCACCTCGCGTCTGCGGGCAGCGGTTCGCTGGCTGGCATCTTCCATACTCTCCTCGGCACCGTGCTCGCGACGGCCGGCGCGCTGGCGCTCAACCAGTACCTGGAACGCGACCTGGACGCCCTGATGGAGCGCACGAGGAGTCGGCCCCTCCCTTCGGGCCGGCTCCGGCCGAGAGACGCACTTCTCTTCGGACTCCTCCTGGTCGTGGGTGGGGTGGCGCACCTCTGGGTCACGGTCGGCGTGCTCCCGGCGGCGCTTACGGTCGGTTCGGCCGTGGCTTACAACCTCGTATACACGCCGCTCAAGTCGCGCTCCCACACCGCGACCTTCATCGGCGCGGTTCCTGGCGCAATGCCCGCGCTGATCGGATGGAGCGCCGCCCAGGGCTCGCTCGGGCCGGGTGCATCCGTGCTCTTCGCGATCGCGTTCCTCTGGCAGATCCCGCACGTTCTTGCGCTCGCGTGGCTCCTTCGCGAGGACTACGCGCGGGCGGGCTTCCTCCTCTCGCCTCCTGCCGATGCCGAGGGCAAGATGATCGGGCGCCTGATGGGCGTGTACTCGGCGACGCTCCTCCTCGTGAGCCTCATGCCGACCGTGCTCGGGCTGACGGGGCTCGTCTATCTGGTGGGTGCTTTCCTCCTCGGTGTCGCCTTCCTCCTCCGTAGCCTTCGCGCGTGGCGGACGATGAGCCGAAGGACCGTTCGGAGGGTGTTCCTGGGCTCGCTCGCCTACCAGCCGCTCCTTCTCGGGCTCATGGTTCTCGATGTCGTCCGGCGGTGAGCGGTCGTCGGTAGCGGCTCCGGGAGTCTGCTTCGCGGCCGCTGCGTTTGGTCGGATGATCCGGCGGATCCGGAGGGCTGCCGCCCGGTTGCTGCGGCAAGAGAAGGCTCCTGCTGGTCCCGCCGGCCGGCTCGCTGCCGCCGCCCTGCTTGTCGCGGGCGGGCTTTCCGGGGTTGCCGCACAGCAGCCGGGTCCCGTTTCCGAGCACCTGCTCTACGTCTGTGTCCAGGACGACGCGGCCGTGGCGGTCGTGGACATGGAGTCACTCGCGACCCTCTCGGTGATCCGGCTCGATGCGTTCGGTTTCGGGCCACGCGCTGGGCCGCACGACATCGCGGTCGCCCCCGATGGCCGCCACTGGTACGTATCGCTCGTCGGTGAGCACCGCGTGCTCCGCTTCGATGCGGAGAACAGTCTCGTGGGGAGCACCGAGATGGAGACGCCCGGGATGCTGAGACTGGCCCCCGGCGGCGATCTCCTGGCCGTCACCCGGTCGATGAGCGCGGTGGATCCCCCACGGTGGGTTGGGATCGCGGAGACTTCGGGGATGGTCCTCGACGAAGTCGACGTGCTCTTCCCCCGGCCCCACGGGCTGGCGATCCATCCGGACGGGCGGTTCACCTACGCCGCGAGCCTCGCGACCAACCAGGTGGGGACGATCGACCTCGCCTCGGGACGCGTCGGGGTCACGGATGTCCCGGGCCCACCCCATGCCCTCGTCCAGATGGCGGTGTCGGCGGACGGCCGGACGCTCGTCGCGACGGCCGAGCTGTCGGGCGAGCTCCTTGTCTTCGGGCTCGAGGATCCTTCCGCCCCGACGCCCGTCGCCTCGGTTCCCCTGGGGGCCCGCCCCTTCGATCCCGTCTTCTCCCCCAACGGAGCGAGCGTCTGGATCCCGCTCAAGGGAGCCGATGAGGTGGCCGTGGTGGAACGCGCGACGTGGACCGTCTCGGCCAGGATCGCGGGAGAGGGGATCTATGAGCCGCACGCCGTGGAGTTCTCGCCGGACGGGCGCCGGGCTTTCGTGACGAACTCGGCACCCCCAGGGGCGGAGGTTCCGGCACGGCTCGTGGTCATCGATACCCGGACGCGCGAACTCGAGACGGCGCTCCCGCTCGGCTCGAACCTCACGGGGATGGGGCGCCGCGGAGCCTCGTAGCCTGTCAGGCAAAACAGCGCGGGCCCGGAGCGGAGAGGATGCCGCTCCGGGCCCGCGTCGCTGCTGCCTCTTCTACCTCGAGAGCGAGAGCGTACCTCCCACGTAGATGGCCCTCCCGGGCCCCGGCTCGTAGTACCGGCCTCCGAACGCGTTGATCGTCACGGCGGAGACGTATGTCTCGTCCGTCAGGTTCTGGATCCCGGCGAAGGGGGAGAGCTGCAATCCGCCGAGCGGGACCGCGCCCGCGCCGACCCGGACATCGAAGAGCGTGTAGCTGTCTGCGTACGGCGCCTCGTTCGAGTCGTTGACGGGCACCTCGCTTCGGTAGTCGGTGCCGAGCTCCGCGAACCAGCCGGAGGGGCCGAGACGCAGGCTGGCCCGGAGCTGCTGCGGGGCGAGCCCCGGGACGTCGTTTCCGGAGAGGTCGTTGCCGCGGACGGTGTAGTCGTCGAAGACCGCGTCGGTGTAGGTGTAGGAGAACTGGCCGCTCAGGAGGTCGTGGAGGCTGGCCCGGAGCATGATCTCAGCCCCGTTCCGCGTCGACTGTCCGGCGTTCCTCCAGTAGGTGAGGTCGTCGGCGTTCCTGAAGGAGATGAACTCGTCCTCGAGCTTTGTGTTGAAGACCGCGACCTCGTAGGCCACGCGGTTGGCGAGGCTCCCCCGCACGCCAGCTTCGAGTGTGCGGCCCCGCTGGGGATCGAGGTCGGGGTTGAATCCGCCGGACCGGTTCTCCTGGTTTCCGAGCTGCTGGGCGGTCGGAGTCTGGAACGAAGTCGCGAAGTTCGCGAAGAAATTCATCCCGGGCGCCGCGCCGAGGTGGATGCCCACGGTCGGGTTCCAGGCGTCGAGCTTCCGGCTCCCCGAGTCGTCGAGGTTCTCCCCAGATACGGGGAAGAGGTCGTCCACCTCGAACCGGGTGTTGTCGTACCTGAGCCCGCCGACGAGGTTGACCCGGTCGCCGAGCCCGAGGGAAGCCTGCCCGAAGAGCCCGGTGCTCCGGACGAACTCGGTCTGGTTCTGCAGGAGCGTCTCGGGCCGTCCGCCGTCGCTTCTATACTCCCGCCGGTCGTCGTTCTGGAGGTCGAAATCGATGCCGCCGAGAAGATGGAGGCCCTGGTCGCCGGGATCGCGTGCGCTCGCGAGGGCGAGCCGGGCCCCGCCGGCCCGCCGGTCCACATCCACAACGTCGACGGGAAGCGGGTTCAGGAAGTCCCTCGCCACCCCGTAGAGTGAGGCCTCGGCGACGACTCCTCCGCCGACGGGGCCGTCCCACGTGACGCCGATCTGGCTCTGCTGGACCTCCTTTCGCGTCTGGAAGAAGGTGTACGTCCTCCAGACCTGGTGATGGTCTTCCTCGAATGCCGCCAGAGGGAGCGCACCGGGATTCTCGGCATCGAGATCCATGTGCGTCACGGTGATCGCGAAGTCGCCCCCGGCGAGGTCCTGCTCGATCCGGCCGTTCAGGTGGTATCGCTCGGCCGTGCCATACGGGTTCCCATCCCCGGTGGTGCGGTAACCGTCGTAGCCGAGCCGGTTCAGACTCAGGAGATACCCTGTCCCGTTGACGGTGCCCGAAGTGGTGCTCTGCATGCGGAGGAGCCCGTCCGTGCCGCCCACCGTCGTGAACTCCTGGCGGACAGGCGCGTCCGAAGGGATCTCGGTCTCGAAGAGCAGCACGCCACCTGCGGCGTTCCCGTACAATGCGGCGCCGGGACCGCGAAGTGCCTCGACCCGGCCGAGCGAGCCGATGTCCACATGATCGAGCGTGGACTGCCCGTCCGGCAGCGTCGCGGGGATCCCGTCGACGACGACCCGGATGTCGCGCACCCCGAACTGTGCTTGCGCCCCATAGCCGCGGATGGAGATCCGCTCGCCCACGGCGTAGTTGAACCGGTTCTGGACCTGCACGCCGGGGAGGTTCTCGA
The DNA here is from genome assembly GCA_012267505.1 of Gemmatimonadota bacterium. Taxonomy (GTDB): domain Bacteria; phylum Gemmatimonadota; class Gemmatimonadetes; order Longimicrobiales; family Gaopeijiaceae; genus JAAXGI01. The sequence continues at coordinate 47,736 of JAAXGI010000035.1, forward strand.
GCGCGTCCTTGAGGAACATCCCGGTCTTCCCCTGGCGGAGCTCCACCTCGCCGGCGACCGACACGGCGTAGGGTGAGCTTCCGACCTGGACGGGGCTCCGGAGCACCGAAACGGTGACCGCGTCGAGGTCGTAGCGGGGGATCGAGTCAGCCTCGGGGGTCTGCGCGGAAAGCCCCATGGCCTGGAGGCAGAGGGCTGAGGCGGCACCGAGCAGGAGGCTCCGGAAACCGCGACGGACACAGCCGGGTCCAGGCGTTTGCTCTCTAGGGTCGGTGTTGATGCGGTACATGAGACTCCCATTGTGATGGTTCGGCAAGGGGTGGAGCGGAAAGAACATAACATGGCAATCCGGTCGGCGCGTTCCAAGACCGGCGTCTCCGGCCGTCCGGTCACCTGTTTTCCGGTGCCGGACTCCTGGAGGGGCCTCCGGCACCGGTTCCGGCCGGGTTCCCTTGTTCTCGCCTATACGAACGGTTACCCCTCGTGCCGGTGACAGGTGAGGGGTCAGATCAGGAGATGCAGGGGCCGTGGGCGAGGAAACCCCGGTTGTCGTCGGTCTGAACGCGGTGATCGTCGCGGTGACCCGCGAGAGCCCGAGAATCCTGACAATCACCGCTTCCCGCAGGGGGCCGGCTGGGTCGGGCCGGGACCCTACGTGGGTCGACGGGGACGTTCTTCCCTACGGTCCGCTCGATCCGGCGGCCGACCGGACACTCGAACTCGCGCTCCGGGGGTGGGTGGCCGAGCAGACGGGGCTCGAAGTGGGCTACGTTGAGCAGCTCTATACCTTCGGCGACCGAGAGAGGGAGGGCACGCGCGCCGGCGGAGTTCCGCGTGTCATCTCTGTGGCCTATCTCGCTCTCGTGCGCGAGAAGCCGCCGCCCGACACGTCCCGCGCCCGCTGGCGCGACTGGTACACCTTCTTCCCGTGGGAGGACCGGCGCAACGGCCCGCCGAAGCTCGTCGCGGAGACGATCCGGCCGGCGCTCGAGGCATGGGTGTCGGAGGCTCCAGCCGCTCTGGCGCGCAGGGAGCGCCTCGAGCGGGCGGGGATCGCCTTCGGATTGTCCGGTTCCGCGTGGGACCCCGACCGGGTCCTCGAGCGCTACGAGCTTCTCTATGAGGTCGGCCTCGTCTGGGAGTCGGTCCGGGACCGCGGCCGCTCGGAAACGCCTGATCGCGCGACCGTCCTCGGAAGGCCGATGAACGCCGATCACCGGCGTATCCTCGCAACGGGGCTCGGTCGGCTGAGGGGGAAGCTCCGCTACCGGCCCGTCGTCTTCGAGCTCCTCCCGCCGTCCTTCACCCTCACGCAGCTCCAGCGGGTCGTCGAGGCGCTCGTGGGGATCCGGTTGCACAAGCAGAACTTCAGGCGGTTGGTCGGGCGGGGCGGCCTTGTCGAGGGAACAGGGGAAATCGACGCCGATACGGGAGGCCGGCCCGCGGAGCTCTACCGGTTCCGGCGGGAGGTCCTGCGGGAGCGGCGGGCGCCGGGTGTCGGTCTCCCTGGCGTCGCTGCGAGGTCGTGAGGGCTGCCCGACCAGCCGCATGGAGGAGTTTCTCGAAGTTTGCCGGCGACACGTATCGGAGAGCGGAGTGCACCCGGCGAGTGTGGGCACTTTGACGGCGGGCCGTCGGGTTGTTGGGTGGCGCAGGCAATGGCTGTCGTGATCGAAACGCCCGACGAGCCGGTGCTTCTGCCCGTCGATTCTTCCGTCGGCTGGCGATGAACGCGTCCCGGGAGCGGCGCCCGCGCCGTGTCCTGGTCCGTGACGTAGGGAGTCGCATTTCGTGATGTGGACTGCCCTCAGGGGTGCGTGTCCGAGGCTCCCACGAGATCAGATTCCCGCGATTTGCCGACTCCCCCTGCAGCTGCCGCACCCGCTGGACAGGACTCATCCCTGTCATTAGGCTACTCGACCCGTGGGCTTGCTTGCCCGTACATATACTCACAATGAGCATAAGCTGGTACGAGATGCCAAATTCAGCAGCGCGTGCTGATCGCCTCGAGTACACGCCGGAGGTCGCGCGTGCAACCGACGCCGTTTACGACGCGCTCCGGGAGGTGATCCCGGAGGTGGAGTGGCCGCTTCATGCCCCCTATGTCCACCGGATCGCGGAGCTGAAGAAGCGACGGAATGCGATCATCCTCGCGCACAACTACCAGACCCCCGAAATCTACCGGGGCGTTGCCGATCTCCGTGGCGATAGCCTGCGGCTGGCGATCGAGGCGGCGAGAACAGATGCGGAGGTGATCGTCCTCTGCGGCGTCCACTTCATGGCGGAGACGGCGAAGATCCTGAGTCCGGACAAGACCGTGCTCATCCCCGACCTGAGGGCGGGCTGTTCCCTTGCCGAGTCCATCACCGGCGACGACATCCGTCGGTTGCGCGCCCTCCACCCCGGCGTTCCCGTCGTCACCTATGTCAACACGTCGGCGGAGGTGAAGGCCGAGAGCGATATCTGCTGCACCTCTGCGAATGCTGTCGAGGTCGTGGAGTCGCTCGGCGTCGACCGTGTGATCTTCCTTCCCGACGAATACCTCGCGAATTACGTCGCGGCGCAGACGGAGGTGGAGATCGTCGGGTGGGAGGGACGCTGCGAAGTCCACGAGCGGTTCACGGCCGAGGAGGTCCGCAGTTACCGTCGTGCCGTGCCGGGTCTCGTCGTGCTCGCGCACCCGGAGTGCCCTCCGGAGGTGCTCGCCGAGGCCGACTACGTGGGGTCCACCTCGGGGATGGCCGGCTACGTGCGGGAGGAGCAGCCGGCGCATGTGGCGATGATCACCGAGTGTTCGATGAGCGACAACGTCGCTCTCGAGAACCCCGGCGTGGACTTCATCCGGCCGTGCAACCTCTGTCCGCATATGAAGCGGATCACCCTGCCGAAGAT
>JAAXGI010000205.1 GCA_012267505.1 Gemmatimonadota bacterium
CTCCTCGGTCTCGGCCGTTCCGGTCATGCCCGACAGCTTGTCGTACATGCGGAAGTAGTTCTGGATCGTGATTGTGGCGAGCGTCTGCGTCTCGCCCCGAACCTGGACCCCTTCCTTCGCCTCGACCGCTTGGTGGAGACCGTCGCTCCACCGCCGACCTGCCATCTGGCGTCCGGTGAACTCGTCGACGATCACGATCTGGCCGTCCTCACCGATGATGTACTGCTCATCCCGGTGAAAGAGGACGTAGGCCTTGAGGAGCTGGTGGATGATGTGCATCCGCTCGCTCTTTCTCGCGTACTCCCCCTCGAGCGCGTCGATCTCGGTCCTCTTCGCCTCTGCGGTGAGCTCCTCATCGTCCTCGATCTCCCCGATCATCTCTGAGAGGTCGGGCACGAGGAACGCATCCGGATCACCCGGGCTCAGCCTGTCGATGCCCTGGTCGGAGAGGTGGACGTTGTGCCCCTTTTCGTCCATCGCGAACAGGAGGCTCTCGTCGAGCTCGTGGAGGCGCTTCTCGCGCATCAACTCGGCCTCGGCCTTCTGGACCGCCTTCTGGATCGACGGGTCGTCGGCGAACATCTTGAGGAGCCGCTTGTGCTTGGGCGTGCCGCGCTTGACCGCGAGAAGGCTCTGGGCAGCCGACCAGTCGTCCCCCTCGTCGAGCGCCCGCTCGGCGTCGGCGATGAGCCTCGAGGCGGTCTTCAGCTGCTCGCGGTAGAGCTTGTCGACAAGGGGGCGGTACTGCTTGTAGCTCGTCTGTGTATCGCGACGCACGGGCCCGGAGATGATGAGGGGCGTGCGGGCCTCATCGATGAGGATCGAATCGACCTCGTCGATGATCGCAAAGTGGTGCCCCCTCTGGACGCGCCTATCGAGGGAGTGGACCATGTTGTCGCGCAGGTAGTCGAAACCGAACTCGTTGTTCGTCCCGTAGGTGATGTCGGCGCGGTAGGCGGTACGCCGCTCCTCGGTGCCCGGCTGGTGCAGGTCGATCACCCCGACCTCCAGCCCGAGGAAGGAGTAGATCTCGCCCATCCAGGCGGCATCCCGCTCGGCCAGGTAGGAGTTGACGGTGACGAGGTGCGCGCCCTGGCCCGCGAGGGCATTCAGGTAGAGGGGCATCGTCGCGGCGAGCGTTTTCCCCTCGCCGGTCGCCATTTCGGTGGCGGTTCCACGGTGCAGCGCGATCGCCCCGACGATCTGCACGTCGTAGGGGATCATATCCCAGACCAGCCGCTGGCCCGTGACGATAATCTCCCGGCCGACGAGGCGTCGACACACTTCCTTCACGACGGCGAAAGCCTCGGGCAAGAGGTCGTCGAGCGCGGCCTCGAGTTCGTCTCCCAACGTGGCCTCGAGCTCCGAGAGCTCGACGGAAAGCGCTTCCCGTTCAGCCGTCGAGGTGGACTTCGCCTTCCTCTCGCGTGCCTCCCGGATCCGGTTCTCCGTGTCCCCGACACGCTCGGCGATGTAGGTCCGGAACTCGAGCGTCTTCCCGCCGAGATCCTCGTCTGAGAGCTCCGAGAGCTCCCCGTAGATCTCGTTGACCTCCTCCACGACCGAGAGGAGCCGACGGACCTCGCGGTCGTGCTGGGACCCGATGACTCTCTTGATCCAGCCCTTGATACCCATAACCCGATCGTCCCGGCCCTAGGGCTCCGTCCTCGCCACACTCTCGCCAGAGGGGGCGTCCATAAGGTACAGGCCCTCGGCCTCTATGATCCGCCGGACGCTGTCCGGCACCAGGTAACGCACGGAGCGCCCGTCCCGTACGCGCCGCCGAACGAGCGTCGAGGAGATGTCCACGCGCGGGATCCGCACCTCGGTGAAGGGGAGATGGGGAACATCCGCGGAGCCGGCGCCGACCGCCCCGGGCCGGTCGCCACCCCGCGTTACGACAGCGATCTTCGCGAGACCGGCAATCGCCCCGGAGCCTCGCCAATGCCCGAAGGAGGCCCACTGGTCCGCTCCGAGCCCAAGGACAAGCGGCGTACCTGGCTGGCGCCGGGAGAGGACCTGGAGCGTCTCGACGGTATAGGAGAAGCCGCTGCGCTCGATCTCAACCGCATCGACGGCGAAGCGCCTGTTCGCCCGAATAGCGGCCCGGACCATCCGCAGTCGCACGTCGGGCGGGGCTGAGGGCGCGACCTTCTTCAGGGGAGAGTGGCGGGCGGGGACGAATACCACATGCTCGAGGGAAAAGGCCTCGACGAGCGCCTCCGCCACGATCAGGTGTCCGATGTGCGGGGGATCGAAGCTCCCTCCGAAAACGCCCACCCCCCCACTCGGACCATCTCCCGGCCCACTCACGGCGGTCTATCGGTCGTCGCCCGCCGTCGCACCGGACGCGCCGGCCTCGCTCCTCAGCTCGCGCACGGAGTCGGAGTCGGGGAAGTTCGCGATCAGACGTTCGGACGCTTCTTCGGCCTCCGGCTCCCATCCGAGCTCGACGTATGAGCGGTAGATCCCCAGGAGGCCCCGGGGGGCCCATTCTGTTTCGGGATAGGTGTTGACGACGTCCTCGAAGATCATGATCGCGGAGTTGTGCATGTCGAAGCGCTGGTAGAACTCAGCTTCCTGGAAGCCGGCCTCCGCCAGGCGGTTCCTCATCACGATCCGGATCGAGTCCGCCGTCTCGGCCACGTTCAACCCGCGGAACTCGAGCCACGTCTGGCCGCACGCCTCCTCCGCCCGCGCCGTATATTCCTGGTCACGCTGCGGGTGGGGAGCGAGGGAGGCGTACGCCTCGCAGATCCCGAGCGAGGCCTCCGGAGCCAGACTGTGGCTGCGATAGACCTGGAGGAAGCGTTCGTACTCGGAGACCGCCGTCGCGAACTCGCCACGGCCGGAGTAAGCGCGCGCGACCAGGATCCGCGCCTGTGGGCTCTCCAGATAGCCGGGAAACTGCACGAGGAGACGCTCAAGCAGCTGGATCGCGTCGTCCCATTCCTCCGCCTCGAACGCCGCGGATCCCTCCTCCCAGAGCTGGTCACCGTCCATGCTCAGATACGCGGGTACCGAGGCACACCCTCCGCAGGTAAGGACCAGAAGCAGGGACGCTGCTCCGCGCCCGCCAGCGGAGGCTCTCCTCCAGGGGTGGCCCGCATACATCATGAGTCGTAGAACTCCCGGATCGCCCGACAGACCTCTTCTTGCCGCTCCTGCCCCAGCTCGGGAAAGACGGGAAGGGAGAGCACCTCCGAGCTTGCCCGCTCCGCCACCGGAAACTGGCCCCGCCGCCCCCCGAGCCCGGAGAAACACGGCTGGAGATGCAGCGGAACGGGGTAGTACACCGCCGTTGTGATTTGGCGCCGCGCGAGGTGCGCCTTGAGTTCATCGCGACGGCCGGCCCGAATCGTGTACTGGTGGTACACGTGAACGTTGTGATCGGTCTCCGCCGGAAGAACGATCTTCCCGACTCCGGCCAGCAGACGGCGGTAGCGGGCCGCGTTCTCGCGCCGCATCCGGGTCCACGACGCGAGGTGTCGGAGCTTGGTTCTGAGCACGGCTGCCTGCAGGGCGTCGAGCCTCGAGTTCGTGCCCACCGTTTCGTGGCGGTACATCCGCGTCGAGCCGTGGACGCGCAGCCGGCGGAGACGACGGGCCAGGGCCCCGTCCGATGTCGCTACGAGCCCCCCGTCGCCAAATGCCCCGAGGTTCTTGGTCGGATAAAAGGAGAAGGCTCCGGCATCGCCCAGAGAGCCGGCTCTCGCCCGGCGGCCGGCCGGGTCCTCCCCGACGCGCTGGCTCGCATCGATCGCCTGCGCGGCATCCTCCACGACGAAGGCGCCCCGCTCCCGGGCAAGTTCAAGGATCTCGCCCATAGGGGCCATCTGGCCGAATAGGTGGACGGGGATTACCCCACGAGTGCGTCCCGACCAAGCGGCCTCCACCGTCTCGCGGGTGATGTTGAAGGTCACGGGATCGATGTCGCAGAAGACCGGTCGGAACCCCGCATCCCACACCGCGCCGGCCGTCGCGAAGAAGGTGAAGGCGGGAACGATCACCTCGTTGCCATCTCCCGGCCCGAACGCGCGAAGTGCAAGGAGTAGGGCGTCGGTGCCTGACCCGCAGCCGACGGCGTGGCCAGCGCCCACTCTCTTGGCAAGCGCCTCCTCGAGGGCATCGACCTCCGGACCCAGGATGAAGCGCTGTGAGGCGACGACACGGCGGATCGCCGCATCCACCTCGTTGCGGATCCGATCGAGCTGCGCGCTGAGATCGATGAAGGGAACGGCCATTAGGCGGGGCGTTCCCGGCGATGAGGCGGCACGCTCCTCCCGTGGCTCGTCAGCAGGGGCCCTCGCCCCCGCGCCGGAAGCGGATCTCGTCAACGCGCCGTTCGGCCTCCGCGACGATGAAGCCCCGCGAGAGGTCCTGCCGGCCGACTTGGTCGTAGGCCTCGACGGCCGCACGGCATTCCCCCTGGGACTCGAGTATCTCCCCGACTTCGAACCAGGCGCGGGCCAGGCGGTTGCGCGGTTCGCCGATCCCGATCGTGACCCGGTGGAGGCGAAGCGCCTCCTCCCCGTTCTCCTCGGCCCTCGCATCGATTGCGAGGTCCGCTGAACAGTTCCCGATGTTCCAGTCAACCTCGGGCCTTCGGGCAGGCCCGACTGCCCCGCGGATCTGCTCGAGGAACACGAGCGCGCGCCGGCAGTCACCGAGCTCGGCGTGCGCAAGCGCCATCTCGAAGACCACCTCCGGGTCGGTCTCCATCTCCCGGATTGCCTTCTGGAAAAAGGGGAGAGCCTGGCCGTGGCGCCCGTTTCGGGCAAAGTGCCGCGCGAGAGGGAGTGAGATCCCCTGGAGGCTCACCCCGGGCTTGAGCAGGACCGCACCCTCCACGGCCGCTGCCGCGAGCGTACCGTCCTGGCGGGCCATCGCGCGCCTCGCCGCCCTAAGGAGGTCGGATGCTCCGAGATCCGCGGTCCCGGGATCTCTCTCAGCGGCCGCCAGATAGTACTCGCGTGCCTCAGTGATCCGGCTGCTCTCGGCGTAGGCATGCGCGACGCGAAGGAGAGTGTCCACATCGCCGGCGCCTTGTGCGAGGGAGAGCCGGTACTCGGCGAGCGCCTCCGCAAGATCGCCCCGCGCGAACGCCTCGTCGCCCCGGCGGAGCGCTTCATCCTCCGGGCCTGCGCCACTGCAGGCGGCGACGGGCATAACAAGTGCGAAGAGGACCGCACCACGGTATTTCATCCTCGGATCTTCCCCGCATCACACACCTGAGAGCCTCCTTCGAGCCTGATGCCGTCCTGCCCGGCGGCCAGCCGGGACCCCGCGGACGGAAGGTGCCGGCCCCGCCGACACCCCGGGCTGATGTGGAACCCCCGCGACGGGACGTTGGGTTCCGTCCCCCGGCCGAAGCGTCAGCCGCCCCCCTTGTCCCGGAGGGCGTCCCGGAAGTACGGGAGTGTCCGGGCGAGTCCCTCGGGGAGTGAGACCGCCGGCTCCCAGCCGAAGAGGCTCCGTGCTCTTGTGATGTCGGGGCATCTCACCTTCGGATCGTCCTCGGGAAGGGAGCCGTAGTCCAGCGTTGAGCTGCTCCCGACGAGCTGGAGTACGGTCGTGGCGACCTCCGAGATCGTGTACTCTGCGGGGTTGCCGAGGTTTACAACGCCGGAGTGCACGGACTCGAAGAGTCGCAGCAACCCCTCGACCAGGTCGTCCACGTAGCAGAAGGACCGGGTCTGGGAACCGTCTCCATAGATCGTGAGCGGGTCGCCCCTGAGCGCTTGGACGAGAAAGTTAGAGACGACGCGCCCGTCGTCCGGCCGCATCCGCGGGCCGTAGGTATTGAAGATCCTCGCGATTCCCACCGAGAGGCCGTGTGCCCGATGGTATGCCATCGAGAGCGCCTCGGAGAACCGTTTCGCCTCGTCGTAGGCGCTCCGCGGCCCCACTGGGTTTACGTTCCCGGAGTACGCCTCCGGCTGGGGGTGCAGTTGAGGGTCGCCGTAGACCTCGGAGGT
>JAAXGI010000287.1 GCA_012267505.1 Gemmatimonadota bacterium
CGATGGTCCACGGCCCGGAGTTGGCCGGTCTCCACCAGCTCGTGATAGGCCACGAGCGGCTCTCAGTCGAGTACGGCGAGATCGATCGTGGTGCCGAGATCGTCTACCGGAGCGAGGATCCCTCCATCGTCGCCGCGGTTCACGCCTGGTTCGACGCGTAGCTCCGGGACCACGGCGAGCATGCGAGAGCGCAGCGCCGGTAGCGCCGCCGCCCGCCGTCCGGACCCAGAGGAGGCGCCAGTGACAGCGTGATGCCGGGGGGGCCGGCGGGGGGGCTGGGGCCGTCGGGTGAGCCTCCGAGGGCGATGCCGACGCAGGCCCTCAAAGGCCAAGCCGCGACCCAGCATGGTGGGGTCTCCAATATTCGCTTCCCTCTCGTGGAATCCGTGCGCGTACCGGATCTCCGGGAACTGGATGACGCCGCCGTCTGCGAGCGGCCACCTGTAGCCAATCCCTCCGCGGAAAAGCACATCGGAATCGCGCCTCGCCCTAGGTGCGGATTCCGACGCATGCCGTCCACCCTAGAGTGAGCGAGTAGCGGCGCTGGCCGGCCTTAGGTAGCGACGTCTTCTTCCGTCCTCGCAGAGGTCCCTTGAGGAGAGGAGGAAGACGGCGGCTCAGGTTGTCCATGCCGATGGAGTGGACGCCCCCTCCCGGCGGCATCGCGATGTGCCAAGATGGTGTTGAGTGATTTGGACCTGGAGAGGTCTGACCATCTGAGGGAGGAGGCGTCCAATGGAGGAGGTTAGCATCATCGGGATCGATCTGGCGAAGCGGAGCTTTCAGCTGCACGGTGCGGCGGCGGACGGGTCGGTGGCGTTCCGCAAGAAGCTGAGTCGTGCGAGGCTGCTGGGCTTTCTCGCCGCGCATCCGAAGTGTAAGGTGGCGATGGAGGCGTGCGCCGGCGCCCACTACTGGGGCCGGCAGATCGTGGCGCTTGGCCACGAGGTTAGGCTGGTCCCCCCGATCTACGTGAAGCCCTTCGTCAAGCGCCAGAAGAATGACGCGGCTGACGCGGAGGCGATCACGGAAGCGGCACAGCGACCGACCATGCACTTTGTGGCGGTCAAGACCGAGGTGCAGCAGGCGCAGGGGATGCTCTTTCGCACGCGCGACCTCCTGGTGCGCCAGCGCACGCAGACTATCAACGCGCTTCGGGGTCACCTGGCCGAGTACGGCGTGGTTGCTCCACAGGGCAGGGCCCGGATCCGGCAGCTGGCCGGGGTTCTCGAGGACGGGGCCTGTGGCTTGCCGGAGGCCGTCGTCGAGCTGGGATGGCTGCTGCTCGGGCGGATCGACGAGGCCGACGAGAAGATCGAGAGACTCGACCGGAAGATCCGGTCGAGCGCGAGGGAGCTCGAAGAGACGGTGCGGCTGATGACGATCCCGGGCATCGGGCCCATCACCGCGCTGGCGCTCCAAGCGTATGCGCCGCCGATGGAGAGCTTCCGGCGCGGCCGCGACTTTTCGGCTTGGCTCGGTCTGGTGCCTCGCCAGCACACGACCGGGGGAAAGCCAAGGCTGGGCAAGATTTCGAAGATGGGCCAGCGGGATCTCAGACGACTCCTGATCACAGGGGCCATGACGGTCGTCCGGCACGCGAGCCGCGGCGGCGAGAACACGGATCCGTGGCTGGCCGGAATGTTGGAACGCAAGCCGAAGAAGGTGGTCGCGGTGGCCCTCGCCAACCGGATGGCGCGGAGGGTCTGGGTGCTGGCCACACGGAAGGAGACCTACAGGGCTCACGCTGCCGCCTGAGCGGGCGCGAGAAAGGAGGGAATCAGGAAGAAAGAGTAGCTGCCAGGAGAAGTGGGCAGCAGGACGAACGACCGGGGTATGGGCAAACAGTCAGCAAGACGGGGTCGGAAAAACCAGTAACAGGCGGAGGGCCTTCGAGCCCGCTTCCACGATTTGGATCCGATCTCACGAACACCATACGGGCCCGCGGCCAACGAGCGCCGCATCAAGAGGCCGGACATACGACTGTACCTGACCAGACTGCCACCAACTCGGCTCAGAATCTTGCTTGCCCACCTGGGGGCGTCCACATACGAACACCATACGGGCCCGCGGCCAACAAGTGCCGCATCAAGAGGCCGGACATACGACTGTACCTGACCAGACTGCCACCAACTCGGCTCAGAATCTTGCTTGCCCACCTGGGGGCGTCCACATACGAGTGTTCGGGAAGTCCGGCATCTGAAGTACGAGCTTTGGCGCAGCCATCGGCAGATCGCCGCAGGGCTGGGCATCGGCCACCGGATCGCCGCACACTGAGGGGGCACTGGACAATGGCCCGGAACGTTGGCGGGCCGCGTCGGCACTGCGACCCGGACGCGGCTGTGACGTTACATGGCAGGAGGGGCGCGAGCCTCCCGATGCCCATCGGAGTTGGGGGCAATCTTCGGTACCAGGACGTGGCAGAAGCATGCTGACAAGTCCAGTCCCTGAAGCCCGCCCTCACGTCCGTAGCGGTTATGGGTCCGAATACCGAAGCCACACCCGTCCATGAGTGGGCTCGTATCCGTTTGGCGGCCCGAGGGACTCCGGTACCGTCCGTCCCGAGGCGTCGTCTGCCGGTCAGCTGGCTACCAGCGCTGATCGACAAATCCATGGCTCGCAGTCAGGATAGCGGACCGCCCAGTCCTTTACGGTTTCCGTAACAGGGCATACATTCGGATCACATGATCCGAAGCTTCAAGGACCGGCGAACGCGACGTTTCTTCGAGGGGCGGCGTGTCGCGGCGTTTCACGGCTTCGCCGATCAGGCGGTGCGACGCCTGACCCTCCTGGACAGCGCCGAGACGCTCGGAGACTTGGCCGCGCTGCCGAGCAACCGCTTGGAAGCGCTACGAGGCAACCGCGCCGGTCGGCACAGCGTTCGGATCAATGCGCAGTGGCGTATCTGCTTCCGTTGGACCGACGACGGGCCGGCCGAAGTCGAGGTCGTGGACTATCACTGACGGGAGGATGAAATGAACGCGAAGAACGGGATGAGACCGGTGCATCCGGGCGAAATCCTGCGCGAGGAACTCAACGAGCTCGGGCTGTCGGCCAATGCCTTCTCGAAAGCGCTTGGAGTGCCAGTCAACCGGGTGACGATGATACTCAACGGCCAGCGCGGCGTAAGCGCGGACACGGCGTTGCGGCTCGCCACCTACTTCGGGACGACGCCACAGCTCTGGCTGACTCTCCAGACGACCTGGGAGCTTCGCCGGACCGAGATCGAAGCGGGTCGCCAGATCGCCAAGCAGGTCACGCCTCGGCAGGTGGTCACATAGTGTAAGCGATACTGGCCGCGCGGCTCGCGGTCAGTAGACGCACCGCCTACAATTTCGGCGCAGATGCCCACGATGATCCGATCAATCGAGCCGAGATCCCTACCGACGGCCCCTGCATGTTCAGGACCAGCATCCAACCCGTAGAACACAACCCGAGCCCAGAAGACCCGCCACCGCACAATACTCCGAATAAGTTCGGGACCATGCGTTCCCGACTTTCCGCCTTGTGACCCTGAAATACCACCCTGGAGGCGCTGACACTCCAGATTAGGGTGCCCGGTGGGGGGATTCCGTGCCCCGTCCCCGCGCGCATGGGCCCACGGGGCTCCAGACAGCGCGACCGCTCGGGCTCCGCCGGTGCATCATCGCCGCTCAAAACTGGTCCATCCCTATACCACCCTGCGCTACCAGGAGACGGTTCCGGGCCGGGTCTTCCGGAGCTGGGAAATTCGGGGAGGTCCCGACGCGATCTGGAACACTGCAGGCGACCGGCTCTTCGCCGAGTTCAACTTCTTCGGTTTCTGGCAGCTCCTGAACTACTGGGGCGGCGGTTGGAGGTTCGGCTTCAACCCCGCGACGGACGATGACGAGCTGACCCGAGGCGGCCCACTCGCCCGGACGCCCCGGGGCTACTACGCGAACTTCAATGTGGAATCGGACCAGACCCGACGGCTGAGCGGGTCGGCGAGCTACCAGGGGGCCTTCGACGAGGGCGACTCCTGGCGACACAGATTCGACCTCGGCCTCAGTTACCGGGACGGAGAGCGGTGGGAGGTGAGCCTCGGGCCGGCACTCACGCGGCGCCACACGACCGCACAGTACGTGACCGCCGTTGCCGATCCCGTCGCGGACCACACCTTCGGCAGGCGGTACATCTTCGCCAGCCTCGATCAGACGACGGTCTCTCTCGATACGCGCCTGAACGTCACGTTCACCCCGACGCTGTCGCTCGAGATCTACGCCCAGCCGTTCCTCTCGAGCGGGGCATACGCCGATCCCAAGGAGCTCCGCGCCCAGGGGACGTTCGAGTTCCTGACCTACGGCGAGGACGCCGGCACGGCGGAACACCGGGACGGGAAGGTCGAAATCGATCCAGACGGCGGAGGGCCGGCAAACGCGTTCACGGTGCAGGATCCCGACTTCAACTTCCGAAGTCTCCTCGGCAATGCGGTTCTGCGCTGGGAATGGCGTCCCGGATCCACCCTCTTCCTCGTCTGGCAGCAGAGCCGAACCGGCCGAGTCCGTCGACCCGGAACCGCTGGCTCCGAACCCGGCGGCATCGGCGACTTCGATCTGCGAAGGGACTCGGAAGAGCTGTTCCGGATTCGCCCGGACAACATCTTTCTCCTGAAGGTGAATTACTGGTTCAATCTGTGAACGATGCCGCCGGGCGAAGATGATCCGACGCCAGCGCCCGAGAACGAGTCTCATGACGGTGCCGAAATCAGGGAACTCGTAAACGCCGCCCGCGCTCCTGAGGCCTCAGACAGCTTCACCGAGGGCTTCGGAGAACTTCAGATCTAGTCGACGAGGTTGCTCCGCGCGGCGGGAACCGGCAGAACCTCGACCTGACATCGACGCTCGCGCCAAACCCCGAGACCCTCGGGGAGGCATCACCGCGCGCGCTTCCAGGTCAGTTCAGACCGAGCAACCGCGCAGGGTTCTGGCGGATCATCGTATCGATCTCGGCCTGGCTGAATCCCGCAGCCCGGAGGCGAGGCAGGATCGCTCTCATCCCATCGGCGGGCACCGGGTTGCCGACCTGGCCATAGTCGGTGGTCAGCACGACGTCTTCCAGACCCACGTCGCGTATCTGGCGCGTGAACGCTTCGAAGGACCCCGGACTCAATGCGGCGGAAACCGTATATTCGAGTAGCGCCCCCAGGTCCGCGGCTGCCCGCTGCATCTCAACGGACATGTCGACAAGCCCCGAGGCCGGGTGCGTCACGACGATCCGTTCGATCCCGGCCGCCCTCGCCCCCCGGATCGCCAGCAACGCCTCTTCAGGGCTGACATGTCCCGTGGCCAATGCGAGATCGTATTCCCGCATCACGTCGAACACCTCAACCACCTCGGGAAGCAGCGCTCCGTTCCGGGTGATCGCCACGTTGTCCGAGTCCGGAGAATTGTGCTCGGAGTCGAAGGTCGGCAGCCAGACCATGCGGCCTAAGCGCCCGGTGGTGGAAGCCATGCTCTCCACGGCGACGGGGTTAATCCCTCCCACGGCACGGTTCAGCACGATGCCGCCGTATACATCGATGCCCGGCACGATTTCAGAGACCAGATATGCCTGCGAAGCTGTCTCCGTGAAGTGGTTCTTGATCAGGATCGCCCTCACGCCGTGACGCCGCGCCATCTGCGCTGCCTCAAATCCATTGACGGAACGTGGACCTCGACTGTCGGGCGCGACGTGTACGTGGAGGTCGATCACGCCCGCCAGCTCGGCCTCCTGCGCCCCCCCGGCACCCGGCGCCAACAGAAAAGCCAGAACAGGGGCTGGAACCAGCCGGCGCAAGCTCATTGTCCGCCTCCCTCTCATGGATGAGGCCGATGCAAGAACGTGTCCGAAGATACGGCCGACGGCAATCCGGGGTCTCAAGGGAGACCAGCGGGGATCCGCGATAGCTCCAGATCCGTCGCGTCAACCGTATCGGCGAGTCCTCGACAGGTCTTACCGGATACTAACGCCCAACGCGGACCTGAGATACTCGACAACCTCTTCCGGCCAGGAATGAGCCGGACGTCCCGCTCCCGATAGATCGAATCGGCCCGAGGATCGCCAAGCCGGTCCATGGACGGGACGTACGGACTGGCGTGATGCCCCGGAGAGCCCGCTCGTCGAAATCGGCAGGTCGAGGGCGCAACGTTCCGATCATATAGGTGCCGAGTCCCGCGTATTGAACGCAGCACCGGGAATCGGTCTCTCGCGGTCCGGACGCGAATCGACGAGAGGGTCTCATGGCGAACTCATCTCCCCGGTCTGCACATCGATCCGACCAATGTGCTCGGATCTCAACGTTTGAGAACCAGAGCCTGTTCGCCGAGGGCGGGTTAACACGACAGAAGTGGCGCGCTCTGGATGTCGGGAGGAGATCGGAAGCGAATACCACGACTGGACGAAGCGGACCGCGGCGAGTCCCGGCGGGCCGATCAGGGACGCGTTCAACCTGCATTCATTTCCTTGCCCAGTAAGTGCCGCGGGCGTACGGTACTGCGAGCCCGAGCGTTGATCTGTCCTATCGTGCGTCGAGGTGACCCATGTCGGCTTGCAAGCCAGTCGTATCTGTCGCGGCGCTGCTCATCCTCGCCTCTTTGGTGGCGCCGCAGCATGCCGTGTCCCAGAACTCGTCAAACCCCTACTCGATCGTCGACGGGTGGGCAAAACTGCCGGAGGGCAGGGAAATGGGAGCGGTCGGCAAGGTGACGGTCGACCCCGACGGGCGGCACATCTGGGCCGTGATACGCTGTGATGCCGGACGCGAGAGGTTCGGAAGTGAGTGCCTTGACTCGGACCTGCCTCCGGTGTCCAAGTTCGACCCGGACGGTAATCTGGTTCAGGCCTTCGGCAGCGGATTATTCATCTGGCCCCATGGAATCGACATTGACTCGGAGGGCAACGTCTGGGTGACCGACGCGGTGAGCGACGGCAACATTCCCGCAGGTGACGGGCGGGGCCACCAGGTCATCAAGTTCAGCCCGACGGGCGAGGTACTCATGACTCTCGGAACGCCCGGAGAGCAGGGAGGCGGCCCAAATCACTTCACCTCCCCGAGCGATGTGGCCGTTGCAGCCAACGGAGATGTGTTCATCGCGGACGGCCACAACGCAGACGGTAACAACCGCGTGATGAAGTACAACAGCCGCGGCGAACTGCTCATGTCGTGGGGCGGGACCGGGTATGCCCCAGGGCAGTTCCGTGCCCTGCACGCCATCGCGATCGACGGGGACGGCAGAGTCTTCGTGGGCGACCGGAGCAACAACAGGATCCAGATCTTCGACCAGCAGGGAAACCATACCGCCACATGGACCCAGTTTGGACGCCCCAGCGGAATCGCCTTTGACGACCAGGGACGGATATACGTGGCAGACTCCGAATCCGACAACGTGCAGAACCCCGGATGGGAAATCGGGATTCGCATAGGGGAGGTCGAAACGGGTTGGGTGACGGAGTTCATTCGCTTCCCCTGGGCGGATCCTCACGTGATCCCGGGGAACGGAGCGGAGTTCGTCGCCGTAGATCGCGAGGGCAACATTTACGGCGGAGAGCCGTTCCCGCGGACACTCCAGCGGTACCAGCGCGTACGACCCTAAGCGATCACCCGGCCCGATCCGGGGCTCCAGGGTCGCCCGCTAGACCCTCCGGTTTCCCGGTTCGCCGACGAGCGGTTCGTCCTCGGCACGGCGTCTGATAGCGTTCGCGCTCCCCAACTGGCCCGGGCGTCCCGGTAACTCGTGCCCGCTGACTTGAAGGCGCTCGGCACGCATCACCCCGACCCCGCTCTCCGTCCGTGGTATGCAGTCACTGAAGCAACGGAGTCCGCTTAGCACGCACGGATCCTCGGTGGCCCCGAGACCCGGTCTGCCCGCCCCAACCGGTGGGCCGTCGCCATGGCCGTGGAGCCGAGTTAGTGCCTATGTCGGCGGCGCCACGCTGCGCACCCTCCCGTCGCAACCCGAGGCTAGGAGCCTCGCCCGGCTTGTCGCTTCATCGGCAGACACAGCTGGGGCACGATGATAGCGAGGCCGACCGTGACAGGGGGCGAGGCATGGCATGATCCTCGGGAGGTGTCCTCTCCCAGGCTCGTGCTCTGCACAGTGGCTCCCGCACCGTTGACCACAGACAGCACACCTCTGGGTCCGTGAACCGACTTCGGACGGATCTCACGGCGACACGTGGCCGACGCCTCGCACGCGGGCGGATATGATCCGCAATAACGGGCGATGGCGGTTCAACGCAGCGGGATTCGGCCCAAGCGCGCGTCTGCGGGCACGGTAGCCCGGGCGGACGCCTAGCTACCCGGTGTCAAAACGGATGTTGAGCCAGGTAATCCCGTCGGTGTCGCGGATCCCGTGGGGTACCCCGGCGGGGATGAACACAACATCTCCGGGTCCGATTACACGAGTCACGCCTCCGCGAATCGCAGCCCCGCGCTGGCCCGTTACCTCCGCCCCGTTCTCATCGACGAGACGCCCTCCCGTCACCAGAGTGCCGGATCCCTCCTGCACCACCCACACATCTACCGTCACCGGGTGTATCAGGGCCGTCTCGCCACCTCGGATGCGGCGAATGTTCACATTGTGTGTCCCGCCTTCGAGCAGACGGAGCGTGGAGATCCCGGCCGCGTCCATCTCCCGATAGCTCTCCTCGAGCTCGGAGAGCGAGAAGCCCGCGGCCCGGTCGGTCGGGGCCTCCTCGCGAATGAGAACCTGCCGAGCCGACGCTTCCGCGGATCCTACCGCGAGGAGGACAAGGATGATGAATGGAACGGAACGCATCTCTGCTCCTTGGGAATGGGTGTACGGTTTCCGGCACCGGCGAGGGTTCGACCGCTCCTTCCGCGGTCTGCGAGGCCCGCGTGATCCCCGTGTGGCCAGCGCCGGCGCCTCTCCGGTCCCCGCCGCTAGCGCGCCGCGGAAGTCACCTCGAACGAAAGGACACCGCGTTGTCGCTGGCCGAATTCATCTTCGGTCTCCACCACGATGCTGTGGAGCCCGGGTGCGAGGTCTTCCGGGAGATCGAATTCCCAGATGTGTGCCGACGGCGCCGGAGGCACGTAGGCCTCGTCGGTATCGGCAAAACGCCGGTAGGCCGCTTCCACGTATGGGTCGGTTCGCACGACGTACCGCATCTGGGCCGGCGGGCCGCCGTCGAGGGATAGTGTCACGGTGTCGCGTACGCCCCCGTCGAAGAGGTTGACGACCACTTTCGTGCCCGCCTGTAGCACGCCCCGGTTCACGGCCCCGTCCGTCGGAGCGCCCAGCTCCGGGTCCAGCATCACACGCAGCCGCTGAGCCGCATCTGGCCCGTAGGGAAAGGGAATGAACTCGGGAACCAGCGTCACGTCGTCGAACTTCAGGAGATAGAACCCGTTCGGGTTGCCATCCTCCATCATCGCGTCCGCCACGCCGCGCGGGTCCCTCTGCCCGCGGGTCCAACCGCTCCCGCGGACCTCGGCCAGGGTATGGGCGATCCACGACTGACCCGTCCAGCCGTGCTCATGGCCGATCTCCACCTTCCAGCTGTTGCTCGAGTCGTGCCCGGCCAGGCCATAGACGTTGCGGAACGGACGGAGCAGCGCGAGAAGGCGGTCGAAGTTCTCTGTGTACGGACCCGTGATGTCGTGTGACGGATCGCCGTCGGACGCCTCGCTGATCAGCGAGATGTGGGTGGCGATCACGATCAGCTTGTCTTCGGGGACGCGGGCAAGGTCCCGCTCCAGCCAGTACAGCTGATCTTCGGAGATGTAGCCGCGATACGTCCCGTTCTCGAAGCGGGTCTGCCCTGCCCCGGCGTATTCGATGTTGTTCAGGGCGACAACATGCACGTTTCCGTAGTTGAACGAGTAATAGGTCGGGCCGAAGTGCTTCTTGTAGGTCTCGTTCGCGTAGTGGGCGTCCGGCGACTCGAAGTTCATGTCGTGGTTGCCGGGCAGATTCCACTGCGGTATCCCGATCAGGGCCATCATCTCCTTGTGGCGGTCGTAGAGGCCGAGATTGTCGAAGACGATGTCACCCACCGTGAGCGAGAACTCGGCCTGGTAGGGATTGCCGAGCAGGGTATTCACCAGATCCTCACGCAGCATGTCCTGGTCCAAGTCGGTCTGCGCCTGGGTGTCCGCAAAGGCGTGAGCCGTGAAACGGGTGTTCTCGGAACCGAGGCTGCGAATGGGGAAGTCGATCTGCGCGGGAAGCGGCCCCGTAGGCTCCACGACCGGCCAGAGCCATTCGACCGGTGCGCCCGCGATCTCGGTCGGAGTCCCGTCCGGGTAGTGACGATAGTAGAACAGCGGCAGGTTGTTCTCGTCGACGGGGACGACGTATCCGGACGGCTGCGAGACGAACAGGATCTGTCCTGACGCGAGCCGCACCCGGTACAGGCCGTCGGAGTCGGTTACGACAACCTCGCAGCCATTGCTGACGCTTACCCCCGCGACACCCGGCTCCCCGGGGGTGTGTTGACCGTCTCGGTCGAGGTCGTCGAAGACCCTCCCCGTAGCCATCTCCAGACCCTGACCCGGTGTGCCGCACTGTGCGCGGACGCCGGGCGCGAGCAGAAGGAACAACGACAAGCCGGCCAACGGGAAGGTGGTGAAGCCATTGCGTTTCATGCGGCCTCCCAGAATTCGGTGCGCCGCCGCGCTCGCGGCGAGTGATTCGGGTCAGTGTGCAACTGCGGGTTGCGGCCTTCGGGAGCCGGCGCGCTGTGTTCCCGGATCGCGTCCGAGCGTCCACCCTGATCTCGATCGGGTACGGGCTCCGGCGGTCCCGCGCCATCCGGACCGTGGCCATCCCACCGGTGCCGGTCACCCAGCCGATCTGGCTCACACGACCCCGGTCTCGTCGGATCCGCAGGTGGTCCCCGACAGAAACGCACGGTCCCTCCGCACAGCCGGGTCCGGCAGGCCAAATAGCACACTAGGGATCGTGTCCCGACACCGCCACCGGACGCCCGCCTGGCGAGGCTGATGAAAACACGCGGATCGGGGCGGCCGGGGCTTGCTCGTGCCGGGAGGCGCCACCCATCCGAAGTGCGATCCCTTGGGCCCGTCCGGCACTCGACCGGCACTCCCCGGGGGGGGCGGTTCGGTACGGGCGCGTGGTTGACAGCCGGAGCATCCTGGAGCATGAGGGGGATCGCGCAGCCTGTCTCTCGAGGACTATGGCGCGACCCTGTGCCGCCAGGAGGTTGTGGCCCTCACCGGCCGAAACCACAGGTGCAGCGAAGTGGTCCCGCGGTGCTGGCGATGGAAACGGCGTGCGGGCTCCTGGTTGTCCGTCCACGCCGCCGACCGTTCCGCCCAAGGGCCTCGGTCGGGTTTCTGATCGTGAACTCCCGGCTGTCGTCGCTCCATGCGGACAGCGCGAAGGGCGGGACAGTTTGGGCGACGCCGATGCCGTCCGGTCTGGCAGGCAGGATCCCTCCAGCCGAGCCCAGCCCGTTCCAGCCTGCGGAGGTCCAGTTACGCGGCTCCCGCCTCTGCAGGTCGACTGATCGTCAATGTGTACGGTGCCGCGAGTTTGGTGCTGTCGCTCATGCTCCTCCTGCTCAGGGATGAGGCTGGGAGTAGTCGGAGCTGCAGCCATGCCGGAACCCGCGGGAGTCCCGTTGTCAGAGCACGGCCGCGTGTCTTTCCGGGAATAGTCGTCTCGGTGTCCGTGCGCGGCAGGCCGAGGGATGGCCCGCGCGGAAATCCGGCTCCGGAAGCTGGAGCAGGAGAGCAGGTCATCTTGACGGGAGGGCTATCGCCGGCGGCTCCCGTCGCGGTCCCCGCCTAAGCTCCCCCGTTCAAGGTCGACGGCCCTCGCGGTCGAGGACGACCGGCTCGCCGAGACCGAGCCCGCGAAGCCGGCTCAGCTGCGTCCGGGCATCGCCGACGACCAGCCAGACCATACGGTCGACATCGAGATGCTCGGCCGCGAGCATCCGCACCCGGCTAATCGTCATTTCCCGTACGACCTCCTCTCGTTGGAGCACGTAGTCCGCGGGGAAACCGTACCTGCTCATGTCTGCCAGCAGCCTCAACTTCGCCTCCGGCCTCTCGAATGCTCGAGCGTTCGCACGAAGGAGGTAGCTCTGGGTGGCATCGAGGTCCGGCGCGTCGAACTCCGGGCCGTATCGCTCGACGATGTCCTTGATCAGCTGCAGTGCCTCGAATGTCACGTTGGATCGGACACCCGAGGAGATCGTGAACGGTCCGGGGATCTCGCTGCCCCTGAAGTCGGAACGGATGCCGTAGGTGTAACCTCGTGCTTCGCGGAGCTGGCTGCTGAGGTTCCCGGAGAAACTCCCTCCCAGCCAGAAGTTCATCACCGTCGCGGGGTAGAAGGCGGGGTTCGACTCCGCGAGCGCGAGATGACCGATGCGCAGCACGGACTGGCTGGCTCCCGGGACGTCCACAAAGTAGAGGCCACCCGGAGAGCTGACCGGCGGCGGCACGGGAAACTGAACCGGGCCGCCGCGCCACCGCTCCGAGATCGTCGCAAGCGACGCGAGCACTTCCCCCCGCGGCACGTCACCCACGACGTGGAAGGCCGCAACGCCGGGAACCAGGAAACTGTTGTGAAACTCGGCCAGATCGTCGATTTCGATCGACCGGACCGACTCGGGCGAGCCGAGGGGATTCGACCCCAGAATGTGCTCGCCGTAGAGAAGACGACCGTAGACGTCCTGGGCGATCGCATTCGGGTTCGCCGAACGCTGATCCAGCGATGTGATAACGCGCTCCCTGGCGAGCTCGAACGCCTCGGAGTCGTAGCGCGGCTCCAGGAGCATTTCCTCGAGGAGAGCCATGGTGGGTCCGAAATTGCGGGCCAGCGCAGAGCCTGCGATGACGAAGGTCTCCGCGCCGGAGGACACGCGGATGGTCGCTCCGAGAAGGTCAATCGCTTCTTCCAGCTCGGCCGGGGTCCGGCTGGCCGTCCCCTCGGTCATCGTTTGGGCCAGGAGGTTGGCCACACCGGTGCGGTCGCGATCCTCGAGCAGGTGCCCACCCCTCATTCGGAGCTCGAACCGGACCAGCGGCGACTCCGAGTCCTCCACACCGAGGACTGTCAGCCCATTGCTGAGCGTGTCACCCCATACCGTCGGTGCCGAGGAGACGAGGGGGGCGCCGTACGGGGGCTCCACCTTTCGATCGATCGCTGAAGGCGTCCGCTCCGTCCCCCGGACGATTGGCGCCGTCTCCGCCTCCGCTCCGAGAACGATCGGCTCCTCGACCACTTCGGCCCGCCGCGAGGCCTGGAGCGCGAGGTCGGCCTGCCCGCGGGGAACGAAGCTGGCGGCCACGAACGGCCGGTCCCGCAGGTAGGCCTCGTAGGCTCGCACGATGTCATCGCCGGTCACGGCGAGCTGGCGCGCGATGTCCTCCGCCCCGTAGCCCGGCGAGCCGGCGAACGTATTGTACCGAGCGAGGTGGAAGGCCTTGTCGAGCGTGCTCTCCAGCCCGCGGTAGAAGCGTGCTTCCGTCCGGGCCCTGATCCTCTCCAGTTCGTCTGCTGACACGCCCTGACTCTCGAAGCGCGCCAGGGCCGATTCGACGGCCGCGTACACATCGTCGAGGTCGACTCCGGCGTGGGCACGCACACGAATTGTGAAGCGTCCCGCCAACTCCTGGCTGCGGTTGGATGCGGAGACGCGCGGTGCGAGTCCCTCCTCCTCGACCAAGACCTCGTGGAGCGGCGTGGCCCTCCCCTGGGCCAGCACGTCGGCGAGAAAATTCAGCGCGTAGGAGTCCGGGTGAAAGAGCGCGACGGTGGGCCAAGTCAGCGTGAGCTCGGGTAGCCGGGCGAAGTTGTCCTCGTGGAAGAGACGGTCGGTCTCGGCGAGTCGCACCGAGGGCGGCTCGGGCACCGCCGGGGTCCCGCGCGCCGGGATCTCCCCGAAGTACTTCTCGATCCACGTCTTCGTCTGCGCGACATCCAGATCGCCTGCAACGACCAGCGTGGCGTTGTCGGGCCCATAC
>JAAXGI010000043.1 GCA_012267505.1 Gemmatimonadota bacterium
GCCGCAGATCGAGGTGAACCAGCGTTTCCCGCTCTTCTACAGCGAGCTCCGGCCCTTCTTCGTCGAGGGAGCCGAGATCTTCCGGTTCCAGGCACCCGTCACCGTGGTGCACACGCGGACGATCGTCGATCCGGACTACGGCGCGAAGCTGAGCGGACAGGCCGGCCGGTTCTCCCTAGGGGTCCTCACGGCCAACGACCAGGCGGCCGGGCGCCTCGACGATCCGGCAGACGCAGGTTTCGGGAAGACGGCGCAGACCTTCATCGCAAGGGCGCGTGCCGACCTGTACGCCGAGTCCAACCTGGGGGTGATCGTCACGGGCCGTGAGTTCCTGGACAGCCACAGCCGGACCCTCGGGTTCGACGGGAACTTCCGGCTGACCCCGACGATGTCGACCGGGTTCAGCGCGATCGGCTCCTCCAACCAGGATCGGGCGGGGTCGGAAGCCGGGGGTCACCTGCTCGTTGCCGCACTCAGACGGTACGGCCGCCACGCCAGCTTCAGCCTGTTGGGCTACGAAATCTCGCGCGAGTTCGATACGGCCGTCGGGTTCGTCCGCCGCAACGACCTACGCCGGCTGTACGGGGACCTCGGCTACCAGTTCCGGCCGGAGAGCTGGATCATCAACTGGGGCCCCTCAGTCTCCTACGGACAGAACTACGACTTCGACGGCGTGCTCCAGGACGAGAACCTCAGCGCCCGGATGAACTTCAACTTCGCCCGGAGCATCAGCATCTTCTCGAACTTCAGCTGGGACATGGAGCGCTTCGGCGGCATCGACTTCGAGAAGCAGAGGCTCTTCGTCCGCGGGAACGTCAACACGAACCGCCGCTACTCGTTCGGCGCCGACTTCTCGATGGGCGAGGAGATCTTCTACTCCGGACTCTACCTCGGGGAACAGACAGGCTACGGGCTGGACGCCACGGTCCGCCCGATCGACTCGTTCCAGAGCAGCGTGAACTTCGAGCGGCGGCGCTTCACAAACCCCGCGGACAACGACGCGGAGGTCTTCGATGTCCGGATATTCCGGGCCACCACGAACATGCAGTTCACCGGCAGGCTCGGGATGCGGAACATCATCGAGGTCAACTCGCAGTCCGATACCTTCGACTTCAATCTCCTCTTCAACTACCGGGTCAACGCCGGAACGGTGATCTACGCGGGTTACGACGACCACTTCATGCGGGCGGACCTGATCGAGGGCGACCTCGACGGGGACGGGTACGAGGAGCAGCTCTACTACACGACCGGGAAGAAGCGGCTGAAGCGCGCCTTCTTCGTCAAGTTCCAGTACCTCTTCCGCTACTAGGCCTATCCCGCCAGCCGCGCGCCACGGATCCGACCGGCGATGAGTAGACGCACGGGTCCGCCCTTAGGAAGGACCTCCGAGCCCCGCTGGCCGCTGGCGTCGCCGGCGCTCCTCGCGCTCCTCCTCGGAGGTGGCGCGGAGGCATACGGACAGCAACAGGCGGCCGAGCCCCCCGGGGCCGCGAGGAGTGGTGTGCGCGCCGCGGCCGACGGCCGGCTTCCGACCCCGGAGGAGCTCGGCCTCGTCCCCGGCCGACCGCGGGTCACTCCGACCCGCATCGCCGTTCCCCCGGTCCTCGACGGCGTGCTCGACGACGAGGCGTGGCAGCGGGCCGCGCACCTGATGGAGTTCACCCAGCAGTCCCCGATCGAGGGTGCGCCGGGCACGGAAGCGACGGACGTCTACGTCGCCTACGACTCCGACAACATCTATTTCGGATTCCACGTCCACTACGAGGACGTGAGCGTCATGCGGGCGAACCGCGTGGAGCGCGACCGCGCCTCGATGGATGACCTCATGACGGTCTACTTCGACACCTTTCTCGACCAGCAGCGCGGCTACGACTTCGACATCAATGGCTACGGGGTGCAGGGAGACGGAGTCATGTCGGTCGGCCGGCGCGGCTTCCGGGCCGGTGCCGGGACGGTCGCCCAAGCGATCCCGCCCGCGGACCGGTCGTGGGACGCACTCTTCGAGAGCGCGGCGCGGATCGTCGAGGACGGCTACGTCGCCGAGATGGCGATCCCCTTCAAGAGCCTGCGCTATCCCGCGCCCCCCGAGGGAGAGCCCCACCGCTGGGGCTTCCAGATCGTGCGGGAGATCAAGGGAAAGGACCAGGAGAACCAGGTCTGGTCACCCATGTCGCGCGACGAGGCGAGCTTCTTCGCGCAGATGGGGATCCTCGAGGGGATGACGGATATCTCCACGAGCCGGAACCTGGAGTTCCTCCCCACCTTCACCGCGGTTCAGTACGGATCGATCGACCCGGCGATCCCCGCGTTCCGGACGGGGGACGTGGACCCGGACGCCGGCGTGAACGTCAAGTACGGAATCACCTCGGATCTGACGGCCGACCTGACGATCAACCCGGACTTCTCGCAGATCGAGTCCGACCAGCCGCAAGTCGAGGTGAACCAGCGCTTCCCCCTCTTCTACAGCGAGCTTCGTCCCTTCTTTCTCGAGGGAGCCGAGATCTTCACGATCGAGGCGCCCGTGACCTTCGTCCATACGCGCACGATCGTCGACCCGGACTACGGGGCGAAGCTGAGCGGACAGGTCGGACGGCTGGCCCTCGGCGTCCTGAGCGCAAACGACCGGGCGCCCGGACAGGTCACGAACCCGGCCGACCCCGGCGCCGGCGAGAGAGCCCGGACCCACATCGCCCGGGCGCGATACGAACTGTACGCCGAATCGAACCTGGGAGCGATCGTGACGGACCGGGAGTTCCTGGACGGGCACAGCCGGACCTTCGGTGCGGACGGCAACTTCCGGCTGAGTCCGACCGTCTCGAGCGACTTCCGGGCCGTCGGATCGCGCCTGAAGACGCCGGCGGGCGAGACGAGCGCCGGCCACATGGTGTCGACGCGCCTACGCCAGAACGCCCGGAACGTGAGCTGGTCGCTTTCGGCCTTCCAGATCTCGCCCGATTTCGAGACGGAGGTCGGATTCGTGAGGCGGCGGGACATCCGGACGGTCACCGGGGAGCTGGGATACCGCTTCTGGCCCGAGAGCTGGCTCATCAACTGGGGTCCCACCGTCACCTACGGACAGAACTACGACTACGAGGACGTCCGGCAGGACGAGAACCTGGCGGCCGGCTTCAACTTCAACTTCGCCCGCTCCATCTCCCTCTCGACCACCCTCAACTGGGACATGGAGCGGTACCAGGAGACCAATTTCCGGAAGCGGAGCTTCTCGATCCGCTCCAACGTCAACAGCAACCGGCGCTATTCGTTCGGCGGGGGCGTTACCGCGGGAACCGCGATCTACTTCGCCGGCCCCTTCCTCGGGGACGAGATCCGGTGGAACGTCAACGGGACCGTGCGGCCCTTCGACCGCCTCAACTCGAGCATGCGCTTCCAGCGCGTGCGCTTCACGGACCCGAGCCGGGACGGCGAGGAGGTGTTCGAGATCGAGATCGTCCGGGCGACGACGAACCTCCAGATCACTGACCGGCTCGGGCTCAGGAACATCGCCGAGGTCAACTCGCAGTCGAAGACCTTCGACTTCAACCTCCTCTTCAACTACCGGGTCAACGCCGGGACGGTGATCTACGCGGGCTACGACGACCATCTCATGCAGGGAAACCTGATCGAGGGCGACCGCGACGGGGACGGGCTCGAGGAGCAGCTCTACTTCACAACCGGGAAGAAGCGGACGAACCGCGCGTTCTTCGTGAAGTTCCAGTACCTGCTCCGGTACTGACTGCAGACGGCCGCGGCGGGAGTCCGGCGGCACGGAAGCGGCCCCGGAACCGGGTGTCGGCGTGCGCTCCCCGACCCCGCTACGAGCCAATCTCCGCAAGCGCCTCCCCGAGCGCAGCGGGATCCAGCTCCCCGAGCCGAAGCGTGAGAAAGGCGTCAATCCGCCGGCGGAGCGTCCGGAAGGCTTCGTCGAATGCGGCGGCCTCGCCCGGCCCGGTCACGCGGGCGGGATCCGGCATCCCCCAGTGGGCCGACACGGTGGCTCGAGGGAGGACGGGACAGGCGTCCCTTGCCCGGTCGCAGACGGTTATCACGACGTCCCACTCCCGGCCGAGGAGCCCCCCGGTCGCCTTCGGGCCGAGCCCCTCCGCGGGAACCCCGTGCCGTTCCAGCACACCGAGCGCGGCCGGGTGCACCCGGCCGGCAGGGGCTGCGCCCGCGCTTCCCGCCTCGACACGGCCGGCGCCGCAGTGGCGGAGGAGCGCCTCAGCGATCTGGCTCCGCGCCGAGTTGGCGGTGCAGAGCACCAGGACTCGAAGGGGTGTGTTCACCGAGCCGGCCCGTATTCTCCCCATGGCAGCGGAATCGGGGTCCGGGTAGGATAGTCGCATGCGCCCGATGCGTTCCCTCCTTTCCCGCGCTGCCTGCGTGGTGGGCCTCGCCGCCGCCGGATGCGCCGAGGATGTCGCCCTCTCGGTCGGGGAGGCCTCGTTCGCCCCCTCCGAGCTCCTGGGGCTCTCCGATTCCCAGCTCTCGCTCCTCACGGCCATCACCGCCCTCGGCCTCGCGACCGCCGGGGGCGACTGGGCAGGCGCGGGGGAGCCGATCCTTGCCGAGGCACGGGACGAACTTCTGGTCCAGCGGCTCAGGGAGGAGACCGCTCTCGAGGCGCGGGGCATCACCGAAGCGAACCTCGAGGCCCGCTACGCTGAGAACCCGGATCACGAGCTGACCGTCCGCCACCTCGTGATCCTCTCCGAGCGCTGGCGATCCCAAGCCGCGCGCGACGGGGCCCGGAGCCGGGCGGAACGGGCGCTCGAACGCGCCCGGGCGGGGGATCCCTTCCCGGAACTTGCCGGCGAGCTATCCGAGGAACCCGGTGCCGAGGCGCGGGGAGGACTCCTCGATCCGGGGCGCGAGGGAAGCTGGGTGGACGAGTTCTGGAACGCGGCGAGCGCTCTGGAGGTCGGAGCGGTCAGCGGGGTGGTGGAGACCGAGTACGGCTTCCACGTGCTGCGGCTGGACGCGAGGGAGCCGGTCCCCTTCGCGGAGGCGCGTTCCCGCGTCGTGGCCGAGGTCGCGGCAGAGATCGACGATCCCGCGGCCTGGCGAACCCGGATCACGGATTGGACCGGTGCCGAGCCCGGCGAGGGAGGGATGAGCCCGGCGGCCAGGGAACTCCTCCTCGCCGAGGCAGCCCGACGCGGACTCTCGGTCACGGACGCCGACGAGGCCCGCATCCTCCGGGAGTGGGAGTTCCGGGGGAGAGGTTGGGCCATCGCGCTCGGGTTCCGGGAAGGGATGACGCCGGACGCGGTGGCGGCCCAGGCCCTCGCGGCGCTTGGAAGCACGGATCAGGCAGCGCGAATCGCCAGGGACGAGATCCTCGAGGCGAGTGCGGCGCTCCGGGCCGCCTACGCTGTCCAGGTCCCCGGCGGGTAGGCTGCCGGGCCGGACCGGCGCGCCCGGCGTTCCGGCTCCCCGGCCAGCCCTTTCCCACGCGCCTCGCCGACAGTAACTTGCGCGCGTCCCCGAGAAGCGAGGGACTGGGTCGCACGATCTCGGGCCAGGTGCCCGGCTCATGCGGACTGCGGGATGCGATCCCGCTGGTGGCTACCCCGAATGTTGACCCCAGAAAGGAGGTGATCCCTTGTCTATTCCCAGTAGCCGGCTCAGCCTAGCACGGGCAAGCGATCGCCGTTTCGGTCGGTAACAGCCGGATCAATCGCTCGCTGTTCGAAGCCGCGCGTCGCGATCGCGCCAGGCTGAACGGTGTGAGAAGAAGCCGCCGACGGGTCCCGTCGGCGGCTTTTTCCGTCCAGTGATGAGCGGAGGGCGCCTGTACGCCCGCTCCCGCCGCGAGGAGGGGCCTCGATTGTGCCGGGACAGCCGCACGTGCGCGGGCCCTACCCGAAGTAGTCCGGTTCGTTACCGGGCTTCCACTTGATGTTGCACCCCACGCTGGGCGTCTGACCGGCGGGTACGGGGCGCCCCTCGATGACCGCGTCGGCTGCCCGACGGAGATCTTCCCCAGTCACAGGAATCCCGCTTCCCGGGCGGCTGCCGTCGAACTGTCCCCGGTAGGCGAGCCGCCGGTCACCGTCGAAGAGGAAGAAGTCGGGCGTGCACGCCGCCTGGTACGCCTTCGCCACCTCCTGGGTCTCGTCGAAGAGGTAGGGGAAGGTGTATCCAGCCTGGCTCGCCTCCTCCGCCATCCCCTCCGGCGAGTCGTCGGGAAAGCGCTCGATGTCATTGGAATTGATGGCCACGGCCGCGAGCCCGCGGGCCTGGAAGTCCTTGACGAGAGCGGCGATTCCTGCCCGAAGGTGCTTGACGTACGGACAGTGCGGACAGAGAAACATCACCAGGAGCGCGGGAGCGTTCTCGTACCGCTCTAGCGACACCAGCTCACCGTCCGCCGAGGGGAGGGAGAAGTCGGGAGCGGCCGTCCCGAGGGGAAGCATGGTGGATGGTACTTCTGCCATGGGATGACTCCAGGTACGGGGCCGTTCGTCCGGAGCGGTGTCCCGCGTCCGCTCCCTACTGAGCGATGCCGAGCTGCTGCGGGAGGGTTTCGACCGCGCGCACGCTGTACGTGCGGGGGCCGGCCGGAAGCTGGATTACCACATCGTCGCCTTGCCGAACACCGAGGAGCCCGCGTCCGATCGGTGACTCGAGCGACACATGTCCGGCCTCAAGGTCGATGAAGTCCCCGGCCGTCAGCGTGAACTCGAGCTCGCGTCCCATCGCCACGTCAAGGACGGTGACCCGGGAGCCGAAACCGACGCGGTCGACCGGCATCGAGGCCAGGTCGATCTTGGAGAGTTCGGACATCCGTCGCGCAAGGTGTCCGATACGGGCCTCGACAAACTGCTGGCGCTCCAGCGCCGACTTGTATTCGGCGTTCTCGCGCAGGTCCCCGAGCTCGACGGCCCGGGCGATCCGGTCCGGGAGTACCACGTTGAGCTCGCGCGTGAGTCCCTCGATCTCCTCGCCGAGCTTCTCGCGAATCGCGTCCAGCATCTGCCGGTCAGCCGGGCGGCGGAAGCGAGGGATCCGGATCCCGGAGCACCGCCGCCGTCCGCCCGGCCCGGTAGGCGTGCAGACGATCCCGGACATCTGCGTCGCCGACCCCGATGATCGCCGCAGCGAGGAGCGCGGCATTCACGGCACCCGCCTTCCCGATCGCGAGCGTCCCGACCGGAATGCCGCCCGGCATCTGAACGATCGAAAGCAGCGAGTCGAGGCCCTGGAGCGCCCGCGACTGGATCGGTACTCCGAGCACCGGGAGCACCGTCTTTGCGGCCATGACACCGGCCAGGTGCGCGGCCCCGCCCGCCGCGGCGATGATGACCCGGAGCCCCCGGCTCTCCGCCGACGCGGCGTATTCGAAGGCGGCGTCCGGTGTCCGGTGAGCCGAAAGGACGCGCGTCTCGGCGGGGATCCCGAGCGTCGCGAGCGTCTCCGCCGTGCCCGCCATCGTCTCCCAGTCCGAGCGCGAGCCCATAACCACCCCGACCATCGCGTCGTCCATCATTCCCCTCGTGTTGCGAATGGCCGAGTGAGCGCTCGGCGCCGCGCCGATGAAGGCTCCATGGTGTATAAAGAGCTTGCGGCGAGTCAAGATCGAGCACGACGACGCCGTGGACGCGCGGCTCCGGAGTGACCGATGCAGGAAAGCCCGATCCCGATTCCCTGGCCTTCACGCGACCGGTACCTGACCCCGTTCCTTCCACTCGTCTATGTCGCGTGGTCGGACGGGATCCTCTCGGAAACCGAGATGGGCCGGATCCGCCAGGCCATCGGGGAGTCGGAGGATCTGCCAGCGTCCGCGGCCCGCGTTCTCGAGAGCTGGCTCAGGGCCGACTCGCCACCCTCGCCCGAAGCGCTTGCCCGCCTGGAGGCGAGCATCAGGAGGGCCGCGCGCCGGGCCGCGCCGGAGGAGCTCAGGTCACTCGTCTCACTGGGCGTCGCCATAGCGCGCGCCGAGGCGGTCGACGCGGGCGGGTGGGCCACGGCCAAGGGGCTCCGCGTGCTCGGCGGGGTCGAGGAGCTCCTTGGAGTTCTCGGCGGGGAGGCTGCCCGCGATCTGGCCCCACCGGAGCGCCCGGTCCCCCCGCAGCGGGACAGTGACGGGCCGACCGCGGCGACGGCGCTCCAGCGGATCATGACGGGGGACGAGGACGAGCGACGCCTGAGGACGCGGGTCCTCGAGCTACTCTCCGATCCGAGGATCCGCGTACCGGACGGCCTGCCCACGCCGACCGCGAGAAAGCGGGTCCTGGCCGCGGTCCGCAGGCTCGCGGCGGAGGGTCTCGGAAAGCTCGCCTTTCCCACGGAGTTCGGCGGGACGGACGACGTGGCGGGCTCGATGATCCTCTTCGAGACGCTCGCCTACGGAAATCTCTCCGTCCTGATCAAGTTCGGCGTGCAGTTCGGCCTCTTCGGGGGAAGCGTCCACCAGCTCGGCACGAGGCGCCACCACGAGATGCTCCTGGAACGGATCGGGTCGCTCGATCTCCCGGGGAGCTTCGCCATGACGGAGAGAGACCACGGATCAAACGTCCGGGGGATCGAGACCCGCGCCGACTACCTGCCCGACACGGACGAGTTCGTGATCCACACGCCACACCCGGGTGCCGAAAAGGACTGGATCGGAAACGCGCTTCACGGCCGCATGGCCACCGTTTTTGCGCAGCTCCACGTGGGAGGCGAGGAGCACGGGGTGCACGCGTTCCTGGTGCCGGTCCGCACCAGGTTGGGCCGGCCTCTCCGCGGAATCCGGATCGAGGACTGCGGCCAGAAGGTGGGGCTCAACGGGGTCGACAACGGGCGCCTCTCCTTCGACCGGGTCCGGATCCCCCGCCGGAATCTCCTCGACCGCTTCGCCGACGTGACCCCGGAGGGCGGGTACCGGAGCCCGATCGTCTCGCCCGGCCGCAGGTTTTTCACGATGCTCGGGACCCTCGTGGGCGGGAGGATCTCGATCGCGGCGGCATCGGTGTCGGTGGCAAAGACCGGGCTCGCGGTCGCGGTGCCCTACAGCGCCCGGAGGCGCCAGTTCGGCCCTTCAGGTGAGGCCGAGGTGCCGATCCTGGATTTTCTCGCGCAGCAGCGCACGCTCCTCCCGGCGCTCGCCACCACCTACGGCCTCCACTTCGCCGTCCGGTCCCTGATTACCGACTACGCCTCGGCGGACTCCCGGCACACTCCGCCCCGGGTGGAAGCACTCGCCGCCGGCCTCAAGGCCTACGCGTCGCATCACGCGCAGGAGACGCTCCAGAACTGCCGGGAGGCGCTCGGCGGACAGGGATACCTGGCGGCCAACCGGCTCGGCGTGCTGCGCGAGGACACGGACATATTCACCACGTTCGAGGGCGTGAACGTCGTGCTCCTCCAACTCGTGGCCAAGAGCCTTCTCTCGAAGTACCGGGAGTCGATGGGCGACCTGCGCCTCTGGAGCATGGTCAGGCTGCTCGCCGAGCGCGCGGGCGAGGAAGTGGCACGCCTCGACCCGGTCCGGAGCCGACGGAGCGCGGACGAGCACCTGAGAGACCCTGAGATGCAGCGCGAAGCGCTTCTCTTCCGCGAGTCCCGGCTTCTACATACCGTCGCGCGGAGACTCAAGCGCCGGATCGACCGGGGAATGGACTCCTTCCACGCGATGAACGAGTGTCAGGACCACCTCGTCCACCTGGCCCGCGCGCACGTCGAGCGGAGCATTCTGGAGAGCTTCCGCGCTGGTGTGGAGCGGTGCGGGGAGAGCGGGGACGGGACGGCCGCCCGGCTCCTCGGCGCCCTCTCGGACCTCTACGCCCTCTCTACGATCGAGCGAGACCGCGCCTGGTACCTCGAGTCGGGATACATGGAGGCGGTCCAGACGAAGGCGGTCCGCGATCTGGTCAACCGCCTCTGCCGCGAGCTGCGCGACGAGGCGCCGGCGCTAGTCCGCGCCTTCGGGATCCCGGACGCGGTGCTCGCCGCGCCTGCGGCGCTTGACGGTGCCCCAGGCTGAGGCTACTCGCCGCTCCCGTAGCGGGAGTAGACCTCGGTGCGCCCCGTCGTGGTGAACGTCAGTACCTCGTAGGGATCGACGAACCCTCCCATCTCCATCCCGGGAGACCCCAACGGCATCCCGGGCACGGCCAGACCACGCACCGGTGGAGCCTCGGCAAGGAAGCGCCGCACGTCCTCGCCGGGCACATGCCCCTCGAAAACGTAGCCGTTCACGACGGCGGTGTGGCACGAGGAGAGCTCGGGACGCACGCCGTAGCCCTGCTTGACCCCGGTGATGTCCACACGGTACTCAAGCGCCACCTCGAATCCGTACTGGCCGATGTGCTCGACCCAGGCGCTGCAGCATCCGCAGGTCGGGGTCAGGTAGACGGTCATAGGGATCGGCTCGGCCCAGTCGAGCGGAATCGGCACGCCCGGCCGGTCCACTTCGATCGGGTCCGCAAGCGATGCCGCCGACGGAACCACGGTGGCGGGGGCTGCGGCCGGCCCCTCGGCGGAGACGACCATGAAGGTTCCGACCGCGCCTGCCGCAACAAGGAACAGCCCCGCGAGAAGAAGTGGAGTCCGGTGGCGCATCGCAGTCCCCGACGCTGAGTTGTCCGGCTGTCTACCGTCGTGTGAATCCCCGCCCTGCTACTTCCCGGCTTCCATGAAGTTCCTTGCCAGAGGCCGTTCCAGGGTCCCGGAAGGGGTCCTCTCCCCTTCGCGGCCGGATCCCGCGCCTCGGCCCCATCTCCCGGTGCCCGACCGAAGTCACCCGACCCGGAGCGCTGCGGGGTTCGGGTCTGCACTTGCGCGCGGCCCAGGGCCTGCCGACGGCCGGTCGACCGGACACGCCCGCCGGCATGCGGGAACTCAGGACCGCACCCTTCCGGGCACGACGCCCGCGCCCTCTGCACACCCGCCGTGGAAGGGACGTGAGGGTAAGCCCGGGGACGGCCGGAGTCGACCGATGCGGCGCCTACGCCCCTTCGGTCGGCCGGCGCGCCTCAAGCACGTCGATCTCGGCGGCCACGCCGGACGCGGTGTCGCGGATCGCAGGAGCAACCTCGCCGAAGTCCTCGAGCCCGCCGGCCGCGGCGATCACGGCCTTAACCCTGGGTGCGGCAGCCTCGAGGGCATCCGGATCTTCCACGACAAGCCGCATCGAGCCGTCCAGGTTCCGCCAGAGCATCGCCGCCTCGGCGAGCCGCCCGGCCGCCGCCGCCCCGATCAGCCCGCGCCTTCCGGCTGCCCGGAAGACGGATGCCGCCCCCCGGTCCCGCAGCTCCGGCAAGTCACCGGCGGACGCCAGCTGCAGGTACAGCGCGGCACGCTCGATGTCCCGGAGACCGCCGCGCATCTGCACTATCGACGTCAGGTCCGGTCCAGCCCCGTTGCCGGCGGACTCGCTGAGTTCGGAAACGAGAGCCTCGCGGACACGGTTGCTGCCCAACGCTTCCCTGAGCACCCGTTCGAACCGCTGCACCGTCCCGGCCTCACCCGAGGCGAAGACCCAGCGAGCGCGTGCGAAACGCAGAACGTCGCGAGCCGATCCGGGGTCCCGGACCCGGGTCCTCAGGCCGGCGAGGGACTCGAGTTCCGGCATCCCGTCACGCGGGATCGGTGCCAGCAGGAGGTTGCCGCGCGACAGCGCGCGTAGCGCCTTCC
>JAAXGI010000040.1 GCA_012267505.1 Gemmatimonadota bacterium
ATCGCCGGTGACCAGCAGGCGGCGCTCTTCGGACAAGGGTGCTGGGAGGCCGGGCTCGCGAAGAATACCTATGGAACAGGGGCGTTCCTTCTTCTCCATACCGGAAACGAGAGAGCCCGGTCGGGCCATGGGCTCCTCTCGACGGCCGCCTGCAGCCCGACGGGTGGACGGGCGTTCGCGCTGGAGGGCTCCATCTTCATCGCGGGCGCGGCGCTCCAGTGGCTGCGCGACAAGCTCGGCCTCCTCGGCTCGGCGGCGGAGTCGGGAGCGATGGCTCGGTCGCTGGCCACGAACGAGGGTGTCTACTTCGTGCCTGCCTTCGTCGGACTCGGCGCGCCGCACTGGGACCCGGAGGTCCGGGGTGCGATCCTCGGCCTGACGCGCGGGACAACCCCGGCGCACATCGCCCGGGCCGCTCTCGAGGCGATGGCCTACGGCACGGCCGAGGTCTTGGAGGCGATGGCGCTCGACTGCGGGCGGGACGCGACGGAGCTACGTGTCGACGGCGGTGCCTCCGGCAACGACTGGCTCATGGGCTTCCAGTCAGACGTCCTCGGCATCCCGGTGCGCCGACCGGCGACGGCCGAGACGACAGTCCACGGCGCGGCAGGGCTGGCCGGGCTCGGCGCCGGGCTCTGGCGCCCCGGAGACTTGCTCGCGCTCCGGCGGGAAGGGCGGACCTTTCTTCCCGGAATGGGGAAGAACGAGAGGGCAGGGCTGCTCGCCGGCTGGCGGCGCGCGGTCCGTGCGGCGAGGCGTTTCGCGGAGGTGCAGGTCCCCGCTGGCGAAGGCCCGTCTGGGTCGGCTTGAGCGGCGGTCGGCGACCCCGTATTTTTCCCGTGCCCGAACCCGATGGTGTGCGGATCCTTCCGAGGAGTGTCCCATGCGTAGAGATCGCAGGTTCTTCGCCGGACTGGTGGGTGTGGCCGCTGTGGTCAGCTACCTGATTTACACGGGGATCTCCGACACGATGGTCTACTATCTGACCCCCGCCGAGCTCCTCACACGCATTGAGGTGAGTCCCGAGACGCGCGACCAGGGGGTCAAGGTCAGCGGGATGCTGGTTCCCGGAAGTTATGCGAACTCGACCGACGAGCTGCTGCACACCTTTGTCGTGGAGGATCCGGACGACACCTCCGTCCGGATGGCCGTGGAGTTCCGCCATCCGCTTCCGGACACCTTCGACGATTCCGGCGAGGTCGAGGTCGAGGTCGTGATGCAGGGGCGCTACCGTCCCGATGGGGTCTTCGAGGCGACCGAGGTGCTCACGAAGTGCGGCTCGCGCTATGAGGCGATGCCCGAGATGCCACAGCAGGCCGGCGCCGGGGCGGGATACGGGGGGTTGATCGGGTGATCCCCGCGCTGGGCGAGTTCGCACTCTGGATCGCCCTGCCCATCTCAATCTGGGGTTGTGTGCTCGCCTTCCTGGGCGGGCGGTGGAACCGGGGCGACCTCGTCCTCTCGGCCGAGCGGAGCACGTACGCGATCTCGATCCTCTTCATCATCGCGTCGATCGGGATCATCGCTGCCTTCATGCGCGACCAGTTCCAGTACTGGTACGTGTACAACTACTCGAGCACGAACCTCCACCCGTTCTTCAAGTTTGCCGGACTCTGGGCCGGGCAGCGGGGCTCGCTCCTCTTCTGGGGCCTGAACCTGAGCCTCTTCGCCTCGCTCGCGGTGTGGATGAACCGTTCGCGCAACCGCGACCTCATGCCGTACATGAACGGGGTTCTCCTGGCGTTCATCGGCTTCTTTATCTCGATCTCCCTCTTCGTCACCCCGCCATTCGAGCAACTCGGCTTCACGCCCGCTGACGGGCGGGGCCTGAATCCGCAGCTCCAGAACTACTGGATGACGATCCACCCGCCGACGATGTACGTCGGGTTCACATCGTTCAACGTGCCCTTCGCCTTCGCGATCAGCGCGCTCATGGTCGGACGGCTGGACGCCCGCTGGATCCAGGCGACCCGCAAGTGGATCCTCACAAGCTGGTTCTTCCTCACCCTCGCCATCATCTTCGGGATGCGGTGGGCATACGAGGAGCTCGGTTGGGGCGGATTCTGGTTCTGGGATCCGGTCGAGAACGCCTCGCTGCTTCCCTGGCTCGTCGCCACTGCCTTCCTGCACTCGGTGATGATCCAGGAGAGCAGGGGGATGCTCAAGGTCTGGAACATGGGGCTCGTGCTCCTGACCTTTCTCATGACGATCTTCGCGACCTTCCTGACCCGGTCTGGGCTGATCGAGTCCGTCCACTCCTTCGCCCAAAACCTCACGATCGCGTGGATCTTCCTCGGGTGCATGGGAATCACGGGCGCCGTCTGCCTCGTCCTCATCGTCTGGCGCTACCCGGTGCTCGTGAGCGAGCGGCAGTTCGAGTCGGCCCTCTCGAGGGAATCCGCCTTCCTGCTGAACAATCTCGTTCTTCTCGGCGCCGCCTTCGCGGTGATCTGGGGCACGATGTTCCCCCTCCTGACCGAAGGGCTCACCGGCTCGAAGGTGGCCGTCGGGCCGCCCTTCTTCAATCAGGTCAACATCCCGATCGGCCTCATACTCCTCGCCCTGATGGGGATCGGCCCCGTGATCGCGTGGCGGAAGGCGAGCGCGCGGAACCTGAAGAAGAACTTCCTCCTGCCCGTGGCGGTCCTAGTCTCCACGGCGGCCGTGCTCTTCTCGGCAGGGGTGCGCCACCCCTACGCCCTCCTCACTTTCTCGATCGGCGCATTCGTGCTCACGATCATCGTCGTCGAGTTCTGGAAGGGGACCCGGGCGCGGGCGCGGATCGAGCGGGAGAACGCGTTCACCGCATTCGTCCACCTCGTCAGGCGAAACCGTCGCCGCTGGGGCGGCTACATTGTGCACGTGGGCGTCGTCGTAATGTTCATGGGCTTTGCCGGGAGCGCCTTCAACCGCGAGGTACGGCAGAGCATGGTGCCAGGCGACAGCGTCGCTGTGGACTCCCCATTCGGACACGAATATGTCCTCACCTACCAAGGGCTCTCGACGACGCTCGTCCCGAGCATGCGGCAGGCGATCGCGCTCTTCTCGGTCGAGAAGGATGGGGTACCCGCCGGATCGATCACAACACAGCGCCAGCTGAACCTCGCCGTCTCGCCGCCGCAGCCGATCAGCGAGGTTGGGATCCGCTCGACGTTTGTCGAGGACCTCTACCTGATCCTAGCCACGGTCGACGACGAGGTGCTTCTCGGAAGCAATGAACCGGAGTTCCAGCAGGCCACCTTCCAGTTCCAGATCAATCCGCTCGTCCCCTGGATCTGGTACGGCGGACTGGTGATCGCCGCCGGTGCGCTGATCGGACTCTGGCCCGGCGCGGGCGTCCCCACCCGGACAGGCCGGCTCGGCACCGGGAGCCGGCGACAGGACACCTCCACCCCCACCCCGCGATCGGACGCTGCCGCGACGCTGGGATGAGCGCTCTTGTTCCGGGCGTGATCCTCGCTGTGGCGATGGTCGTCTTCGTCCTCCACCCGATCGTCTCCGGACGTGAGGCCCACATGGAGTGGGACGAGGAGGAACTGACCGAGGCTCAGCACCGGCGGAATGTGGCGCTTCTCGCGCTGAGGGATGTCGAATACGACTTTCATGCCGGGAAGCTCGACACGACGGATTATGGGCGGCTAAAGCAGGAGATCTCGGCCGAGGCGCTCAGGGCGATCGACGAGGAGGAAGCCGAGTGGCTGGCGCGCCACGCGGAGCCCGGGGACCCGGGGCGCGAGGAGGGGGAGCCGCCTCCGGAGGCACGGGCCGCTCTCGAGGCGGAGATTGCGGCGTTGCGGGACTCGATCCGTGCGGGTGTCATCTGTTCCCAGTGCGGGAATCCGAACCCGAAGGGCAGCCGCTACTGCGGGGACTGTGGCTCGGGGCTCCCAGTTCAGGGGTCCCCGACAGGTCACGCCGTTCGCGGGTCAGTCGGGAGTGGCTGAGGCGTGGAGCCGCTCCTCGAGGCCCGGGGCCTCGTTCGCACCTTCGGCCCGATCCGGGCCGTCGACGGGGTTTCCTTCTCCCTTGACGCGGGCCAGCTGCTCACCGTGCTCGGCCCGAACGGGGCGGGCAAGAGCACGCTGCTCGGCCTCCTCGGCGGATCGCTCCGGCCACAGGCGGGCGAGATCCGGTTCCGGGGAGAGCTCCGCGACCCCGGGGCAACGGAGTGGCGGCGGGAAATCGGCGTTCTCTCCCACCGCACCTGGCTCTACGGCGCCCTCTCGGCTCGGGAAAACCTAACCTTTTTCGGGCGGATCTACGGTCTTACCGACCTCGCCGAGCGGATCGAGGCACGTCTAGCCGAAGTGGGGCTCGAGGCGGCGGCGGATCGGTGGGTCCGGGAATACTCTCGGGGGATGCGCCAGCGGCTCGCGCTCGCGCGAACGCTGCTTCACGATCCGGCGCTCGTCTTCCTCGACGAGCCGTTCACCGGACTCGACATACACGCGTCCGCGCTCCTGAGAGACGTCCTTGCCCGTTTGAAGGATGGTCGCCGGACGGTGATCCTCGTGACGCACAATCTCTCCGAGGGCCTCATCCTCTCCGACCGGGTAGCGATCCAGAACCAGGGCCGATTCGCATTTCTCGGCGATCCGTCCGAGATCCCCAGGGGTGATGAGGAGCGTTTCTACCGGGATGCCGTGGAGCGTCCTGCTGGTCCGTTCCACGGGTCGGACGCAGGCAGGCCAGCCGGACCCTCGCTTCGCCAGGACCAGGAACAGGAAGGCGCGGTCGGCGTCCGGTGAGGAGCTATGTCGAGGAGGTCCGGGCACTCGCGGCCAAGGACTTGCGGGTAGAATTCCGCACCCGCGAGCGCTTCGCGTCAATGACCGCGTTCGTCGTCCTGAGCGCCCTCCTCTTCAACTATGCGGTGGACTGGACAGTCGTGAGCCCGCAGGACCTGGCCTCGGCGCTAATCTGGATGATCATCGTGCTCGGCGGGCTCCTGGGTCTCGGCCGCACATTCGAGCTCGAGAAGGAGGACGGGGCGATGCAGGGTCTGCTCGTGGCCCCGGTTCGGAGGGACGCTCTCTTTCTCGGGAAGGTGGTGGCCAACTGCGTGCTTCTCGCAGCCGTCGAGGTGATTGCGCTCTTCGCGGTCGCGCTCTTCTTCCAGGTCAACTTCATCCCCAACGGCCTGCCGGTCGCGGCCGTTCTCGGTCTCGGCACTGTCGGATTCGTTGCGCTGGGAACGCTCTTCAGCGGAATCACGGCGGGGACCCGGATGGGCGAGACCCTGCTTCCGGTGCTCCTCTTCCCCCTCCTCGTCCCCCTCGTGGTCTTCGGCGCGTCCGCGACGTCGACGCTCCTGGCGGGCTTTCCCGCCACAATGGTTTATGGCAGTTTGAGGCTCTTAGGGGCGTTTTCGCTCCTCGCCCTCGCGTGCGGGATGGCGCTCTTCCGCTACATCGTGGAGGAATAATGACGCTCAGCTCGGTCCGCCGGAGCGCGCTTGTGCTCGGCATCGTTGGCGTCGTGCTGACCCTTGTATTCCACTGGATGGTCTTCTTCTGGGTCTCGACGGAGGCGATCCTCGGGATCAGCCAGCGCATCTTCTACATCCATGTCGCCGGGATGTGGAGCGGTCTTCTCGCCTTCATCGTCGTGGCGCTTTGCAGCGCGATGTATCTCTGGCTCCGTGACGACCGGCTCGACGAGGTGGGCCGGGCCGCGGCCGAGGGCGGGATCGTGTTCTTTGCGATCGGACTCACGAGCGGGCCGCTGTGGGCCCGACTGGCGTGGGGGACGTGGTGGACGTGGGAGCCCCGGCTCACGCTGAGCCTTCTCGCCTTCTTCATCTACATCGGCTATCTCCTCGTCCGTAACGCGACGGACAATCCCGAGAAGGGGAAGATGTATGCGGCGGTGATCGGGCTCGTGGCCGCGGTCAACATCCCGCTCATCCACGTGAGCGTATACTGGTTGCGCTCCCTCCACCCGGAGCCTGTGGTCGTGCGTGCGGATGGCCCCCCGGCCCTCCCGCCGGATATGCTCATCACCCTGATGACGGCTCTCCTAGCCTGGACGATCCTGCTGGCGTCGCTGATCCTCCTCCGGTACACGGCGGGACGGTTGGAGTCGGGGACGGACAACCTGGCACTGGAGGGGGGGTGACACCGCACGTGCGGTCCCGTCGATCCAAGGAGAGTTATGGACGTGCTTAAGCTAGTTTCGGGAGGGCGGGCGCTCTTGCGGCCGACCGGATGTGTGCGGCTCTTGGCCGCCTTGGCCGTCGCCGCGCTCATCTGGTCGGTGCCGGGCGGCCTCATCGCCCAGATGCCCGAGGCGACCCGGCTCGAGATGCGTCACTTCTGGCACGTCTTCATCGCCTACGCGCTCGCTTGGGTCATCCTGTTCGCCTGGATCGTCGTGATCCTGCGACGGGTCCGGCGGGTTGAGGAGAAGCTCGGCTGACAGCTCACCGGTGAGATCCTCCTCGCGGTCGATGTCGGCGAGAGGATCGAGAAGCCTGACAGTGAGACCGAGATCCTTCGCCCTCCGGATGCTCTCCGCGAGGACCGTCCCGGTGCTCCACGCGATCCCCTCGAAGAGTCCGGGTGCCGGCCGGTCGAGCGCGAGCAGGTAATACCCGCCGTCGAGGGCAGGG
This sequence comes from Gemmatimonadota bacterium, assembly GCA_012267505.1. Lineage (GTDB taxonomy): Bacteria > Gemmatimonadota > Gemmatimonadetes > Longimicrobiales > Gaopeijiaceae > JAAXGI01. The sequence continues at coordinate 6,611 of JAAXGI010000040.1, forward strand.
CCGAAGACCACGTCGGCACTCCCGGGTCCAGACACCAGATCAAATGCGCGGACGACCACCCGCGCGTCCAGGTCCGGGATGTCGGTCCCGACGACCGCCACGCAGTCAGCCTCCTGGAACCCGATCGCGAAGGCCCGGCGGAGCCGCTCGCCCAGGTCCCCCCCGGGCTGCGGCCGGTACTCCCGTTCCGCTCCCAGCCATTCCCGGATCTCTCTCTCGGCCCCGGGAGGGTCGAAGTAGACGACTGTGCGATACTCTCCCGTTCCCACCCGCTCGACGATCCGGCGGGCGAGCGACCGGTAGAGGCGAGCCGCCCCGATGTTGCCCAGCGCTGAGGCTAGACGAGTCTTGACGCGGCCGGGAACGGGTGCCTTCACGAAGACGAATACGACACACCGGCGTTCCTCGGCAGCCCGGCGGGCCTGTATCTCTCGCCGCGGGTAAGCGCACCGGCCCGGGGGCGTCTCCTTGTCGTTATCGTCCAACAATATGGCCGCTTCAGGACGGGAGGAGCGATGACGATACAGCGTAAGCCCGCCATGTCGTTGTTTCCAGCACTCCAGAAGCGCTCTCGCCGCGCCCGAAACGCTCCCACGGGAACCGGGCGGGATTTTGGATCGATTCCTATGACTCCGGGTCGTCCCCGCCATTCGTCACGACCTACCTCCGGCAGCAATCGTGGCGGTCTTTGGCCAAGCAGCGCTCGTTCGGCAGCAGAAGCATGTTCCCCCCGGGCATGGCGAGTTCCTTGCCCCCGATCAACCGCGGCTCGCCGGGCTGTGAATCGGGGCTGGTCACGTCGCAGCCGAGACTCTGCTCATCGACATCTTGGACATTGTGTCCTTGGGCCGTCTCGTGATCCGTTATGATCCGCGTGGCTGCCATGCTGGTCTCGGTGTGCAGGCACGAACGGCGCGCGTCGAGCCTCCCGGTGTCCCGGTTCGGGATGCGGCCAGACCAGCACGCTCGCGAGCTGTTCGACCCTCCGTGGCGTGGATACTGTGCCGCCATACGCCGGTGGGAGCAGTCGGCGCTATCCGCTTCTGGGCCGATACCAGCGGGCGAGCCGGTCGGGCTGCACGGAGAGGAAGTAGAGGAGAATGAGACCCAGATTCCGAAGACAGGCGCGAACGGCTCCTTCTCTCTCGTAGCGCCTTGCGCTCGTGATGAGGGGGGCGCCGATCCGGTCGAGGCCTCCGTCCCGCCGCAGCCGCCGGACCACCTCGACGTCCTCCATGACCGGGATTTCCGGGAAGCCACCCACCGCTTCGTATCGCGTGCGGGAGATGAGGAGCCCCTGGTCTCCGTAAGTGAGCCCGGTGAGCCGCTGCCGGATTCGCTGGCTGCGCTCGATCAGGCTCCACCACAGTCCGTCCCTGTCGAGCCGGAACGTGAAATGCGCCGCTTCGGTGGAGACGGGTGAACGGAGCCAACCGAGAAGCGCGTCCCGCGTCTCGCTCGGCAGGCGGGAGTCAGAGTGGAGGAAGAGGATCCAGGGCGAAGCGAGTGTTCTCGCGCCGGCGTTCATCTGGCGGCCCCGACCCGCACTCGTGCGGACCGTCCGCGCACCCCGCTTCCGGGCTGCCTCCAGCGTCCGGTCCCGGGAGCCGCCGTCGGCGACGACGACTTCCACGGAAACCGGGAGGGCGTCGAGATCCTCGAGCAGAAACGGGAGCGTCTCCTCCTCGTCGAGCGTCGGGATCACGACCCCGAGCTCGGGGGGGGCGGCCTCGCGTCCCCTGGAAATCAATGGAGTCGAACCTCCCGCCGATACCCTCGCAGCGCCTCTCCCGTTGACCCGGTCGCGCACTCCCCGGCCGCGAGCGAAGCTCCCGATACGGCGGTGGGCTCCGGCACCCCGGAAAAGCCGGATGAAGCGGCCTCCGCCGGACGGGGTAGGATCGCGAGGAGCACCAGTGTCCGCGCGCTTCCGGGCAGGGAGAACCCGCGCTTCTTCAGGATGGCCGGGATCAGCGTAAGGGCAGCCAGGAGCGCACCTGCCAGTAGCACGCGTCCGAACGCCGTCCGGGAGGCCTCCTGGGAGCCCTGCAGGAGTGCGTCGGCGAAGAGGGTGTAGACGGCTGTCCCCGGAATGATCCCGAGAGCCGTCGCGACCGCGTATGCCTTCCACGTCATCGCCGTGAGCCCCGGACCGAAGTTGAGGACATTGAAGGGGACGGCCGGGATCAGGCGAAGCACGAGGAGCCCCCGGAAGCCGTGACGCCCGGCGACCGCGTCGAGACGGCGCATGTGACGCTGGAGGCTCTCGCCCCTGAGGAGCCCTCGGATCCCGCTCCTTCCTAGGCTCCGCGAAAGGGCGAAGGCGAGATTCGCGCCGATGTTCGCCCCGACCGAATTCAGGAGCAAACCACCCCAGAACCCGAACACTGCCCCGCCGGTCAGTGTGAGGATCGTTCCCGGGATGGCGAGCGCCACTGCCGCAGCGTAGATCGCCACGAAGAGGACGGGTGCCCAGGAGGAAGAGCGCAGGTAGGCGATCACGCTGAAGATGCCCTCACGCGAGAGGAGTTCGCCCGCGGGCGTGAGCCTGAGGAGGAGGACGCCCCCGACGAGCAGGAGCGCGAGGACTCCGAGACGCAGCCGAGCTCCGGCCCGAGTTACTTCAGCCACCGGACCACTCCCCGAAGCACCTTCCCGGCCGTTCCCGTGAGCCGTCCGCGCTGGTAGGCATCCGCCGTGCGCTTGAGTCCCTCGGCCATTGTCGGGTAAGGGAAGATCGTCGACGAGATGTCAGCCAGGCGAAGACCGTGGCGCCTTGCCAACACCACTGGCACGAGGAGCTCTCCGGCGCTTCGCCCCACGACCGTCGCGCCAAGAATCCTTCCGCGCCGGTCTGCCGAGATCTTGGTGAACCCCGCCGTGGCACCATCGGCGATCGCCCGGTCGAGGTCCCCGAACTCGTAGCGGTAGACCTGTGCGTCGCGGGCCGCTGCCTCGGTGTGAGAGAGTCCCACGTGGGCGATTTCCGGGTCGGTGTACGTGACCCTCGGGACATTCGAGAGGTCGGATTTCGAGGAGAGGGGAAGCAGGGCGTTGCGGACGACGGTCTTCGCCATCGCGTCCGCCGCATGCGTGAACTGGGGCCCTCCCGTCACGTCTCCGGCGGCCCAGACACCCCCGGCGGTCGTCCGGAGGCGTGCATCCACTCGGACTCGATCCCGGGTTACATCGACGTCACCTCGCGCGAGCTCGAGCTCCCCGATATTGGGCCGTCTGCCCGTCGCCACGAAGATCGATTCCGCGCCGAACTCCCGCCCGTCAGCGGCGAGCACGCGGACGCTCCCCTCCTCTGTCTCGACTGCCGAGGCCGTCGTGCCAAAGGCGAACCGCACCCCCTCCATCTCAAGCATCCGGCGAACGACGCCCGCCGCCTCCGGATCGTCGAGCGGCAACGCTTCCCCAAGGCGCTCGATCACCGTCACCTCTGCCCCGAGGCGTCGGTAGGCTTGGGCGAACTCGAGGCCGATGGGGCCAGCGCCCAGGATCACGATGGATGCCGGAAGCGTGTCCTGTTCGAACGCCGTCTCATGGGTCAGGTACCCCGCCTCTCCGAGACCCGGAATCGGGGGAATCGCCGGTTGGGCGCCGGTCGCGAGGACGATTCTCTTCGAGTGGAGTGTCCCGACGCCCTCCACGTCGACCGTCCCCGGTCCGGTGAAGCGCGCAGATCCGAAGCAGACATCGATCCCGCGTGCCCGGATTCGGTCCGGTTCGTCGTGCTTGGCCACGAGCGCGCGGGCAGCCCGGACCCGGGTGATCACCTCGCCAAAGTGCGGGGTGACCGTGAGGAGAGGCAGGCCGAGCCGCTCTCCCTTTCTGGCCTCCTCCGCGCTCCGGGCCGCGGCAAGGAGCGCCTTCGATGGGACGCACCCCGTCCAGAGACAGTCGCCGCCCAGCCTGTGCTTCTCAACCAGCGCCACCCGTGCGCCGAGATATGCGCCCCCGGATGCGGCGACGAGCCCCGCCGTGCCGCCCCCGATCGCGATCAGGTCGAATTCCTTCGTCGGCATGGGCCTTCGCACCTCTAGTCCTCCCGAATAGCGCCGGCAACACTACACCCCATCCTAAGCGCCCGCCCGGGTGCGCCCGGGGGCACCGCATTGGTGGGTTCGGGCCGGAGGCGTTTCGGCGTTTCCCCCACAGAGTAGGATGCGGCGCGGGAAACCGGATCCTTTCGCGTTATCTTCGGTACCGGTATATTCCGGTCGGAACCAGATGAACGGCCCGGTTCTCCGCGCTTCAGAGGTCTCTCTGGTCCGGGAGTGGCGCGGAGCTGGTCGGAAGGGTACACGGGACGGGCGTTGGCACGTCATACGGGAGACAGGATATGCGACGGGCAGCGGCGGAGTTGAATGGCGAGCGGAAGCGGGAGCAGCGCAAGAAGGACTTGGCGACGGCGCTGACCCAGATCGAGCGTGCGTACGGGAAGGGCGCGATCATGCGACTCGGGGTCGAGGGTGCCCGCGTCGAGCTCGATGCGATCCCCACGGGCGCGCTCAACTTGGATGCGGCGATCGGGATCGGCGGGATCCCGCGGGGCCGGATCGTCGAGATCTTCGGGCCGGAGTCCTCCGGCAAGACGACGCTCTGCCTCCACGTGATCGCCAACGCCCAGAAGGCGGACGGGATCGCGGCCTTCATCGATGCCGAGCATGCGCTCGACGTCCAGTATGCCCGCAAGCTGGGTGTAGATGTGGACGGGCTACTCGTGTCCCAGCCCGATACGGGTGAGCAGGCGCTCGAGATTGCCGAGATGCTGATCCGCTCGAATGCGGTCGACGTTGTGGTGATCGACTCCGTCGCGGCGTTGGTGCCGCGTGCCGAGATCGAGGGCGAGATGGGTGACACGCACGTGGGGCTCCAGGCCAGGCTGATGAGCCAGGCGCTTCGCAAGCTCACCGGAGCGGTCAACCGCTCACAGACCTCCGTCATCTTCACGAACCAGATCCGCGAGAAGGTTGGTGTCATGTTCGGCAACCCCGAGACCACGTCCGGGGGGAGGGCGCTCAAGTTCTACGCCTCGGTCCGGCTTGACATTCGCCGGATCGGTGCCGTGAAGGACGGCGCGGATGTCGTCGGCAACCGGACGCGCGTGAAGGTGGTCAAGAACAAGTGCTCGCCGCCCTTCAAGCAGGCCGAGTTCGACATCATGTACGACGAGGGCGTCTCACATTCGGGCCTTCTGATCGATCTCGGCGCGGAGAAGGGTGTGCTCAGGAAGTCGGGCGCCTGGTACTCATACGGGGATCTCCGGCTCGGACAGGGGAAGGAGAACGCCCGCCGGTTCCTCGCCGAGAACCCGGACGTGACCGAGGAGGTCGAGGAGCGGCTTCGGAAGCTACTCGGTCTCACGGTGGGTGCGGCCTCCGCCGGGGCTCCGGTCCCGGCGAGCTGAGGCCGCCCGCCGGGGCGTGCCGCGTCCTGAGGGGGGTGGCGCTTTGGCACGGATGCGCGCGTCCGCGTTTGCTTGAAGTCGCCGGGCCGGCCGCGTTATACTCCCCGCCCCGGCATTCCGGCAGACTTCCCGAAATCCCTCCCCTGCGGGGACGTAGAATACCCTGCGGGGGGACCTAGTCCCTCGGCGGTGGCGCGATCCCCCATGAAGGCTTCCTCGATCAGACAGGGGTTCGTGGAGTTCTTCGCGGCGCGGGGACACCAGCCTGTCGCGAGTTCGTCTCTCGTCCCGTCCGACGATCCGACCCTCCTCTTCACGAATGCCGGCATGGTCCAGTTCAAGGGCGTGTTCCAGGGGGCCGAGGAGACTACCTGGCCTAGGGCGGTCACAGCGCAGAAGTGCGTGCGTGCCGGGGGCAAGCACAACGATCTCGAGGAAGTCGGCGTCACGGCGCGCCACCACACGTTCTTCGAG
>JAAXGI010000302.1 GCA_012267505.1 Gemmatimonadota bacterium
AGCGCGTAGGCGTCGGGGTGGTAGAGCTCGACGGTCGGCCATGCGAGGGTGAGGAAGGGCAGGTTGGCGAAGTTGTCCTCGTGGAAGAGGCTCCGGGTCTCCGCGAGAACGACCGGCGGAGCTTCGGCCCTCTCGGGCGTGGGCCGCACCGGGATCTCCCCGAAGTACTTCTCGATCCACGTCTTCGTCTGCGCGACATCCAGATCGCCTGCAACGACCAGCGTGGCGTTGTCGGGCCCATACCACCGGGAATGAAACTCCCTCGCGTCGGTCAGGGAGGCGGCATCCAGATCGGCAAGAGAGCCGATCACCTGCCACCGGTATGGATGCCCGAGGGGATAGAGCGCTTCATCGATGACGGCGTCGGCATGGCCGTACGGCTGGTTATCCACCCGCTGGCGCTTTTCGTTCTTGACGACCTCCTTCTCCTTCGCGATCACCGACTCAGAGACCGTGTTGATGAAGAAGCCGAGTCTGTCCGATTCCGCCCAGAGGACTTTCTCGAGCGCATCGACGGGAACGACTTCGAAGTAGTTGGTGCGGTCGCGGTTCGTGGTTCCGTTCATCGAACCGCCGACTCGGTTGATCAGTCGATCGAGGCCGCCGGGCCCGACATTCTCCGAGTCGAGGAAAAGGAGGTGTTCGAAGAGGTGGGCGAACCCTGTGCGTCCTTCCACTTCGCGGGCCGAACCGACGTGGAAGGTCATCGCTACCGCTGCGACAGGATCGGACCGGTCCACGTGGAGCACCACGTCCAGCCGGTTCGCGAGTTCGTAGCGTTCGTAGGCGAGCAGGGGGATAACCGGTGCGGATCCGGCCGGTCCGCCCGGCATGCACGCGGCCACGGAGACCGACAGTGCCACGCCGACAGGAAGGATCTTGCGGTCCAGGGTCGCCATCTCTTGAGTGTTGGTGGTCCGCAGCCAAGGCTGGGCGGTCAATCTGCCGGCCGGGCCCGGGAAACGCGAGGCACGCCACCAGCTGTGACCCCGCTGGATGCGATGGCCTCAGCGGCGTCCGGCGGAGCTCCCGGTCACGATCACCGTGACCCCGGCGGACCTCGGATAGAGTCCGTCGTCCGCGTACGCCCGGATCTCGTAGGTGCCCGGCTCGCGGAATCGCGCTGATGTGGTGGCCGTGCCTCCGGCAGCATCGAGAGGTACCACCATGCGGTCGAATGTCACCCGCCCCGGACCCCGGTAGTGAAGCCAGGTGACCGCCATCCCGGTCTCCCGCGCCGCGGCGGCCGACACGACGGCCTGACGATTCGGCTCCCCCGCCGAGCCGGTGATGAACGGAAGGTCGTTGGGAGGCGCAACCGACGGAGCGCCCCGCGGGCTCGCGGCCCCCTGGGGCTCGGGCACGCCGTCGTCCTCCACCGAGACGGTCAGGAGGACTGGCTCTCCGACCGGCACCGTCGCCGTCTCGCCGACGACGCGGACCGTCGGGGGCTCGTTGGGCCCGTCGGAGCGAATCCCCCCGCGATTGCCCCGCCAGATGTCCGCGTTCAGGTTCCAGACCCAAACGGGCTCGAGCTTGCCGACGGCCGTCTGGACCTCGCCGTCGCGTCTCAGCGTCCAGACGAGCTCGCGGTCGCCGAAGTCCTCCGGGACGGTGACCCCGAAGACGAACGTCTGCCGCCGCGGATAGAAGTGAGTTGGCTGTCCCCGGTCGATGACCCCCTCGCCGGCAACCGCTCCCTGCCCGGCCCCGCCGGCATCCACAACTGAGAAGTAGTTGTCGGGTCCGATAGGAATGTGCGGCCGCTCCTCATGGTTCCGGTTGAGATACCCGAACCACATCGTGTAGCTGCCGTCCGGATTCTCCTCGCGCCCCTCGAATACGGGCTGCACGCTCTGCCCGCTCCGGTACATGACCTGGGCTCGGCCGGCCGCCGCGGCGCTGGCGAGGAGCAGCCAGGCCCCTGCCCACGCAAGGAAAATGGATTTCACCGGTCCTCGTCCCGGAAGCCGGCGCGGCTAGCCGCCGCCACCGGCCGCCTCCTCGGCGGCCCTTCGCCTCTCGTCGACCAGCCTCCGGCGCTCCGCCACATGCTCCGCGAACTCCTCGTCGGAGAGCTTGTAGTTGCTGATGTGCGCGAACGCCATATCGTCGGTGGAGCGCTGTCCGTATCCCACCCAGTTGTCGGGATCCCCGGCCCACGGGTTGCTCTCCGAGTTGTTGTGCCAGTGGGTGAGATGGATGACCGACCCCTTCGGGAGAAGCGGCTGGACATCGTCCGCGTAGTTGTAGGTGATATGCCAGCCGAAGTCCCAGCCCACGCAGTTCAGCGTCTGTCGACGCTGGTCCGGATAGATAACCTCCATGCACTGCCGGTCGCCGAGGTTGTGCATGTGCGGCTGATACGCGGTGAGTCGCACGTTCTGGTCGAGGATCGTGAAGCCGTCCGACCGGGCACTGTCCTCGTAGGGAGGGATGTCCAAGTCTGAGATCGCACCCCAGCGGTCCCGGTAGAGCCGGTGCTCTGGCTCGACCCCCCTCGGGTAGAACCAGAGGGCAAGCCGCGTCTGGTCTGTCCGGTCCTCCCCGTCGGTGCTTCCGGAGTAGTGCGCGCTGAACCGGATTTGCGTCCCCGCGGGGATGAACCGGCCGGTCCCGTCGGGGAAGATGTCGCCGGTCTTCCCGATGGCGTATTCACCGAACTCCTCGGTGGATCCGTCCGGGTAGATGAACGTGGTCCCGTTGTGGTGCACCACCGGGAACCCCTCGACGGAGGGCTTGGTCTCGTACGCCTGGATCCACCGGTCCTCCTCAAGGCCCGAATCGGCGATGAACCAGGGGAAGAGGTTCCCGCTGTTGCCGGGAATGGTGAACGGCTCCGGCATCATGACGATGTGGTCCGGCGGGCGCCCCATCTCGTCCTCCAGCGTCCACTCGTAGATCTGGTCCTCGAAGTCGGGCACGGGCGGCATGGCGGCCGGATCTCCCGCCGGTGCACTGCTCTCCACCCACTGGACGATCGTGGCGATCTCCTCATCCGTGAGCGAGCGGTCATCCTTAAAGTCCTGAATCCCGACGTTGTGGTCGACGTACCACGGAGGCATCCTGCGCTCCTCGACCATGACCCGGATCAGCGGCTGGTATTGCACGGCCGTCTCGTAGTCGAGAAGAGACATCGGCGCGATCGACCCGGGCCGATGGCAGGACACGCACTTCTGATAGAGGATGGGAGCGACGTCCTCGGCGAACGTCACACCGGCGCCCGCGGCGACCTGGGCATCAACGGGCGCCGGGGTCACCGCCGTGAAGAGGACGACGAGGAGACCCGACAGTCCGAGCCAGGGCCCATCCAGCATCCGGCATTTCGACTTGACGCTCATCTGCACGACCTCCGGTGATCCCCGATGTTTCTCGGGTCTGGACGACTTCGGACGGGACTGATCGCTGGGTCCAGCCATACAGTCACTGTTGTACTTCCTGCCCCGGTGGTCAAGCGGGCGACGCTCCCGCTATCCGCCCCAGTCCGGCCACGAGATCTGGACGCTGATGCCGTCGGGATCGCGGACGGACACGCTGTCCCTCCCGACACGGAGGTCGTTGTCCAGACCGGCCTCGCGGATCGCGCTCGCTACCCGCTCCGGCTCGAAATCCTCCACGCCCACACAGAAGTGATCGATGTCGCCGCTCGGCTCGCGCTGGGGAACACTCAGGAATGAGAGCCCGTCGGCCAAGTCCAGTGCATACGGACGCCCGGGCACCTCCCGCTTCGGCGGCAGGCTGAAGAGCTCCCGGTAGAAGTCGACCGCCCGGCCTAGGTCAGAGTTCTGGAGGTTGACGTGGTTGATGTTGATCCCCCGGAGCACGCCGTCCTGCCTGGTGCTCTCCTGCACGGACGCGCTTCGGCGGCCTGCCAATCCGGCTGGCACCGCCCCGAGGGCCAGAGCCTTGACCAGATCCCGTCGGCTGAGGGTTCCCCGTTCGTAGTGGCTCAGAAGCGCCTCGATGATCCGCTTCATCCGATCTCCTTGCTGCGGCAGGTAACCAGCTCCTACGGCCGGGCCCTTGGCCCGACACCCATCGCTCGCCGCCAAGCCGCGAGCTGGCCGATGTGATTTGCCTCGTGCGCGGACGCCAGGTAGTTGGCGAAGTCGCCGATCGTCGGGAACCGCCTCCGCATCTTCTCGTTCGGATGCGCCCGCGCCAGGAGCGGCGCGTCCGCCGCCCCGAGGGCCTCGGCGACACGCACGTGCTGCGCGGTCAGCTCTGCGAGGAGACGGTCCTTCGAGGGAAACGCCGTGGCGTCACCACCGGGCGGCACCTGCTTCGCTGGCCTGAACAACTCCTTCCAATCCTCCGGAACGGTCGACTCCAACCCGAGCACCGTGGCGAGAGCATTCGACACGACTGCGAGATGACCCAGTGTCCAGGCGGGGTGATTCACGAGGCCGTGCGGCTGGTGGACCATCTGGTCGTCGGTGAGGTCGCTGACCAGGGCCGTGATGTGTGCAAGGTTAGCCCGGTAGGTGAAGAGCAGATGGCGCATGGATACCTCCCGCGATCGACCACCGGCGAGAGCGTTTCTTCTCTCGATGTCGCTCGCCTCAGCAGCCGGGTTCAGCCCGCCCGGCGATACTAGCCGCAGGCACCGACCGTCGCACGTCGACGGACGAGGCCCGGCGGGCGACCGACGGTCCCGGTCAAGGCCGCTGAGTCCCGCCAGCCGGGCAGCCAGGAAGCAGGGATGGATGCCCAGGTGCGCGCGTCGACACCCTTCACCGGGATTCGCCCGCGGGATCGGGGCATCGGCCGTCGGCCAGATCCGAGACGGCGGGATACCCGGGGACTCCGGCTGTCGCCTTGACTCCACGCACAATGGCCTCGGCCATGACATCGGCCGCGAGGGCTCCAACCACAGCCAGGGAGGCCTCGCCTCCGAAGGTGCCGGTGGCCAGCGAGAAGACCGTGTCGCCGTCTCTGGGCGTGTGCGAGGGATAGATCGCGCGGGCAAGGCCGTCCTGCGCCATCTGCGCCAACTTGGTCGTCTCGGCCGGTGTGAGCGCGGCGTTGGTCGCCACGACGCCGATGGTCGTATTCGCCCCGCCCTCGGACTCGCCCGGCTCCGGGGACTCCCGCACGAGCACTCGGGCGTCGGCAAGGCTCCGACCGTCCGGCGTCCGGACGCCCGCGACGACTCTTCCCGTGGCCGGATCCACCACGTCGCCCAACGCGTTAACGACGGCGAGGGCTCCGACGGTGACACCGCTCGACAGCGAGGCGGAAGCCGTTCCCGCTCCGCCTTTCATGGCGCAGCCCAAGCCGCGGATCTTGCCCACCGTGGCGCCGGCTCCCGCACCCACGTTCCCTTCGGCGGGCATCGCTCCGGACGCGGTGGCCGCGGCACGGTAGCCGCAGTCACTTCCGGGACGAACCTCGGGCCGGTCTCCGACGAACAGGTCGTAGATAACGGCCCCGGCGACAATCGGAACGTGCAGCCCGCCCACCCGGTGGCCGACGCCCCTCTCGTCGAGATAGCGCATGACTCCGTCACGCGCGGCCAGTCCGAACGCGCTTCCACCCGTGAGCACGATGGCGTGAACCCGCTGAACGGTCGCTACAGGATCCAGAAGGTCGGTCTCTACCGTGCCAGGCGCACCACCGCGGACATCCACGCCAGCGACCGCGCCGTCGCCCGTGAGGACCACAGTGCAGCCGGTGGGCCGCTCGCCTAGCGTGTGATGCCCGACCGCTATCCCTTTGACGGCAGTGAGGCCACCAGAGCGGCTCTGCCCCTGCCGATCGGAAGTCAGGCGCATCGAGCCGACTCGACGATGTCCTCCAGTTCCCGTGACGGCGTCAGACGGGCCAGGAACGCATCCGCAGGGAGGCAGAGCACTCCGTTTCGCACCAGCCGATGCTCGCCGCGGTAGAGCAGGATCCGGCGGGACTCGGGATACTCGTTGCCAAAGGCACGTAAGCCCCGGAGATCGGCGGGACGGATGCGTCCGGCGTTCATGACGTCGATTCCCCAGATGCCGGGTGCCCCGTAGAGAACGAAATCGACCTCGGCACCTGTCCTGGTGCGCCAGTAGTACAGCTTCCCCTCCGTTCCCGAGTAGGCCAGCCACGCGCGCAGGTGCTGCGCGACCAGCCCTTCAAGAGCCGGACCGGCGATCTCGTCGGGTCGATCGAGAGGACCTGAGGGACGCAAGCTCCTGAATACGCCGCAGTCAAAGTAGAAGAACCGGGGATGTGCCACGAGGCGCCGCTTCGCCCTCCGTGTGAAGACCGGGAGCCGGAACGCCAGCAGCAGATCCGCAAGCAACTCCAGGTAGCCCGAGACGGTGGACCGGCTCGTCTCACACTCGCGTGCAACTTGGCTCACGTTGAGCGTCGCCGCGTGGGAGAATGCGGCGGCCTCGAGGAACCGCGAGAAGCTGCCCACATCTCGGGCCAGACCCTCGGCGCGCACTTCCTGCTCGACGTAGAGGGAGGCGTAGGCGGCCAGCGCCGAGGCCGGATCGTCGGAGGAACGAACTGTCGGGACGGTTCCGAGCGCGAGGGCCGTCGCAAGGTTGAATGCGGAGCCCAGCTCCCCGGCCATGAAGGGGTGCATCGTGCGTACGATCGCACGGCCCGCCAGCAGGTTGACCCCTCCTCTGCGCAACGTCCGGGCACTCGATCCGGTGAGAACGAAGCGGTGACCTGACCTCATCGTCATGAGTTCGTGCACCACGTTGAGGAGTTCGGGAACGCGCTGAATCTCGTCCACCACGACATCCCGACGGGCCGGGGCGGCGCGGACTATCGCCCGCAGCCGCTCCGGACGAGCCGCGAATCGGCGAAACTCCTCCGGGCGCAGAAGGTCCACCTCGAGGGCGTCAGGGAACACTTCGCGCAGCCAGGTGGTCTTGCCGGTTCCACGCGGGCCGAAAAGAAAGAAGCTCCCACGGGGAACTGTGAGAAATCGCGGTAGAGTCGTCATATTGGCCGGCAAAATGACGACAGAGATGTGAATTTGCAATGAATCTGCGTCGAGCCTACACCTCCGGCCACGCCCGCGCCTGCCCGTTTCCCACCATCCCCATGGTCCGCGCGCGTTCTCTCTGCCGCACGAGCACCCCCGCAATCCCCATCAGCCCTAGTGGCGATGCGCAGGCGATCGGCCGCGTCGAAACCCGCCCTCGCGGACCGGAGCCGATGTAGCCGTTTCCCGAACGAACGACGTCGCACGACCGGATGCCCGATTTCCTCGACGGGGCTCCTGAGCTCGTGAGCCCGAACCCATACTCACGTTCGCCGCCGCCAGAATCGCACCGCCCGTTCACGCCCTGTGCATTCACGAGTAGCGAGCAGTCGCGCTCGGGAGCTCCCTGCGACCGCTTCGGCCGGCCGATCGCCGCTGCATGCGCGGTCGAAGCGACCCGCACACAGCTACCCGGTGATGACGTTGCCTAGGGCCGCGCCATCGGCGCGAGTCCCATTGCGCGGCGCCAGGCAGCGATCTGGCCGATGTGGTTGGCCTCGTGTGCGGACAACACATGACCGACGAGGTCGCCCATCGTCGGGAATCGCTCCTTCAGCTTTTCCGCTGGATGCTCCCCCGCCAGGAACGCGGGGTCGGCATTCGCCACCGAATCGGCCACACGCGCGTGCTGCGCCGTCAGTTCGGCGAGGAGACGCTTCCTGGGGGGATAGGCCGAGGCGTCGCCGCCGGGCGGCATCCGCTGACCCGCCCTGAACAGCTCCCCCCAATCCTCCGGAAATGTCGACTCCAGCCCCATTACCTTGGCGAGGAAATCCGACACCTCCGCGAGATGACCCAGTGTCCAAGCGGGGTGGTTCACGAGACCGTGGGGCTGCTGCACCATCTGGTCGTCAGTCAGGTCGCCGACCAGGCGCGCGATGTGCGCGAGGTTGGCTTGATAGGTGAAGAGCAGATACCGCATCGGTTTCTCTCCCGCACAGTCGGTGGCGACGGCCTCACTTCGTTCCATGCCTCTCCGGTTTGTGGTAGGCCGCAGTGGTCGGGTTCGGCTCAGCCGCGTCACCGGCCCCGGAGGCGCGGTGCCGGCCCGCGGAGGACGAGATCGCGAAGGCACCCTACGGTCGCAGTCTGCCCGCCGGCCTCCAACCGGTTCCTTGCCGCCGGTGACACGTTCGCGGCCGGTCCGCGCTAACTGCCTGTCCACCAGCAGCTTGTGCGACGTCGGCCAGCCGACAGTCCTGGTTTCGAGGTCTCAGGGGTCGGTGGCAGTCCCGATTCCGGAGCCGCAGGAAGGATCCCGGCCACCCCGAGTAGCCAACAGACCGCTCCCATGTGATCTGCCCGACCGTCGGGGCGGCAGGTGGAGTACGCACGACGGGAAATGATGACCGGAAGGCCCGGTCTGCAGTCACGCCGGGATCCGAACTACTCGAGCAGCCGGACGCGGCGATGATCCCTGAGGAGGAGAAGCCGCTGCCATTCCACCGCGCGCGGAAGGCCGTTGGCGTTCAGGAGGAGAGGCGCTTCCCTTCGCGGTCCCGCACCACCCAGTGTCCGCCACGTCGCCATGGCCGCCGCAGTTGCCTCCAGCCTCTGCTCCGTCGACCCGAGGAAGTCGTAGGAGAAGTCAGCGAAACCAGGCAGAGAGGCGAGCGAGCGACCGGCAATGAACCTCACCGCGTCGTAGGGGTCATCGAGCCCCAGCCCCAGATACGGCAACATCCAGCTCGTCCCCGACGCATCCTGCGCCGGGGCCCAGCCCATGCTCCACGCCGTCAGAGCCCTGTTCCCGGCATCGCCGGAGAGCGACCAGAGCACCGACGCCGCGATCTGCTGCTGGTCGGCATCCAGCGGCGGCCGCGGTGTCCCGTACCACTCTTCCAGGTACCGGGACGTCCATTCCAGCGTCCTGTCGAGATGGCAGAGATTGCAGGCGTTCGGACGTCCCGTCTCAAGCGTGGCGGCCACGGTCGGGCTGCTGATCTCGTGGCTTCGCTGCGCCCGAAGGAGCCCGTAGGACGTGTAGGGCATGTGGCAGTTGTAGCAGGAGCTTCCGCTCGACTCCGCCTCGTGTCTCGTATGTGTGGTCAGCGTCTGCCCGAGCGTCGCGTGGCACTGGAGACAGGCACCGTTGCCGTACATCCCGCTCGTCACCTGGTGCGTGTCCGCCCACTCCTCGATCGAGCGCGGATCGTCGGCGGTCTTGTGCATCGTGTGGCAGGAAAGGCAGGAAAGCCTCTCGCTCTCCTCGGCGGCGTTCAGGTAGCAGGGCGAGTCGATCAGCCCGTTGTACTCCCGTCCCGAGACGCGGACCATCCCGTCCGGCCAGAAATGGTCCTCGACGAACGTCGGAGCCTGTGCGAGGATCTCCTGCATGCGGGGGGTGCCCATCTCCCGCGACGGCTGGACCAGGTCGCGGGTATCGGTCAGGTCGTCGCCGGGACGGTACGCAAGGCCCTCGCTCGGCGTCTGGCCCAGCCAGACCGAATGACACTGACCGCACACCTGCGACGAGAGTCTCGATTCCAGGCCGAGCGGGAACACCGTCGTGGGGTCGGATCGACCGGTCAGGTGCAGCCAGTACCGGCGCAGCGGGTTCGTGTTGACCTCCCGGTGCAGTTCGCTTGGCCCATGGCACGCCTCGCACGCGATGCCGAACTCGGCGACGGTCGTGCTGGCCCGCCACTCGCGGGGCGGCCCGTCGAGACTTGCTTCGAGTTCGCCCGTCCCGTGCGTGGCGTGGCAGTTGACGCACGAGAGGTTCCAGCGTCCGGTTTCCGACTCGGCGTATTCCGGCGGCCGCAGGAACGCGGACGGGCGCGAGATCCAGCGCTCCTCTCGGATCAGATACATCGCCGGGAGCTGCCCCAGGAGCCGGTCGCGACCCGTCGGATACCAGTAGACCTGCTGATGGTGCGAGCCCGTGATCATCACCACCTGCCGGGCGATGCGGCGAGGCACCGCGCCCGTGGGGTCCCAGTCCGGATCGTCGAACTCGGCCCAGAACTCGTCGCCCCTCCGCTCGAGCGTCATGGGGCCTCCGTGCTCGGCGCTGACCTGGACGCCGTCGAAGTCCGCGAGCACGGTCTCGGGGGTCGCGACCTGCGTCATCGAGCGATGGTAGGATCCGAACCAGGTCGCGTACTGGGCGGGGTGACAGGTCGCGCACGTCCCTGAGGAGAGGTACCCGTCGGACCGAACCTCGATGGGCCGGTTCGTGACCGCCGCCTCCGGCAGGGCGCCCTCCCGACCCGTCATGACGGCCCAGCCGAGCGCGCCCGAAACCACGGCCAGGCCCGCTACGAACCAAGTCGGACCGGACGGCGACGGCATGCCATCGTGCCCCCGGTCCTTCCCCATCGGCACTCTCTTCCTCACGCACCCTCGCTCATCAGGGGACCGCCGGCTCCCGAGATCCGGCAGACAGATGGCTCCGTTCAGCAAGGTACATGCACGAATCCATCATCCGAAACCTGCATCCCCCGCACACAAGAAAAGCCCCCCCCTCCAACCGCTTGGAGGGGGGGGCGGTGGTGGCGCCGTGTGCTGCGAGTCACCTCACCGCACGTCGTCAGCCGCCCTGCTGTACCACCTGCTGTTCCTGCTGCTTCATCCTCCTCTGCTCCACCATCCAGTCGAAGTCTTCCTGCTCCATCTCCACATACCCGATGTGCATGTGGGACATGTCGTCGGCGCTCCGGCGCCCATAGATCACCCACTGGTCCGGGTCGGGATTGCCGGGCCGCTCCGTATTGTCGTACCACGCCGTGACAAGGATGACCGTGCCGGCAGGAAGGAGCGGCGCTACGTCATCCTCGTACGTGTATGTGATGTGCCACCCGAACTGCCACCCGACTCTGTTGAGGACTTCCCGGCGGCCGTCCGGATAGATCGCCTCGATCATCTGCCCGGCGCCATGCGTATGCTGATGCCCCCGGACGCTGTAGATCATCCCCGGCTTGTCGAGAACCGTAACGCCCTGGGTCACCTGTGTTCCGTGCGGCGGGATGAGGATCGTCTGAGCCTCGGGTCCGTCTGTATCCGACAGCGACGAGAATGACGCCGTGGCACGACTCCATGGGACCACGATCCGGGGCTCGTCATCCTCAGGATAGAACCACATCCCGATCTCCAGCTGCGCGTCCTTCACTTCCTCCCCATTCGGGAAGTAGTGGATGTTGAACGTGACCTCATGCCCCGGCTCGATGAGAAGCCCCACATTCGCCGGCATCTTGTCGTAGGGCTTGCCCACGGCGTACTTCGACACATTCGAATTGGCGTGATGCGTCACCGCGTAGCTGCCGATCGAAGGCCTCGACTCGGTGGCCATGACAGCACGCGGCTCGTCAATCCCCTCCACCGGGACCACGGGGTACCACCACTTGTCCAGGCCGCTCGCCGGTACCGTGTACGGATCAGAGTAGATGATCAGATCCGGAGGACGCCCGTACTCGGCCTCAAGCTGCCACTCGCCGCGATCCGGAAAATCGGGCGGGGGCGGCAGCTGATCCGCGTCTCCCAGCGGCGCCCCGGCATCGACCCATCGTGCGATGGTCTCGATCTCGGCGTCGGTCAGGGAGATGTCGTCCTTGAACTGCTGGATCCCCACCGTGCGGTCGACGTGCCACGGAGGCATGAACCGGCTCTCGACCCGATCCTTGATTACGGGCGCCCAGGGTGCCACCTCATCGTAGGTGATGAGCGACATCGGACCCATCCCGTTCTCCTGATGGCAGGAGACGCAGTTCTCGTAGAAGATCGGGGCCACATCCGTGGCGAAGGTGACCTCGCCGGCGCCCGCGGCCTGCTGAGAAGCGGCTGCGTCAGGCAAGACCAGAAGCGCTGCAGCCACCGCTACCGACAGAACGGCGGCTGTCCCTCTCCCACTTCTCCGGCGCATCGTGCTCACGATGTCCCCCCCTTTCCGAGGTAGGTGTTAAGGGGTAACGGTCACCCCCACGTAACCATTGGTCCAGCAGCAGTGCTGCACCAGTCCTGCAAGATTCTCTATCGCGGTAACCCGGAGCCGATACTCCCCCGGTTCGCTGAAGGTCGCGGTCGTGGAAACCTCAACCGGCTCGCCTCCCCGGACCGCCGCTTCCCCGAGCATCGTCTCGCGCTCGCCGAAAGTCACTTCACCGGGACCCTGATGATGGTACCACGTCACTCGCATGTCCGCAGGCTCCACCGGCGCGTTCCCCTGCGGCGGACGAGCTGACGGCCCCAATCCCTCGGGAGTCGCGTCGACCCAGACGCTCAGTGGCAACGGCTCGCCGACCCGCACGGTGAGGGGCCCCATGGTGGGACCGATGCGGCCCGTGGGCGCGGGTCCCGACGGATCGAAGCTCATTGCCGACGCAACGGGGGCATTTGTAAGGCTGACGGTATTGTCAACCGCATACGCCTCGATGGTGGAGCGACCCGGCACGGCGAACGTCTGGTCCCGGTTCCGAAGCGTCCACACCACGTCTCCGGTATAGCCTCGAGGCACCGTTACGGTGAAAACACTCTGATGCCTGTAGTACCGGCCCGGATCCTGCGGCGCCGGGTAGAAGTGGGTCGGCTGCCCACCGTTGAACTCGCTCGGCTCGATGAAGTTGTCGGGGCCGATCGGGATATCGAGCGTCTCCGCGTAGTTCAGGTTGATGTAGCTGAAACTGAGCATGATGGAGTCGTTGACCGTCGGCGCCCACCCCTCGAAAATCGGCACGATCGGCTGCCCGGTCGCCAGAACGTTGATGCGCGGAAAGGTCGAATAGAACGGAGAATCGCCGACGACCGTCAACCCGGTCCCCGGATCCACTGGGCTCTGTGGCTGCCGTCCCGGCGGCAGGGGCGCCTGGCCCGGCTGCTGCAGAGCGTGCAGAGGCGCCCAGCCCGAAACGAGGACAGAGGCGATGACAACCCCGCAGGACGTGAAGAATGGCCGTTTGCTCATAGCCTCGTGGACGCTAAACCGACATGGTCTCGATGCCCGGCGGCATCTCGTGGTGCCCAGGTCCCCAGTGACCCTCTCCTTGACGGAGCCAGTGGACTTTGCATGGGAGCCGGTCTTCCGTCCGTCCTTCACCCGCATTGGGCGGACGCTCCCGCTGCAACTGTGGTCGGGTCCCCGGCGGGGTGGCCAAGGACCCATTCACCGTACAGAGTGTCGGCGGATCCCGCGGTTGGCAAGCCCCCCTGGATCTCGGGCCCCGGCCTGATGCACATCCATTTCTCCCATAACTTATTTTTCTATATACCCTTATAGGATCGGATCGCAGATGCCATCCACCTTCCGGGCAGGCAACCACTCTGCCCGTCGTCTCGCCCCGGCAAGCCCTGGAAGAAACGGATCGCCATCGGGCGCCACGGCGTTGGCCCGTGGACCGCTGACAGGTGGCGGGAAACGCGCCGGGGACCCGCTCGCGCCGTCCGGCCTTCGGGGAGCGGAAGGAGCGGGGCTACTCGCTGCAGGTGGTGCGGGGGACCACACCTGAAGTTCCGCGACACCCACTACCCGCCGGCGAGCGGTCGGGCCTGGCGCGGCGAGTCTGCCAGGGCGCGGATCCGGCGGCATGGCCGCGCCCCGGGCCTGCCGGATCCGGGCGCGGACCGTGCGGACCGGAGGCAGGAGCGCAGGGGCGGGGCGTTCTCCCCCCTCCCCTCCACGGCAAGGGTCGAGGCATGCCGGCCGCCGGGCACGCTCACCCGTGCGGCTCGAGGTAGGCACGCAGGGAGATCGGCGGGTGTCCAGTAATGCGTTCGACGGCACCGCTGACGATCGCAAGCTCGCCGGCGGCAATCGCGCTGTAGCTTGTCACCCAGCCCTCGATTTCGTACGCAGGCACATCGAATCCGGCGCGCGACTCGTAGGCTTCGGCGAGCGTTTCATCGACGAACGCGACCGGTGAGCCGGCCGCCTCGCCGAGGAGCTCCGCCACCTGGGCCATCGAGAGCAACTCGGGACCAGTGATGTCGATTCGCGCCGTCGGCTGGTCTTCGTCGAGAAGCAGCGCGACAGTGACATCGGCGATGTCGCTCCGGCTCACCGGAGCGAAGCGGCCGGTACCGGCCGGGCCCCGGACGATCCCGTCGATAACGAGGTCCGGGAGCATGTCCTGGTAGAGGCTGCTTCGCAGCGCGCTGAATCGCAGACCGGCGGACTCGAGGTACCGCTCCGTGTGGAAGTGGTCGCGGGCGAAGGTGAATACGGCGTCCGGCGCCGTGCCGACGAACGACGTGTAGACAACCCGCCTCACCCCCGCCGTGACGAAGGCATCAACGGCCGCCCGGTGATGGAGCATCCTCTCGTCAGAAGCCTCCCCGGAAACGAAGAACGCCGTCCGGATTCCCTCGAGCGCGGAGATCATCGCGGGCGTATCGAGATAGCTCGCCACAGCCACCCTGGACCGCTCCAGCCGCGGCGCGCGCGAGCTGTCACGGACGACCAGGCGCTGCGGGACGCCGCGGGCGGCCAGCCGCGCGGCCACCATCCCGCCGAGCGATCCTGTCGACCCGAAGACCGCGATCGTTGTGTCGACCATGGTATCTGACTCGCCGTGGGGAGGCCCGCATGCCGTGGGTTGGAGGGAAGATGGAATATAGCGGCCGGAGGGAGACCGGCGGGCCGACCCCTGCGGTCACGCCACCGCGGGCGGGCGCCGACTTGTGGCCCGGCGACATCCGGCGGCAGGTTGACGGCCTGATGTCCACACGCCTCGAGACCGCGCATGCCGAGTCCGTCGCCGATCCCGCGCGCTTCTGGGCCCGGGCGGCAGAGGACGTGCACTGGTACCGCCGGTGGGACCGTGTCCTGGACGAGTCCCGGGCCCCCTTCTACCGCTGGTTCGCCGGTGGCGTGGTCAACACCTGCTACAACGCCCTCGACCGGCATGTGCTCTCCGGCCGGGGAGAGCAGCCCGCCCTGATCTACGACAGCCCGCTAACAGGCCAGGTCCGGCGCTACACCTACAGCGAGCTCCTCGGCGAAGTGGCGCGATGCGCCGGTGCGCTCCAGAGCCTCGGGGTCGAACCCGGGGAACGCGTTGTCCTCTACATGCCGATGGTTCCCGAGGCCGTCGTCGCGATGCTCGCCTGCGCCCGGATCGGCGCGGTCCACGCCGTCGTGTTCGGCGGTTTCGGGTCCGAAGAGCTCGCGGCGCGCATCGACGCGGCGAACCCCAGGGTGATCGTCGCCGCCTCCGGCGGCATCGAGCCCGGTAGGACCGTCCCGTACAAGCCGCTCCTCGACCGGGCGATCGGGATCGCCCGGCACAAGCCGGCCCGCTGCGTGATCCTCCAGCGGCCCCGACTTCCCTGTTCGATGGTGGAGGGCCGGGATCTCGACTGGCATGAGCTGATCTCCGCCGCCGAGCGCGTCGATTGCGTTCCCCTCGCCGCCACGGATCCGCTCTACATCCTCTATACATCCGGAACGACCGGGAGGCCGAAAGGCGTGGTCCGCGACAACGGGGGACATCTCGTCGCCCTCAAGTGGAGCATGCGCGCGGTCTACGGGATGGAGGAGGGCGGCGTGTTCTGGGCCGCCTCCGACGTGGGCTGGGTCGTGGGCCACTCGTATATCGTCTACGGCCCGCTCTTTCACGGGTGCGCGACGGTCCTGTACGAAGGAAAGCCCGTCGGCACACCCGATCCGGGCGCGTTCTGGCGGGTGGTGTCCGAACACGGGGTGAGCGTCCTCTTCACCGCTCCGACCGTCTTCCGGGCACTCAAGCGGGAGGATCCCGCGGGCGAGTACATCCGGCCCTACGACCTCTCCGGTTTCCGTGCCCTCTTCCTCGCCGGCGAGCGGTGCGATCCGGATACGCTCCGCTGGGCAGCAGAGCGGCTGGGCGTGCCGGTGATCGACCACTGGTGGCAGACGGAGACGGGCTGGGCGATCGGCGCGAACTGCGTCGGCCTGGGAGGGCTTCCGGTCAAGCCCGGGTCGTGCACCAAGGCCGTGCCGGGCTATGACGTGAGGATCCTCCGGCCGGACGGATCAGAGGCGCGGCCGAACGAGTCCGGAGATATCTGCATCCGGCTGCCCCTCCCTCCCGGATGCATGCCGACGCTCTGGAACCAGGACACCCGGTACATCGAGTCCTACCTGAGCGCCCATCCGGGCTACTACAAGACCGCCGATGCCGGATTCGTCGACGAGGACGGCTACCTCTTCGTCATGGGCCGGACCGACGACATCATCAACGTCGCCGGCCACCGGCTCTCCACGGGAGGGATGGAGGAGGTGCTGGCATCCCACGACGCTGTGGCCGAGTGCGCGGTGATCGGCGCGAGCGACGCGCTGAAGGGCGAGGTTCCGGTGGGCCTCGTGGTGCTGAAGGCCCGGGTGACGCGAAGCGAGGACGAGATCGTCGGCGAGCTCGTGCGGCTGGTGCGGGAGCGGATCGGTCCGGTGGCCTCCTTCCGGGTGGCCGCCGTCACGCCCAGGCTCCCGAAGACGCGTTCGGGCAAGATCCTGCGGGGGACGATGAAGAAGATCGCCGACGGCACCGGATACGAGGTACCCGCCACGATCGACGACCCCGAGGTCCTCGGGGAGATCGCCGCATGCCTCGAGCGGCTGGGCTACCCCGCGAACGCCCCGGGACCGGCGCGCTCTAGCGGGAGATGAGCTCCCGGATCTGGCGAAGGGCCGCATCCACCTTCATCTGGATCCCGACGCGGCCGTATGCGACCGAGGCCTTCGTCGGGTCGCCCCGCACCCCGGCTCCGTCGAAGCCGCCGAAGGGCGCGAGCTCCTCGGTGCGGATGTGCCGCGCATTTACATAGAGCAGTTGCGAGGTGTCCATGATCCCCGCATGCGTGCCGATCTCCTCCCGCGAGTGCCCCTGCTCCTCGAGCCAGTCGGCGAAGCCGTGGCCGGAGTAGTAGTCGCCCACGAAGTGCACCCGCGCCTCCCGCCCCGACCACTCCCCGTTCAGCATCGCCGCGACGGCCTCCATCCCCCTCTGGTTCCCGCCGCTGTCGCCGATGAAGACGATGTCGGTGAATCCCCCGGCCGCGAGGCTCCGCGCCGCATACTCGAGGAGCATCATGTAGTGCTCGTTGGGAAGCGTGATCGTGCCGGCGCGCTGCCGGTTCCCCTCGCTCTCCTCGACCGTGCCCTCCGGGACGTACGTCACGATCGGGGCGACGAGGGCGTTTCCGAGCGCCCGCGCGATCCGCTCGGCCGTCTCGGTCACGATGAACTTGTGCTTGCCGAGCACCATGTGCGGGCCGTTCTGCTCGGTTCCCGCTGTGGCGACGATGACGGTAGTCGTCCCGGCGTCGATCTTGTCGGCCACCTCCACCCACGTCAGCTCGTCCAGGAAAACCGTATTGGGGACCTGGCCCGCGGCGGGTGCGGCCAAGAGGAGGGCGGCCGCGAGGGAGAGCGTTCGGGTCGTCATCTGTGCCTCCGGGTATTGCGCGTTGCGCCGACGGTATCGCGGGCCTGAAGATACGCCGCCGCGACCGGAGCGACGAGACGCGGCGGCCACGGGGCGCCGCCCCGCCACTGCCCCGGTCACTGGCCAGACGGGCTACGCCCGACTAGTGTATTGGGATTCGATCCGCCAGTCCTCGCGGTTCCGCAGCTGTCGGGGAAGCGCTCACAACGAAGCGGGTTCCGGTCGTCATGCCCTACGTCATATCGGCGATTCTGGTGGGCCTTCTCGTCGCTGCCCTCGGCCCGGAGAGCGAGCCCGGAACGCCCCGAGACACCGCAACCCTCCGCTCTGCGGCCGCCCCGTCCGAGGGAGGGTCGCGCGCCGATCCCGACGAGGTGGTGCAGGCATACTGCGTGGCGTGCCACAACGACACGATGCTCACCGGGAACCTCTCGCTCGCGCGCTTCACGCTCGACTCGGCCCACGAGACCGGCGAGGTCGCCGAGAACATGATCCGGAAGCTCCGCGC
Source organism: Gemmatimonadota bacterium (assembly GCA_012267505.1). Taxonomy (GTDB): domain Bacteria; phylum Gemmatimonadota; class Gemmatimonadetes; order Longimicrobiales; family Gaopeijiaceae; genus JAAXGI01. The sequence continues at coordinate 17,849 of JAAXGI010000302.1, forward strand.
GGGGATGATGCCGCCCCCCGGCGCGGCGCGTCCCTCCGCCGACGCGCTTCTCGTCCTCGCCGAGTCCCTCGAGGCACGGATGGACGAGGCCGCGGCCACGAGCCCGAACCCCGGCGGGCGGACGTTCCAGCGGCTGAACCGCGCCGAGTACGAGCGCACGATCCACGATCTGCTCGGCCTCAGCATCGATGCCGGGGACTACCTCCCCCTCGACACGAGGAGCGCGAACTTCGACAACATCGCGGACGTGCAGATGGTCTCGCCCACGCTCCTCTCCTCCTACCTCAATGCGGCGGCGGCGATCAGCCGCCTCGCCGTCGGCGACGAGGCGGCGAGCGCGAGCGAGACGCAGTACCGCGTCGCGCGGACGGTGTCCCAGACCGAGCGCGTCGAGGGTGCACCATTCGGCACCCGCGGCGGCACGTCGGTCGTGCACAACTTCCCCGCGCGCGGCGAGTACGTCTTCCGGATCTCGTTCCACCACGAGACGACGGGCGCGGTCGTCGGAAACGGCCGCTCCGCGCTCCAGACCGCCGATGCACAGGAGTCGATCGAGATTTCGATCGACGGGGAGCGGGTGGCGCTCCTCGAGATGGACCGGTGGATGCAGGTCCCCGACCCGACAGGCGTCGAGATGACCACCGGACCCATCCTGGTGGAATCGGGCCCCCACCGGGTCACGGCCGCGTTCATCAGACGCACCGAGGGACCGGTCCAGGACCTGATCGCGCCCCATGACTGGTCGCTCGCGAGCACCGCGATCGCGGGCTACTACGGCGTGAATTCCCTTCCGCACCTGCGCGATCTGGTGATCCGGGGGCCGCTCGCAACAGCGGGCATCTCCGACACCCCCGTCCGGAGGAGGATCTTCACCTGCACGCCGGCCTCGCCGGCAGCCGAGCGGCCCTGCGCCGAGGAGATCATCTCGAGGCTGGCCGAGCAGGCGTTCCGCCGGCCGCTCGGCGCGGAGGACCGGGCGGCGCTGATGGCCTTCTACGACGGCGGAGCCGCCGAAGGCGGGTTCGAGATCGGGGTGCGCACCGCCCTCGAGGGGATCCTAGCGAGCCCCCGCTTCGTCTTCCGGTTCGAGCCGCCTCCGCCGGACGCCGCGCCGGGGGAAGCATACCCCATCGACGGGTTCGCCCTCGCCTCGCGCCTCTCCTACTTCCTCTGGGGCGGGCCTCCCGACGCCGAGCTCAGGCAGGCGGCCGCGGACGGGTCGCTCGTCGGGGACCGCGTCCTCGAGGCACAGGTGGTGCGGATGCTCGCCGATCCGAACGCCGAAGCGCTCGGATCGCGCTTCGCCGGGCAGTGGCTCCGCCTCCAGGATCTCGAGAGGATGGCGCCCGACGTGCGCCTGGAGCCGGACTTCCACCGGCAGCTCGCCGACGCGATGCGGCTCGAGACCGAGTTCTTCTTCAACAACCTGGTCCGGGAGGACCGGAGCGTGCTCGACCTCTTCACGGCGGACTACACCTTCGTGAACGAGCGCCTGGCGCGGCACTACGGGATCCCCGGCGTGAACGGCGAGGCGTTCCGGCGCGTCACCTACCCCGACGACACCAGGCGGGGCGTTCTCGGGCATGCGAGCATCCTCACCCTGACCTCCCACGCGGGGCGCACCTCTCCCGTGCTCCGGGGGAAGTGGGTGATGGAGGTGCTCCTCGGCACCCCGCCCCCGCCCCCGCCTCCGAGCGTCCCCGAGCTCGAGGAGACGGCGGCCGTCGCGGAGGGCCGGGTTCTCACGACGCGCGAGCTCCTGGAACAGCACAGCTCCAACCCGGCGTGCAATTCCTGCCACCGCGTCATCGACCCGATCGGCCTCGCCCTCGACAACTTCGGGGTCACGGGCAAGTGGCGGATCCGGGAGAGCGGGAATCCGCTCGATGTGCGGGGGGAGCTCTACGACGGAACACCCCTCGAGGGCCCGGCCGATTTGCGGCGGGCGCTCCTCAGCCGTCCGGTCCCGCTCATCCGGACGTTCACCGAGAACCTTCTCGCCTACGCCCTCGGACGCCGCGTCGAACACTTCGACCAGCCCACGGTACGGGAGATCACGAGGGTCGCGGAAGCCGAGGGGTACCGGATTTCCTCCTTCATCATGGGGGTCGCAAAGAGCGACGCCTTCCGGATGCAGCGCGCGGCCGCACCTGGCGAGCAGGACGCGCAGGTCCAGTAGCCATGAACGCGAACGGAGACGGATAAGATGCCGATCATCATGGGCAAGCACATTCCGCGGCGCACATTCATCCGGGCCGCGGGAGCGTCGGTCGCGCTCCCCTTCCTCGATGCGATGGAGCCGGCCGGACGGGTGTGGTCACGGGCGTCGCGCGTCGATGATCCGACCCGGCTCATCGCGATCGAGATCGTCCACGGCGCGGCCGGTTCGAACGAATGGGGCGCCTCGCAGCACCTCTGGTCGCCGGCCGAGGCAGGGCGGGAGTTCGATCTCTCCCCGAGCTCGCTGCTCCCGCTCGAGGAGTACCGGGACTACCTCACCATCATCAGCGACACCGATGTGCTGGAGGCCGAAGCGGCGACGCCCGAGGAGATCGGCGGGGACCACTTCCGCTCGAGCGCGGTCTACCTGACCCAGGCGCATCCGAAGCAGACGGAGAGCTCGGACGTCTACGTCGGCACCTCGATGGACCAGATCTACGCACAGCGCATCGGCCAGGACACGCCGATCCGTTCCATGCAGCTCTGCATCGAGAACGTCGACCAGGCGGGCGGTTGCGCCTACGGGTACGCGTGCGTCTACACCGACACGATCAGCTGGGCCTCCCCCACCGAGCCACTCCCGATGATCCGCGATCCCCGGGTCGCATTCGACCAGCTCTTCGGGGCGGGAGGAACCGCGAAGGAGCGCGCCGCACGGCGGCGCACGAGCCGTAGCATCCTCGACTGGATCACCGAGGATCTGGCGGACCTCAAGCGGTCGCTGGGCCCGAACGACACGCTGCGCCTCGACCGCTACCTGTCCAACGTCCGCGAGCTCGAGCGACGGATCCAGAACGTGGAGGCCCGGAACCGCTCCGGGGAGGCCCGCGAGCTCCCGGAGGCGCCGGCCGGCGTGCCCGACTCCTTCACCGAGCATGTGCACCTGATGTTCGACCTGCAGGCGCTCGCCTTCGCGTCGGACATGACGCGCGTCTTCTCCTTCAAGCTGGGCCGCGACGCCTCCTCGCGCGTCTATCCCGAGAGCGGGACGTACGCGCCGTTCCACCCCGCGTCGCACCATGGGGGCCAGGCCGAGCAGGTGCAGACCTTCGCCGAGATCAACAAGTACCACGTCGGGCACCTCCCGTACCTGATGGACCGGCTCCGGGAGATCCACGAGGGCGACACGCACCTCCTCGACAAGACGATGATCCTCTACGGCTCCCCCATGGCCGACTCGAACCTGCACAACCACCGGCGCTGCCCGCTCATCGTGCTCGGCGGCGCGAACGGGCAACTCGAGGGGAACCTGCACGTAAGGGCACCCGGCGGGACGCCGATGGCCAACGCGATGCTCACCCTGATGCACAAGCTGGGTCTCGAGGACGTCACCGAGTTCGGCGACAGCAGCGGGACGCTCGCCCTCACGGCGTAGGAGGAGGAGCTGATCATGCACCATCGCCACAGGCTCGCCGCCGTCTGGCTCTGCGCTCTCGCCACCTGGGCGGCGATCCCCGCGGACGCGCCCGACGCACCCGTTGCCGAGGCGGCGATGCGGGGGGACACGGACAGGGTCCGGGCCCTGATCGAGGGAGGCGCGGACGTCAACGCGGCCCTCGGGGACGGGATGACCGCGCTCCACTGGGCCGCCGAGCGCGGAGACGCCAACCTCGCGGCCCTCCTCCTCGCGGCCGGCGCGGAGGCGGAGCCGACCACCCGGCTCGGCGCCTACCGCCCCCTCCACCTCGCGGCGAGGGGGGGACACGCTCCGGTGCTCCGCGCGCTCCTCGAGGCGGGGGCGGACGCGGGCGCGGCCACCGCGACCGGCGGGGTCACCCCCCTCCATATGGCGGCGGCGTCCGGGAGCGCGGCCTCCGTGGCGCTCCTCGTCGCCCACGGCGCCGACGTCGACGNNCTGGACGCCGGCGCCGATCCCGACCTCGTGGCGCACGTTCTCCACATGCCGACGAGGGAATCCTACGACCGCGAGGACCTGGCCTTCCGGAGCGATCGGATCCAGGCCCTGGCGCTCGGCGCGCCCGTCGAGCCGCGGGTGAGCCCCGATCTGCCCCCTGGGGGACCGGCGGCGGGCGCGGGCCCGGAGGTCGAAGAGGGGGCGGAGGCGCGCGAGCGCGAACCCCAGCCGCTCTCGTACGCCGATCTCATTGGAGGGTACGGGGGCCTGAGCGCGCTCCACCTCGCGGTCCGCGAGGGTCATGCCGAGGCCGCGACGGCGCTCCTGGACGGGGGTAGCAACGTCAACCGGGCAAGCGACGGCGACCACACGAGTCCGCTCCTGATGGCGCTGATCAACGGTCACTTCGACCTCGCCATGGCGCTCTTCGAGCGGGGCGCCGATCCCACGATCGCGAGCGACGCGGGAGCCACGCCGCTCTACGCGGCGGTCAACACCGAGTGGATCCCGAAGTCCAGGCACCCCCAGCCCACGCACCGGCTGCAGCAGGAGACCACCTACCTCGAGCTGATGCGGGCCTTCCTGGAGGCGGGGGCCGATCCCGACGCGCGGCTCACCAAGAAGCTCTGGTTCACGACCTTCGGCAACGACTACCTGGGAGTCGACCGCACCGGCGCGACGCCGTTCTGGCGAGCGGCGTACGCACTCGACGTCGAAGCGATGCGGCTTCTCGTCTCCTACGGCGCCGACCCGCACATCCCGACCGCCAAGGCGCCCACCCGCCGGCCCGATCCAGAGGAGGACCCGTCCGGCCTGCCCCCGGT
>JAAXGI010000157.1 GCA_012267505.1 Gemmatimonadota bacterium
TGGCGGCGCCCGGGCGCCGCCACTAGTCTGGACAGTGGCGGTCGTCAGTTGCTCAGAGTACAGCGTGGAGACGGTCGGGAGACCGAAGACCCGAGGAGGGATCCATGAGGGGCGCCTTGGCTCAGTTCCAGCGGCAGTTCCGGCTCGTCCTGCCCGCACTGCTGGTGGGGGGAGCCGTGTGTCTTCCAGACCCGGCGCTGGGGCAGGCGGATGGGGAGGACGCCGTCACATTCGCGAGGGACGTCGCACCCATCCTCCAGGCCAAATGCCAGAGCTGTCACCGGCCGGGCAACGTCGCGCCCATGTCGCTCCTCACCTACGAGGACGCGCGGCCCTGGGCCACGCGCATGGCAGACCGCGTGTCCAAGCGCATCATGCCGCCGTGGCCGCTCGATGTGACGGTCGGTATCCAGGAGTTCAAAAACAGTCGTGCCCTGTCGGACGAGGAGATCCAGACGATCGTCCAGTGGGCCGAGACGGGGACGCCGCTGGGCGATCCGGCGGATCTGCCTCCTGCGATCGAGTGGCCCGATTGGTCCGACAGCTGGAGCTTCGCCAGCCACTTCGGCCGTCCTCCGGACCTCATCCTGCCCTCCCCGGTCTACCATGTGCCGGCCGAGGGGCTGGATCAGTGGCCGCGCCACGAGACCTTCGTGGAGGGACTCGACGAGCCGCGCTGGATCCGGGCGGTGGAGATGAGACCGGGAAGCCCCGAGACGCGTTACGTTTACCATCATGCCAATCCGAGCCTCACGCTTCCCACGGACACGGATCAGACGATGGGCGCCGGCCAGCTCGTGCAGTCGGCGGCGGGGGCCGACGGGTTCATCTTCCCGGAGAGCACCGGCAGGCTGATCGTCCCGGGTTCGAAGATCGCGTGGCCGATACACTACTTCCCGCAGGGCCAGGCGGTGGACGCATTCCTCGAGGTCGGGCTCTGGTTCTACCCGAAGGATGAGGATCCGAGGTTCGTGACGGCGGGCGAGGTACATCTCGACGCCTCCATGGGGACCATGACCGGTGCCTCGCAGATCCGCCTGCAGGGTCGAAGCCCGGTGGAGGAGCAGCTGCGCGGTTCGCAGCCGGATCTCGTGATTCCCCCGCACAGCCTCGGCATGACGCGAGGCGTGACGGTGCTGGATCGGAACATCCGGGTCCACAGCATACGGGGACACCTGCACCTGCGCGGGAAGAACCAGATCGTGGAGGCGGTCTATCCGGACGGGACCTGGGAGGTCATCAACAAGCTCAACTGGGATCACGCCTGGGCGACGGCCTTCCTCTACGAGGACGACGCGATGCCGCTCATGCCGAAGGGGACGGTGCTGATCGTGACCTCCGTCTGGGACAACACGGTGAACAACCCGCACAACCCGGATCCCACACAGTGGGTCGTGCGAGGTGACCGGTCGGTCGACGAGATGGGTCACGTGCGGCTCGGTGTCACCTACCTGTCCGATGAGGAGTTCGAGGAGATGGTCCGGGAACGGGAGGCCCAGCAGATCGCGGGCGCGGACAGCTGAGCGGGACCTGCAACCGGCTAGGAAGCGTTTCCGCGCGACGGAGGGAACGATGAGATTGCGGCACCCGGTCCTGATTCTCGCGGCGCTCCTGATCGCCTGTCCCGTGATGACTCCGAGCCCCGCCCTGGGTCAGGACGCGGTAACGCCTTTCGCTTTCGATCCGGCCTTCGAATTCGGTCCGCTGATGAGCATGCGGAACCTGCGCCCGAGCGACATGCCGGTGATCCCGATCTTCGGCGGATGGATCGACAACGGGAACGGTACGGCCGATCTCTGCTTCGGGTACAAGAGCCTGAACCTGGAGGAGAGGAGGGACGTCGCCCACGGCCCGGACAATTTCATCGAGCCGGCTCGCTTCGATGGGGTCCAGCCGACCTTCTTCCTCGAGGTGCCGCCCGGATGGCACCGCCACTACTGCGTCTTCGCCGTGAACGTGCCGCTGGGCAGCGAGCCTGTGGTCTGGACGCTCAAACACAACGGCTACGACTACGCGACGCCGGGCCACACCGGATCGATCAACTACAAGCTCGACAACACCTGGTACCCCGCGGACCGAGGTACGGGTGGGGAGGGCGGCTCCATAGCCCCTCTGGTCGAGTTCGTCGAACCGGCGGGATCGGCGCATGTGGGCCGAGCCGGCAGCGGTGCCCGGGCCGGGCCCGTCACGGCGAGAGTGGGAAGGCCTCTCACGCTCAGCATCGCCGTGACGCAGCCCCTCATCGAGGCATACATGGGTGAGCCCAAGACGTTCAACGTCTACTGGTACAAGTACCAAGGGCCTCCCGGCGAGGTGGTCTTTGCCGAGAGCACGATCCGGCTCGAAGGAGGCGATGCCGTCGAGAGGAAGCTGGCAACGACTACGGCCACCTTCCCCGCGCCGGGCGAGTACGTGCTCCTCGTGCAGGCGCTCAATAGCAGCTTCCCATCCCAGTGCTGCTGGACCAACGGGTACGTGCAGGTGACGGTCGTGGAGTGAGCCGACGGCGTTCCCCCCTGGCGTAGCGAGAGGTAGAGGCCTGCCCTGCTGAGCCCGTGAAGGCCGCCCCTACCAGCATCCACCACCAGAGGCCCGACACCGGCTTCCGCGCCGGCCCGACCCTTGGTGTGTTCGACAGGTACGCTACGTCGGCCTGGGCCGGCGACCGAACCCGGCACGGATCCAGACCGACACGACCGCGGCCGCGAGGACGGACTTGGCGAGGCCGCCCGAGAGAAAGGGAGTGACCCCGCCGGCGAAAGCGTCCCCGAGCCCGAGCGAGGCCGCCAGCCGGAGCCAGCCGAGACACAGGATGACGAGATGGCCCAGGAGCATCGCGGCCAGCGCTGTCCGCGGGCGCGCCGTATACCCTCGGTCGGCGAACCAGCCCACGATCCCCGCAGCGAGCACGAACCCGACCAGATAGCCTCCCGTGGCTCCCGCCAGATGTGGCCATCCAGCCGCACCATCGGCGAAGACCGGCACTCCGAGTCCGCCGGCCAGCAGGTAGAACACTAGCGCCACTGCCCCGTCTCGGCCGCCCAGAAAGGCCCCCACCAGGACCACGGCCAGCGTCTGCGCGCTCTGGGGCACCGAGGTTCCCGGTATCGTGGCGGACACCCTCGCCGAGACGGCTATCAGCCCGACGGCCAACGCGTACTTCCCGAGACTTTGCATCAGGGACGCAGTCCCTCGGAGATTATCTGTCGACGAAGATCTAGCATTGGAGCCCCTTGCTTCCGGTGCCGTCCATGACGGTTCCTCCCTTCCAGTCAATGGTCGTCGGCCAGCTCCACGGCCACGGCCTCGCTGTCCTCGATGCGGAACAGGGCACGCCGGTCGCCCGACACGCGCACGCTCCATTGGCTGGCTCGGCCGCCGTCCAGTGGACGTAGCCGGAAACCGGACGTGTCCGCACTGCGGGATGCGTCGCTTCCCGTAGCCGGGACAGGAGGCGCCGAAGCCGGGGAACCAAGTTCGCAGGAACCGCGGTTGGTCATCCCCTTTCGTGGCGCGCCCGCAGTCCCTTGCGCCGGATCCTCGCGACGAACTGTAATGCGTCGCGTCGCGCGCCGTGAGTGTCGCCCGCCTGGCGTTGTCCGCCCTGCTATGTTTGCAGGGCTCCGGGCGATGGCCGACGCCGTCCACGACCTTGCTCGTCGGCAGGGCGATTCCACGGCACCATCGAACGCCTACCCACCGCGAACGTTCGGTAGCGTCGCATGGATTCCCATACAGCGAGAGGGATCATGAGAGGGAGCTAACCCATCCGCTTTTCGGTATATATATGCATTACAATGATTTATGGGCATCGCGCACCGGCATGTCGCCATTCGACCGAAGAGCGACGGGGAGCGAAGCGGTCGACCGGAGTGCATCGCCGCCCCGGTGGAGCGGGATCCCGCGGCGGGCCGCCAGGGGCGCGTGACCGAAATCACGGGGGGCCGGGTCGCATCACTGGACGCGTTCCGCGGTCTGACGATCGCGGCGATGATTCTCGTCAACAATCCCGGCAGTTGGGCCTATGTCTACGCTCCCCTGGCACACGCGGAATGGCACGGCTGGACGCCCACCGATCTCATCTTTCCCTACTTCCTCTTCATTGTCGGCGTCGCGATCCCATTCTCCTTCTCGCGGCGCCTCGCGGAAGGCACGGACAGGGGCCTGCTGTTCGGGCACGTCGTTCGCCGTTCGCTGATCCTGGTCGGACTCGGACTCGCGATGCGGGCGGTACCGGACTTCGACCTGTTCGAGATGCGCCTCTACGGCGTCCTGCAGCGGATCGGTCTCGTCTACTGCGCGGCGGCCGCGCTCTACCTCTGGGGTTCCGTGCGCGTGCGGCGGGCCGCCGTTGGGGCGCTCCTCCTCGGGTACTGGGCCCTCGTGGCGGGAGATCTGTCGCCGGATGGAAACCTCGGGGCCCGTCTGGACCGCCTCATCATGGGCGACCGGCTGTGGCAGGGGACATGGGATCCGGAGGGACTCCTATCGACGCTTCCCGCCATCGCGACCTGTCTGCTGGGGATCTTCTGCGGTGAAGGGCTCCGGTCGGGCCGCTCCGGGGGCGCGATCTCGCGCCACATGTGGGTCGCCGGCGCCGTGCTCGTGGTGCTGGGGCTCGCCTGGGATCTCGTCTTCCCGATCAACAAGAACCTGTGGTCGAGCTCCTATGTCCTCTTCACAGCCGGAACGGCGCTGCTCCTGTTCGGGGCCATGTACTGGGTGATCGATGTGAAGCGGCTGCGCGGGGGATGGCTGACCCCGCTTGTCGTATACGGTATGAACTCGATCGCCGTGTTCGTCGCGTCGGGCATGTTCGCCAAGATGCTCGCACGAATCCCGGCTGGAGGAGGGGAAGCCCTGCCCCTGAGCGCTTGGCTCTACGAGAACGCGTTCAGGTCGTGGGCGGGCGATTACGGCGGCTCGCTCGCGTTCGCGCTTGCCCAGGTGCTGTTCTGGCTGGGCCTCATGTGGCCGCTGCACCGCCGCGGCGTCCACATCAAGATCTGACCTGGCAGGACCGCCTGCGAAGAAAGACCCTCGACGAGGCCTGGCGTGGTGGTGGAGGACGCGTCCCGCGGTCTCGTCCACCGTGACGGCGGGACGTCGCAGGCGACCCGCTCAGCGCGACGCCGGGTGCGGGACACGCGTCGGCCGCGACCCGCATCCGGCTTGCGCTCCGGCGAGATTTCGCCGCAGTCTTGTGATTCCGCGCCAGGAGGGGGCTACGAACGACGACCGGACTACGAGGCTCGCTGCACCGAGGTGACGACATGAAGATCTCGCGTCGAGAGATGCTCAAGATCGGCGTAGGAACCGGGGCCGGCCTGCTGCTGGGCGAGCTGCCGGCCTTCGGGCAGGACCAGCCGCTCCTCATGCGCGCGATCCCGTCCTCCGGAGAGGAGATTCCCGCCGTGGGGTTGGGCAGCGCGCGCACCTTCAATGTGGGCTCCTCGGTCGAGGAGCGGGCGCCCCTGACGGAGGTGCTACGACTCTTCCATGAGTCGGGAGGTCGCTTCTTCGACACGGCCCCGTCGTACGGCAGCTCGGAGAGCGTGGCGGGCCAGCTGGTTCAGGAGCTCGGAATCCAGGACGACCTATTCTTCGCCACCAAGATCTCGACGGGTGGAGGACGGGAGGCTGGGCTTGAGCAGGAGGAAGGATCACTCCGGAGCTGGGGCCGCGACACCATCGATCTGAACCAGGTGCACAACCTGCGGGACGTCGACATCCACCTGAGGACGATCCGGCAGGCAAAGGAGGAGGGTCGGACTCGGTACGTGGGCGTGACGACGTCCTTCCCTCGGCAGTACCAGCAGATGGAGCAGGTGCTCCGAACCGAGGAGCTCGACTTCGTCCAGATCAATTACTCGATCGGTGAGCGTGAGGCCGCCGAGCGCCTGCTTCCGCTGGCGCAGGACCGGGGGATCGCGGTCGTCGTGAACGAGCCGTATAACGTCGGGCGCGTCTTCGGCGCGGTGAGCGGCCGGGAGCTTCCGGAGTGGGCGGTCGAGTTCGATTGCCGCAGCTGGGGACAGTTCTTCCTCAAGTACATCCTGTCGCACCCTGCCGTGACGGTCATCATTCCAGCGACCTCGGATCCGGTGCATCTCGTCGACAACATGGGTGCCGGCGTGGGGCTGCTGCCCGACGAGCGGACGCGCACACGCATGGAAGATCTGTTCGACAGCCTGACCTGACGGGGCCGAACGCTGCGCCCGGACCCGTCACTGACCGGACCTAGTCCCAGACGCTTCCGGCCGGCCGCGTGTCCCATGGCTCCGGGTCATCCTCTCGCCCAATGACAAAAGGCCCCCGGCAACGAATGCCGGGGGCCCTGTCGGCTCGTAGGTGCGGGCGGTGGATCCCGTCAGGACCGGGACTCGCGGCGACTCAATAGTGGTCGTAGCCTTCCGTCAGCTCGATCCGGACTCCCTCCGGGTCGGTGAGGTAGGCGATGTTGAGCTGAAGGCTGTCGATTACGCGGAAGTCCGTGTCGAACTCGATGCCCTTCGCCTTGAGCTGCTCGGTGTACGCCTGGAGGTTGTCGACCTCGAAGCCGATGTGGTCGATCGCCGTCCCTTGCGTGGGGGCCGCCTCGTCCGCTGCACCGAAGCTCAGGTTCATGCCCGGCACATTGGTGGTCGTCTGGATCGTTCCGCGCGGCCGCGCCTCGAGGTCGAAGGTCTCGAGATACCAGTCGAGCAACTCCTCATGGTTCGGCGTGCGGAAGTGGATGTGATAACCGGAGACCTCGACGGGCAGCATCTGGTCCTCCTGCAGCTCGACCCGGGCGCCACCCGGCATCGTGATGAAGGCGTTCAGCTGACCCTCGGAGCCGGTGAACTCGGTATCGACCGCGTAGCCGGCGGCGCGCCACTTGGTCAGGAACGTCTCCATGTTCCGGACCTTGAAGCCGAAGTGGTCCATGCCCGTGCCCAGCGATCCTCCGGTCGGCTCGCGGCCGCTGAGCGCCACGAGGAAGCCCGGCAGCCGTATGGCGATGAGCGAACCCTTCTGCGTCAACACGCCACCGAAATGATCCACCCACAGCTGCTTGTGCAGCTCGACGTCGGAGACGTTCAGGTGCACATGGCCGTAGGTCAGACCCGCTTCGTTGGGCACCGCGAGCTGGGCATAGGCCGGCGCGGCGAGTGACAGTAGAGCAACGGCAGTCAGTAGTCGCTTCATGTTCCCATCCTCTCCCGTGACCGAAAAACAATGCGACCTTCGGGAGGTTCGTCTGGGCCTCCCGTCCGGTTCGTTGGACTGGCATTGTAACAGATCGTACACTTTGTGGCACGGTCGTCGGCGGGACGGGCCTGGGCGGTGACAGGTACCGGCATGCAGGCGGGGCCGGGGGGCGGAGCCCGCCCGAGATCAAGAGGTGGTGTCGCCCTTCGATTTCGATCCAGCCTTCGAGCTCGGTCCGCTGATCAGCATGCGGAACCTGTGCCGCAGCGACATGCCGGCGATCCCGATCATCGGAGGATGGATCGACAACGGGGGCGGCACGGCCGACCTCTGTTTCGGATGCAAGAGCCTGAACCTCGAGGGGAGGCATCCGGTGCCCACGGTCCGGACAATTTCATCGAGCCCGCTCGCTTCGATGGTGTCCAGCCAACCTTCTTTCTCGAGGTGCCGCCCGGCTGGCACGGCCACTACTGCATCTTCACCATCTAGATGCCTCTGGGCAGCGAGCCGATTGCCTGGACGCTCAAGCACAACGGCTAGGAGTACACGACGCCGGGCCATGCCGGATCGATCAATCACAAGCTCGACGACACCTGGTACTCCGCGGATCGAAATGCGGCCGGGCAGGGCGGCTCGATAGCCCCTCGGGTCGAGTTCCTGACTCAACGCGGCTATCCGCATGACTCCGCTCCCTTGGCTCGGCCGCGGGGCCACGGCCTTGGATGCGTACGACGACCTGCGCGAGATTGAGCATGCGCCTACGCATCCCCATCGACCGTCCGCCGACACGGCGCAGGTCTGGGGGTTCTCTATCCGATCTATCCGGCGGTGGTCGCGGACGCATGGAAAGACCCGCACCCCCATCGCCGCGCGGAGCGGCTGCGAGTGTTTCCTGACGGAAAATCCGGGCTCTTGGACGCGCCCCTCCGATGAAGCGCACAGCGCTGGTCGTGGGCGCGGGCGTCGGCGGTCTGGCGGCCGCCATCGCGTTGCGGGAATCGGGCTGGAACGTCCGGATCTTCGAACGCGCTGCGAGGGCACGGCAGCTCGGCTTCGGACTGGGGATGGCTCCGAACGCGATCGCCGGCCTCCGTCGGCTGGGCGTTGCGGATACCGTGTTGGCACGCGGCTTCGCCCCGACGCGGGGGGAGATTCGCAGGATGGACGGCACGGTTCTCAAGCGTCCCGAGGTCCCGTCCCCCGAGGCGCTGCTCGGTGGCCCGATGATCGTCGCGTCCCGGTCGGCGCTCCACGGTGCGCTACTCGAGTCCGTCGGCCGGGACGCGGTCACATTCGGGAGCGAGATTACCGGATTCACGGCGGATGACGGGCGCGTTACGATCCACGCGGCGACCGGCGACACGGCCGAAGGCGATATGCTGATCGGGGCGGACGGGGTCGGATCCGCCACTCGCCGCGTGCTCCATCCGTCGGAGCCTCCGCCGCGGCCGTGCGGGATCATCGCCGTGCGCGGGGCATCAGGCGCCGCGCATCATCTTGGTGACCTGTCCGGCGTCATGTACCTCGGTCCGGGCCTCGAGTCGGTCCTCGTCCGCTCGGGCGGAACCGGGGTCTATTGGTATCTGTCGCTCGCCCGCGAAGTCGTCCCCTCCGATACGCGCGATCCCGAGGCCATCCTGGCGCACTATTCGCCGCGGATGGACGCGACGTTTCGGGCGGTCACCTCGCACACCGAAGAGTTCCGCTGTGACGAGCTGGCCGACCGCGACCCGCTGCCCCACTGGGGTCACGGCGTTGTGACGCTCCTCGGGGACGCCGCCCATCCGGTGCTCCCGTACACCGGCCAGGGTGCGGCCCAGGCGATCGTCGACGCGGTCGCCCTCGGCCAGGCCCTGAGTGACGGGATGAGCGTGCCTGACGCCCTGCGGTCGTACGAGCTCGAGCGGTGCCCGAAGACGGCCGTCCTCGTGGCCCAGGGCCGCCGGACCGCGCGGGTCATGCGGGTGACAAACCCCGTTGCCTGCGGCCTCCTGCAACTCGCGATACGGCTGGCCCCGGTCCGGCTGCTCACGAAAGTGTACACGCGGCTCAACCGACGCGCGGGAACCGACGTGACCAGCGCAGGGCAGCGAGACGCGTAAACGGTCGTCCGGAACCCGACCCTCGATCGAGCGAACCCCGTCGGCCGGACGGAGACTCCTGGCAGGCCAGAGCCGCGGATGCCGGCGTATCGCGGTTCGGGCAACTGCCCGTTGGACTCGGGATCCGGATGTTGCCGACGGCTATGCGCCGCGGCGATGCCGGGAGGACTCGCCCCAATGCCCCGGAAAGCCTCTGCCGGGCCGGCAAAAGGGAGGACTCGACCCAGGCCACGGTGCGCGCCGGACCCGGCAGGCCTGAGCGGCCCGACATCGGTCGGTCCGCGGGAACCGTCCGACGAACGGCTCAGGGGCTGTATACGTGGACGACCGGCAGCCTGGAGATGTGGGTGATGGCAGCGTCCGAGTGGTGTTATATGCTTATCCGTCCGGTGCCGAGGTCGTAGAACCCGCGGCGGGCGATGGTCCCCATCAGTCCGCTCGTGGCGGTGGCGCCGACCTGCTCGCGCCAGATCGGCCCGATCTCCGGCCGGAGCTCCGCGTCCCGCCGCTTCCATGCCGCGGCCAGTCGCTGTACCCGCTGCTAGCCCCTAGCAGATGGCTACAAGAGGAGAGATGGCCCGGTTCGTCCTGCCTGCGTCTGCAGCCGCAGTGGTGCCGAAGAGGTCCCACGTCGCAGTCCCCTCCCCGTGATCCGTTCCGTCACCTCTGGCGACCGACCTCGCACTCGTGCTGGCTTCTCGTTGGACAGCGCTGTGAGTTGCTCCACCCGGTTTCGCGCGGCACCTTGGATGGAAGCCTGCCCGATCCCGCGGGCGGGGGACCGGTGGTCTGTGGCATCCATGATGACCGGCCGATGCTCCGACCGGAGGTGGCATCGTGACAAACGAGGGATCGAACATTCTGCTCCGGGTCGCGGTGGGTCTTGTCCTGGGCGCCGGATGCATGGCGAGCGGGGCCCGGGCGTCCAGTGCCCAAGTCGGCCCCGGCGTGGTTCCGCTCCCGGGCGTGAGCTGGACCGAGGGTTCAGGTGGTGACAGGACGGTCACCTACGCGGATGGCGTGGCCGAGATACTTCTGGAGAACTGCCTGAACTGTCACCGGGAGGGCTCCATCGCGCCGATGTCCTTGGAAGGCTACGAGCGGGCGAGGTCCTACGCGTCGCTGATCAGGGCCAAGGTCGAGAGCAGGCAGATGCCCCCGTGGCCACTTGACAAGGGCGTGGGGATCCAGCGGTTCAAGAACGACATATCCCTGACTGACGAGGAGATCGAGACCATCGTCAGCTGGGTCGACCAGGGTGCTCCGCTCGGGGACCCGGCGGCGGTTCCGGAGCCTCCGGCCTGGCCCGACTGGGAGGACGCCTGGAAGTACACCGACGTCTTCGACCGCTCTCCGGACATGGTGATCCGGTCGCCGGCGTATACTGTCGTGGCCAACGGAATGGACCAGTATCCTCCTCTGGAGGTGGCCTTGGACGAGCTGGTGGAAGAGCGGTGGATCCGGGCGATCGAGATCCGACCCGGCACGCCCGAGACGCGTGCCGTCTTCCATCACGCGAACTCCTACGTGCTTATGCCCGGCGAGGATGGGGACAACCCGGACCGGGCGGAGCTGGCCGCCTCGGCTATGGGCCTGGAGGGCTACATCTACCCCGAGGACACGGGCAGGCTGCTACGGCCCGGGTCCACGGTATCGTTCGGGATGCACCTTGTCCCGACCGTCCGGGATGTCGAAGCCGTCCTGGAGCTCGGAGTGTGGTTCCACGAGAGCCGGCCCGAGTTCGAGACCCCGGGCGAGGTACATTTCCGCATCTCGCAGACGACAGGGTTTGGCGGATTCCCGGGACACAGCACGGATCCGCAGATCAGCGGGAGCTGGCCGGATCTCATCCTGCCCCCGAACCGCGTGGTCACCTACCGGTCCACCTACGTGCTCGACAAGCCCGCGCGCATCTACAGTCTCCGCGGCCATTTTCACCTGCGGGCCAAGTCGGCCGTTCTGGAGGTGGTGTATCCGGACGGTCGCTACGAGCTGATCAACAAGCTGGACTGGGCGCACCGCTGGCATGTGTCGTTCTTGTACGAGGACGATGCGATGCCGCTGCTCCCGAGGGGAACCACCGTCATCGCCACCGCGGTCTTCGACAACACGGCCGACAACCCCAGCAATCCGGATCCAGACCAGTGGGTCATGTGGGGATCGCGAACCGTCGACGAGATGTCGCACTTCCGGTACGGCGTCACCTGGTTCGACGACGAGGCCGATTTCGAGCGTCTGGTGCGCGAGCGCGAGCGGGCGAGCGACGAGCCCGAACCGGTCGCGGCGTCCGGCCTGTAGCCCGGGGAGCAGGCCGGGAAAGAGTATCCACAGATCGCGGGCCGTGGCCTCCACGCGCGAGCAGGGTTGAGGGGAGACGGCAACTCATGGCCGTAAGGTCCGTCGCAGCGCTGTGCACGGGAGTCGGGTTCGCCCTCGCAGTGCCCCAGACTGCGTGTTCGCAGGATATTGAATTCCCGATCGAGGAATCGGAGTGGATGCTCCGGAACCTCCGCCCCACGGGTCAGCCGGTGATTCCGGTATTCGAGGGGTGGATGACGCGGCCGGACGGCACGCACGATCTGTGCTTCGGCTACTTCAACATGAATCTCGAGGAGGTGATCGATATCCCGCTGGGCCCGGACAACTACATCGAGCCCGCCGAGTTCGATGGTGCCCAGCCGACGCATTTCATGGAGGTGCCTGAGCGGGAGGGGCGCTACTTCTGCCTCTTCACCGTAACGGTGCCTGCCGGGTTCGGAGACGGGAGGGTGACCTGGACCCTCCGGCAACGAGATCGGGTCTTTCAGGTTCCGGGTCACACGGGCGTGCCGGGATACCGGGTGACGGACCTCGTGCACGCCTCCAGGCCGCTCATGGCACCGGCATTGGCCTTCGTGGAGCCGGAGGGACCGACATTTGTCGGCAAGCGAGGAGGCACGGCCGGTGTGATTGAAGCCGAGGCCGGCCGCCCGGCGAGGCTTACCGTCTCCGTCACGCATCCCGAGGAAGGCGACCGGCTCGCGACCGGCATGGTGTGGTGGGGGAAGTATCGAGGCCCACGCGGACAGAATGTCCAGTTCAGCCACCAGGTCCGGTATTTCACTGCCGCGGAGGCAGAGGCCGGAATCGTGGCGGAGACGAATGTGACGTTCGCCGATCCGGGTGATTACATGGTGTTTGTCCAGGCCCGCCAGGGCTCCTTCATAGACCAGTGTTGCTGGACTAACGGATACCTGAACGTCCGGGTCGCCCCGTAGGTTCCGTTAGGAGCGAGATCGGAGCACACCCGAGACGTAGAGATGAAATCGTGGGGGCCGTAGCGGTCGCTTTTCTCGCCGTATTGCTGGTGGCCCCGCTGAGTGTGCATCACGCCGCCGACGGGGTGGTCGGGTAGCCGTCCGGTCCCTGGGCGGCAGATAGCGCTGTATCGGCTCCGGAGCCTGTCGCAGGAGGAGCTGACCCCTCGGGCGCGCCGCGCCCGTTCCCATGGAACGAGCGTAGCGCCGACTCCTCCCAGGCAACCGGTGGCCCGCCACTCCGGTACCGCCACATCACGCGGTGCCTCCAACCGCCCCCAGTGCCGCCGAAGCGACACCCTTCGCAGTAAGCCCGAACGTCTCGTAGAGGCGCTTCCACGGTGCTGAGGCTCCGATGATCCCGATCTTCGGCGGATGGACCGACAACGGGAACGGTACGGCCGATCTCTGCTTCGGGTACAAGAGCTTGAACCTGGAGGAGAGGAGGGACGTCGCCCACGGCCCGGACAACTTCATCGCGCCGGCTCGCTTCGATGGCGTCCAGCCGACCTCCTTCCTCGAGGTGCCGCCCGGCTGGCACGGCCACTACTGCGTCTTCGCCGTAGACGTGCCTGTGGGCAGCGAGTCCGTCGCCTGGACGCTCAAGCACAACGGCTGCGAATACACGACGCTGGGCCACACTGGATCGATCAACTACAAGCTCGACAACACTTGGTAGTCCGCAGATCGAGGTGCGGGCGGGGAGGGCGGCTCCATGGCCCCTCTGGTAGAGTTCGTCGATCCGGCGGGCTCGGAGCATCTGGGCCGAGTCGGCAGCGGTGCTCAGGCCGGGTCCATCAGGACGAGTGTCGGAGGTGTCTCACGCTCAGCATCGCCGTCATCCAACTCCACATCGAGGAGTACATGGGTGGGCCCAAGGCGTTCAACGTCTATTGGTACAAGTACCAAGGGCCGCCAAGGGAGGTGATCTTCTTCGAGAGCAACTTCCGGCTCGAAAGAGGCGATACCCTCGGGAGGAAGCTGGCAATGACCACGGCCACCCTCGTGTGACAGACGATAATCCATTATCATTATCGCCCCACGGTCCACGACCCGCTTCCCGGTTTCCGCTGTCGACACGACTCGATGAAGAACTCTCTGGCAACCGTCCCATCAGGCGCGTACCTGGCTTCGGGATCGCGTGTCGTGGCGTGTGCTGCGGCTTGGTGTGGCGTGCACTGCGCGCTCACGCCGGTGCTGGTCATGGTGGCACCCTCGTTGGCGCTCTCCGAAGGCGTCGAGCGGGCCCTTTGGGTCGGGACCGTCCTATCCGGCGCGGCGATAGTCATTCTGGGCCCGGCCCGGAGGCAGGCGGCCGTGCTCCTGACCTTTGTCGGCGGCGCCGTGCTCTGGGCGGCGTCTCTGGCTGGTTTGCTCGAGCCGCTGCCCGAGACCGCGACATCGGCTGCCGGCAGCTTGGGCCTGGCGGGCGCGCTCGTACAGAGCGCCCGTGCGTGCCGAACCGACGCGTGCGCGGTATGTGCCGACACTGACAGCTAGTGCGACCTATGTGCCGAGGATAGTCCGTGCCGCCGCAGCGACACCCTCCGCCGTAATCCCGAACGCCTCGTAGAGGCGCGTCCACGGCGCTGAGGCTCCGAAGCGGTCGATTCCCACGGACCGGCCGTTCGGCCCGACCCAACGTGCCCACCCGAGAGTTGCGCCGGCTTCGACGGAAACGCGGGCCTCGACCTCGGGATCGAGAACGGCGTCGCGGTACGCCTTCTCCTGCTGCGCGAAGAGGTACCAGCTGGGCAGGCTCACGACCCGGGTCAGGATCCCTTCCGTCTCGAGTTGTTCCTGGGCCCCCAGCGCCAGCGCGAGTTCGGAGCCGGAGGCGATCAGGATGACGTCGGGCTGTCCCCCGGAGGGTTCACGGAATACGTACCCGCCCCTCGACACCTCCGTTGGCGCGGGCGTCGCGGAACGATCGAGGTTCGGGGTCGCCTGCCGAGTCAGCGAGAGGAAGGAGGGGCCGTCGGTGCGTTCGAGGGCGATGCGCCACGCAGCGGCGGTCTCGAGCGCATCGGCGGGTCTCAGGTCGAGGAGGTTCGGGATCGCGCGCAGCGCCATGAGGTGCTCGACGGGCTGGTGGGTCGGCCCGTCCTCGCCGAGTCCGATCGAGTCGTGCGTGAAGACGTACCGGACGGGGAGGCCCATCAGCGCGGCGAGGCGGATCGCGGGGCGCATGTAGTCGGCGAATACGAGGAAGGTCCCCCCGTAGACCTCAAGACCGCCGTGGAGCGCCATTCCGTTGAGGACGGCGCCCATCGCATGCTCCCGCACCCCGAAATGCAGGTTCCGCCCGCCAGGAGTGTCGGGGAGGATCGAGGGCGAGCCTGCGATCGTCGTCTTGTTCGAGGGCGCGAGGTCCGCGGATCCTCCGACGAGGTTGGGGATGGCGACGGCAAGCCGGTGGAGCACCCGGCCGGAACTGTTCCGGGTGGCCTCGGGCTTGCCGAGAGGCTCGAAGCCGGCAATGGCGTCGTGCCAGCAGTCGGGCAGCGTTCCCGAGAGGTTGTTCTCCAGCTCGCGCGCGAGTTCGGGATGGGCCGCGCGGTAGCGTTCGAACGCCCGGGCCCACCCGGCCTCTGCCGCGCGCCCGCGCGCCCGGGCTACCTCCCACTCCCCACGGGCCTCCTCCGCCACCCAGAATGCTTCGCGGCTCGGATAGCCGAGAGCCTCCTTCGTGGCCTCGACCTCTTCGGGCCCGAGCGGGGCGCCGTGCGCGTCCGCGCTCCCGGCCTTGTTCGGGCTTCCCCACCCGATCGTGGTCCGGAGCGCGATGAGCGACGGCCGGTCCTGCTCCTGCCTGGTGCGCCGGAGTGCGGCGTCGAGGAGCGGGATATCGTTGCCGTCCGCCACCCGCTCGACATGCCAGCCGTAGCTCTCGAAGCGCGAGGGCTGGTCGGTCGAGGAGGCGAGATCCGTATCCCCCTCGATCGTCACCTGGTTGTCGTCGAAGATCCACACCAGCTTGCCGAGCTGCTGGTGGCCGGCCAGCTCGGCTGCCTCGTGGGAGATCCCTTCCATCAGGTCCCCGTCCGAGCAGATCACGTACGTGCGGTGGTCGATCACCGTGTGGCCCGGCCGGTTGTAGCGTTCGGCCAGCCAGCGTTCGGCGAGCGCGATGCCGACCGAGTTCGCGACGCCCTGGCCGAGCGGGCCCGTCGTGGTCTCGACCCCCGGCGTCTCCCCGTACTCCGGATGTCCGGGTGTCCGGCTCTTCCACTGGCGGAAATTCCGGATTTCAGAGAGCGGGAGGTCGTAGCCGGAGAGGTGCAGGAGAGAGTAGAGGAGCATCGAGGCGTGGCCCGCCGAGAGGACGAAGCGGTCCCGGTTCGCCCACCCGGGGTTTTCCGGGTTGTGCCGGAGGTGATGGCGCCAGATGAGGTAACCGGCGGGTGCGAGCCCCATGGGCGCGCCCGGATGTCCGGATCTCGCGGCCTGGACGGCATCCATCGAGAGGACGCGTACGGCGTCGACCGCGAGCCGGAGGGTCTGCGGATCCGGGAGGCGGAGCGCCCCGGGTCGGTCGTCTGTCATGGGCGCTCCTGCGCAACGGATACGACGAGATTGAGGAGCCGGTCCTTCACGTGGATGACTCTCCGGAGTTCGGCTCCCTCGAGGTAGCGGGCCACATTCGCCTCCTTCCGCGCGCGTGCGAGCGCTTCGGCCTCGCCCGAGCCGGCCGGAACCGCGATCCGCCCGCGGAGCTTCCCGTTGATCTGGACCGCGAGGGTGATCTCCTCCTCGATGGTCTTCTCCGGATCGAACTCGGGCCAGGAGGCCGTCTCGAAGATGCTACCCTCAGCCCCGAGCCGCTCCCAGAGCTCCTCGGCGATGTGCGGGCAGAAGGGCGCCAGCATGATGACGAGCGGCTCCACCTCGGCACGCGCCGCCTTCCTGTCCCCCCGGCGGACGGCGTTCAGGTACTCCATCATCGCCGCGACCGCAGTGTTGAACTGGAGCTCCGGGATCTGGGCCGACACCTGCCGGATCGTCCGGTGAAGCTTGCGCTCGACATCCGGATGCGGCGGTCCGTCGCCGAGCTCGCTGACCGGCGTCACCGTCTCCCAGAGGCGCTTCAGGAACCCGAACGGCCCTTGGATCGCCTGGTCGCGGTAGTCCCCTCCCTCCGTGTACGGACCGAGGAACATCAGGTAGAGCCGGAGGGCGTCGGCCCCGTGACTCTCGATGATCGGGTCGGGAACGATCACATTGCCGCGGCTCTTGGACATCTTCGCGCCCTCGCGGACGATGAGGCCGTGCGCGCGGAAACGGACGAAAGGCTCCTCGAACTCGAGGTGCCCGAGGTCGTGGAGTGCCATCGTGACGAAGCGGGAGTAGAGGAGGTGGAGCACGTTGTGCTCCTGGCCCCCGATGTAGGAGTCGACCGGCAGCCACCGCCGGTTCAGCTCCGGGTCGAAGGGACGCTCGTTTTCGTGGCTCGAGGGATAGCGGAGGAAGTACCACGACGAGTCGAGGAAGGTGTCGGAGACGTCCGTCTCCCTCCGGGCCTCGCCGCCGCATGCGGGGCATCGGGCCCGGTACCAGGCCTCGACCCGTGCGAGCGGGCTCGTGCCCGAGTCGTCGGGGGTGAAGTCCTCGACCCGGGGGAGGACCACGGGCAGGTCCGATTCGGGGACGGGAACGGCGCCGCACGCCCCGCAGTGGATGATCGGGATCGGCGGACCCCAGTAGCGCTGCCTCGAGATGCACCAGTCGTGTAGGCGGTAGTTGACTTGGGGGCTGGCGAGACGCAGCCGGGAGAGCCAGGAGACGACAGCGCCGCGCCCCTCGGGCGTCGGGGTGCCGGTGAAGCGCCCCGAGTTGACCATCGTGCCCTCGCCCGGGTAGGCCTCCTCAAGGGGCGCGCCGGGGTCTTCCCCCTCTGGCGCGACGACCCGGAGGATCGGTAGGCCGAAGGCGCGGGCGAACTCGTGATCCCTCTCGTCGTGGCCCGGCACGGCCATGATCGCTCCCGTCCCGTACTCCATCAGGACGTAGTCGGCGATCCAGACCGGGATCGGGGCGCCTGTCGCCGGGTTCACGCAGTGGGCGCCCGTGAAGACGCCCGTCTTCGCCTTCCCGGCCTTCTTCCGCGCAACGAGATCCATCCGCGAGACGGTGTCGCGGTAGCGGGCCACCGCTCTGGCGCACGCCGGGGTCGTCACCCGGTCGACAAGCGGATGTTCGGGGGCGAGGACCATGTAGGTCGCCCCGAAGAGGGTGTCAGGCCGGGTCGTGAAGACCTCGATCGCATCCTCGCCCGCCGCGCCGTCCGGACCTTCCCCCTGGGCCGATTCGCGGAGCGGGAAGCGGATCATCGCGCCCTCGCTCCGGCCGATCCAGTTCCGCTGCGCCTTCTTCGTCGGCTCCGACCAGTCGAGGGTGTCCAGGTTGCTGAGCAGTCGCTCGGCGTAGCGTGAGATCTTGAAGAACCACTGTGCGATCCGGCGCTGGCCGACCGGGGTGTCGCAGCGCTCGCAGAGGCCGCCGATCACCTGCTCGTTGGCCACCACCGTCTTGCACGAGGGGCACCAGTTGACAGGGGCCTCGACCCGTTCGGCCAGACCCGCATGATAGAGCGCGAGAAAGATCCACTGCGTCCAGCGGTAGTAGTCCGGCGTCGTCGTGTCGACGGCGTGGTGCCAGTCGAACATCCCCCCGATCCTGCGCAGCTGCCGCGTGAAGGTCGCGATGTTGCGGGGGATCAGGTCCATCGGATGGATCCCGGCCTTCAGGGCGAAGTTCTCCGAGTGTATCCCGAAGGCGTCGAACCCGATCGGCTCGAAGACGTCGCGCCCGGCCAGGCGGTGGAAGCGGCCGTGAACATCCGCCCCGGTGTATGCGTATATGTTTCCCACGTGAAGCCCCTCGGCGGAGGGGTAGGGAAACATCATCAGGTTGAAGAAGGGGGCCTCGGCCGAGCGGAGCTCGGCCTCGGTGAAGCGGTTCGTGCCCTCGGCCTCCCACCGTTCCTGCCACTTCCGCTCCACCTCGGCCGGCACGTAGCGCTCCGGGTTACCTGGTGTCATACGCGGGGCGCCGTCGGGTGCGGGACGGGGGAGCAGACTCTCAAGACGGGGAATCATAATCCCGCCGGAAACCGTGATAAAGGGCAACTTTCCGGGGGCGGGGGTCCGCGGCCTGCATGCAGGGGGATCCTTCCGTGCATAGCGTCGGGATTTCCTCCACCTCCCGGATGGCGGCCGAGGCAGGGGCCCGGATCGCCGACGATGGCGGCAATGCCGTGGACGCCGCGGTAGCCGCAGTGCTTGTGTCCCTCGTGACGGAGCCGGGGGTGTGCTCGCTCGGCGGCAGCGCCTTCATCATGGCCGCCCCACCTGCGGGCGACGCGGTGATGATCGACGCCTATGCGGAGATGCCGGGCCGCGGCCTCAAGGCGGCGCGCTTCGGGCGGGGCGTTCGCGACGTCTACCTGGACTACGGCGGCGGTCTCGAAACGACGGTGGGCTACGGGTCCATCGCGACGCCGGGCGCGGTAGCCGGGTTGGGCCTCGCCTCGGCGACCTACGGCCGGATTCCCTGGGCCCGCGTCATGGAGCCCGCCATCGAGCGGGCACGCGACGGGTTCCCGCTCTCGGGCACCTCGCGCATGTACTTCGAGCTCTGCGGCGAGGGGATATACGGATGGAATCCTGAGAGCAGCCGGGCGATCCGCACACCGACGGGAGCGCTCCTCGAGGCAGGTGACACCGTCCGGATCGAGGGTCTGGCGGAGAGCTTGGAGCGCATCGCGAGGAAGGGGCCGGGGGAGTTCTACCGGGGAGAGCTGGCCCGGAAGATCGGCCGGGAGGTACGGGAGAGCCACGGGCTTCTCGGGACCGCGGATCTCGAGGCGTACGAACCGGTCGTGCGCCGCCCGCTCAAGGTCGGGATGCGGGAGTGGAAGCTCCTCATCAACCCGCCGCCGGCGATCGGCGGGACCGCGCTCGCCGCGATGCTTGCGCTGAACGGGGAGGGGATCGCCGGGACGGCTGCAGGGGAGTGGGACAGCGACGTGGTGCGGCGGATCGCCCGGATCGAGCGCGCGGTGCTCGAGTACCGCGAGCGGCATCTCGACGGTGCGGAGGACATGGAGGGCGAATCGACGCGACTCCTTGCCCCCGACTCCCTCCGGCGGCTCGGCCGCCGCGTCCGCTCGGGGTCTACCGTGCACACCTCCGCCGTGGACGCGTCGGGTCTCGCCTGCTCGATCACCGCCTCGGCTGGATACGGCTCCGGGGTGATGCCGAGGGGAACCGGGATCTGGATGAACAACAGCCTCGGCGAACAAGAGCTCACCGGCCCCGGATTCCACGCCTTCGCACCCGGAACCCGGCTCCCCTCGAACATGGCACCGACCGTGGGCCGGTCCCGAGATGGGGGCGTGCTCTCGCTCGGAACCCCGGGTGCGGACCGCATCACGAGCGCACTCTTCCAGACGATCGTCAACCTGATCGACTTCCGGATGCCGCTCGCGGATGCCGTCGCGCATCCCCGGGTGCATGTCGAGCGGAAGGACGGGGTCGTCCAAGCGGCCTACGAGCGAGGAGTGCCGGTCGGGTCGGTCGGGCTCCCGGTGCGGGAGTTCGAGGAGCTGCACATGTTTTTCGGAGGCGTCGGTGCCGCCCTCTTCTCCCCTCCCGCCGGATTCACTCTCGCCTCGGATCCGAGGCGAGACGGCGGGACCGCGACCGGGGGCGGCGCCCGCTGACAAAGCGGGCGCCGCCCGGCCGGGGACAGGCGCTCCCGGTGTGGATCAGTCCGGTGCGGGCGCGGAAGGCGGCTCGCTGTCGAGGATCCCGAAGGGGTCGTCGAGGCCCGGCGCGGTGTCGCGCATCCAGGCCATAAGGCTGGCCAGGTCCTCCCCGGTTGCCCGCCAGAGGGCGTCGAAGCCAGGCAGCCGGTGGTAGTAGAGGCTCCTCGAGAGGAGCGTGGCGTTGTTCAGGGGCTCGGCCGCGAGATAGGCGTAGCTTGTCGCCCGGAGCGACGGCTGCACCCGGGATACGAAGTCGTCGCGGGCCGCCCGGTAGAGGGAGTCGCGGGCCGCGAGGAGCGTGGCCCCGCCCCGGCTGCCCGGATTTCCCGAGCCCGCGGATCCGGCAGAAGAAGAGAGGAGAGCCACGACCTCCCGTTCGACGCCGTCTATATAGCGCGAGACGTCCTGCGCGTCCTCCCAGCGCGCCCGGGCGCGCCGGCATCTCACGGTCGGGAGACCGTCCGCCTGGTCCCGGCAAAAGAAGTGGATCGCTGCCGCGTGGCCGGCGAAGTTTGCGTAGGATTCGTTGAAGCGTCCCTGCCCGGGGAGGTAGAGGTGGTTGTGCGCGAGCTCGTGGAGGACGGTCTCCACGACCCCGACCTCGTCGGCGGCCAGCATCGTCGAATAGAGCGGGTCGGCGAACCAGCCCAGCGTGGAGAAGGCGGCCGTGGGCCGGAGGTAGGTGTCGAATCCCTCGCGCTCGAGCGCGTCCCTCGCCTCCTCGGCTCCCTCGACGGAGAAGTACGCCCGGTAGGGGATCCGGCCGGCCACGGGAAACCACCACGTGCGGAGTTCGAGCCGGTCCGCGTACGCGGCGGTGAGGACGAGCGCGAGGGTGTCGGATTCGAGGCGGGCGAGCGAGGTATAGGAGTCGCCGGCGTTCTCGAATCCGAGCTCGTTGATCGCATGGCGTCTGGCGTCCCAGGCGAGGCGAAGCTTCCCCCGCTCGCCGGGCTCGGTGTCCGGGTCAGCCATGACTTCGGTCAGGGGCACGCGCGAGCGGAGGATCCGGCTCTCCGCCCACCCCAGGCGGATCACATAGACCGGGTTGCACCCGGCGAGGAGAAGGAGCCCGATGGCCGGGCCCGCGATCCGCCACCCTGGTCGAGCAGCCTTCCCGGCCTGTCGTTCCACGCGGCCTCCTTTCCGCACCTGCGGCGACTTGAAGCCCCTTCCCGCCACGATTCTATTCTTACCCATGTCGATCCGTTCGGGAAGCTACGGGGCCGCGCTCCGGCTTCTCCGTCTCCTCTCCCCCCCCCTCTCCCGCGGGAACTCGAAACTCGCTGTCGGGCTCCGGGGCCGGATGGGTGCGCGCGAGAGCCTGGCCGCCTGGGGTCGGAGCCGTCCCGATCCCGGGCGCCCCAGCGTGTGGCTCCACGCCCCCTCCGTCGGCGAGGGCCTTCAGGCGCGGGCCGTGCTCGAGCGGCTCCGGGCTCGCCTCCCCGCCGTCGAGGCGGCCTATACCTTCTTCTCCCCCTCCGCCGAGACGTTTTCCCGCTCACTCCCCGCCGGGGTGGCGAGCTACCTTCCCTGGGACGTCCCCTCCGAGATGGACGCGCTTCTGGCGGACCTCTCCCCTGCGCTCGTGGGGTTCACGAAGACCGAGGTTTGGCCGGGCCTTACGGC
>JAAXGI010000028.1 GCA_012267505.1 Gemmatimonadota bacterium
CCCGTAAGACTTTAGACGACTTCCTACCTTGATTCAGACCACGTGTGCTCCGCCGGTCCGGCAGACCGGGCAACGAGAGAGGACCGCCGGGCCGTGGGCTCCCAACCCCATGTTCCCGCCCCAGGCCGCCCTGGTCGGGCCCGCGGCATCCGCCAGCTCTGTGCGACCCGGAGGCGGGCCTCCCCGACCGTGCCGCGGCACTCCCGATCAAGCCGAAGTGCTCGCGGCGCGCCGAACAGCGGTCACGATTCCCGAACCGTTCGACATCCATCACAGCCGGATCGACGAGACATTGACCCGTCAGCGCACTCTTCATGGGGCATGGTCCGAACACGCAGAAACATCCAACCCGCACAGAGGAGGATACCGGAGCCGCGGCCCCTTCCGCCAGCATTCCGGATCATTCGACCGGGAGCGGCTTCCCGACCACAACATTCGATCGGGAAGCACGGGATCCCCCGAGACCAACCGTCATGCGATCCGACCCCCGATCCCCCGGACGTGGGACACGCCGACACGCCCCGACCGGCCGGACCACAGCGCGCCGGAACTCCCGCCGCAGCGCGCTGGTATCAAGCTGCCGTCGGGCCTGCCTCTCCTGGGCCGGAGGCCAGTCGCACAGTGCGCTACACGACCTACACCCGGTTCGCCGGCGGCCTTCTCGACGCGCTCAATCTGGAAGCGCTCCTCGAGCGACTCACCGACTTCCTCCTGGACGGCGGCTTCGCCGGCGGTCCCCACTATCATCCCTACTGGGGATGGTCCGGCACCGAGGACACCTCGTCCCTCGAAGCGCTCAAGCAGGCGCTCCTCCGCGCCCTCGTCGAGAGCGGGGAGCTGACCCCCGAGATGGTCAGGGAGCTCCGGGGCGAAGGGGCGGGAGACGAGGAGCTCCGGAAGAGGATCGCCGCCCTGCTTGACGATCTGGTGGAGCGCATGGTCGCCGAGGGCTACCTCTCGGTCGGCGACGGCGGCGGCATGCTCGGGGCGGCAGGCGACCCGGAGGGGAGGGGCGGGGAGGTGGACGAAGCCCGGGACGCAGCGCGTACCGTCGACTTCAACCTCACCGAGAAGGGGCTCGACTTCCTCGGGTACCGCGCGCTCCGGAATCTCCTGGGTGCGATGGGAAAGTCGTCGTTCGGTTCCCACGACACCCCCCACCTCTCCACCGGGGTGGAGGCGGGGAGCGCAAGCCGGGTCTACGAATTCGGCGACACGCTGAACCTCGACATTCCGGCGACACTCTCCAAGGCAATCGCGCGCGAAGGACTTGCCGTTCCGCTCGAGCTCGAATACGAGGATCTGATGGTCTATCAGGCGGAGTACCGCTCCTCCTGCGCGACGGTGCTCCTGCTCGACATCTCGCATTCCATGATCCTTTACGGCGAGGACCGCTTCTCCCCGGCCAAGCGGGTCGCGCTCGCGCTCTCGCACCTGATCCGCACCCAGTTCCCCGGGGACTCACTGCGCGTCGTGACGTTCGGGGACAGAGCCGAGGAAATCCCCCTGTCCCGGCTCGCGCACGCACAGGTGGGACCGTTTCACACAAACACGGCCGAAGGCCTCGAGCTGGCCCGCCGCATCCTCCTCTCCCAGAAGAAGGAAATGCGGCAGATCATCATGGTGACGGACGGCAAGCCGTCGGCGATCACGCTCCGTGACGGGCGGATCTACACGAACTCCGGGGGACTCGACCGCGAGATTCTTCGCCGGAGCTACCGGGAAGTGGCCGCGTGCCGGAAGGCGGGAATCCTCATCAACACCTTCATGCTCGCCCGCGACCCCTATCTGGTGCGGTTTGTGGAGACGGTATCCCGGATCGCCCGTGGGAAGGCGTACTTCACCTCAACCCTCACCCTCGGCGAGTACGTGATGATGGACTTCCTCAGGAAGAAGCGCGGCCGGGCCCAGTCGTGATGCGGCTGGATCAGGCGACGAGTCCGTCGAGGATGATGGACTCGTCGATCAGCATGACCGGGATGTCGTCCTTCACCTCGTAGAGGACCCGTCCGTCTTCCCTCACCAGCCCGGCTTCGACCTTCTCGGTCACGCGCTCGCCGCTCCGGTTCGAGAGCGTTCCCGCCTCGATCGCCCGGTTCACCTGCTCAAGAAGTTCCGGGCCGGCCAGATGGACCGGTTCCTTCGTCTCGGGACACACGAGGATCCTGAGGAGTTCGGGATCCAGCATGGGACTCGCCTCGATACCGGGAATCCGAGAGGCAGCACGGTCCGCGCGCAGGGAGCGCCCGGCCGCACGCGCCGGTTGCGCAAATGCCCGCAGAAGTTAGCATCCCCAAGGGACCGATCCAAGAACCTTCCCGAACCGCCGGTCGGAACCATGCGGAAGCTTCCTGCACTCGTTGCGCTGGCGTGCGCCCTCTCCTCGTGCGACCGCACGGGGGACGGATCCCCCCCGCTGGTCGACACGGCCGCCCGCCCTCCCAGGGATATGGCCTGGGTGATTTTCGATGCCGACACAGTCCTCGCAGAGGTGGCGGACACGCAGGAGGAGCGTCAGCAGGGGCTGATGTTCCGGGAGCGGCTCGACCCCGGAAGCGGGATGCTCTTTGTCTTCGAACAGGAGTTGCCCCACGCGTTCTACATGAGAAACACGCTCATTCCCCTCGACATCGCCTGGCTGGACCGGACCCATGTCATCGTGGACATCCAGCAGATGGAGCCCGAGACCGAAATCCTTCACCAGCCGGGCCGCGCCGCGCTCTACGCACTCGAGGTGCCGCAGGGCTGGTACGCGGAGCAGGAGATCCGGATCGGCGACCTCGCCCAGATTATCTTCGGGCGGCGCTGAGGGAAGGAGCAGGCCGGGAGCGACCCACCTCCGCCACACGCGCGGACCGTACGCGACAGGATGGGACCCGCCCGTAGCACCGATCCGCCTCCGTCGTTATCCTCGGACCGTCTGGGACATTCTCTCCGACATCCCGAGAGGCAAGAGAGCGTGGAATGAGCTTTAGAACGAATCCTGACCGGATCCTCGACCACATCGACCGGCAGCGGAACCGGGACGACGACGGACGGGACAACTACGCCCGTGACGCAACTGCCAGGGAACTCGGCACGGAACTCCCGGAACCCGACGCGACCCCTGGCGAACGGGTACGCAGGATCTTCGGGCTCGTCGAGAAGGCCTACGTGGCGACGGCGTCAAGCACCGACATCCGCAGGCTTGCACAGCGGTTTCAGACGGTTGGCGACATCTCGGCGCATCACGCGCGGGGGGACGTGACGATCACGGTGTCCTATCTCGATCATGAACGCATGGACGATGTGGGGCTGAGTCCATTCGAGATCCTGCCCAGCCGGCTGGAGGAGGCCCGCAAGACCCGGAAGACGAACCGACCGGACGCGAACGCACTCTGGATCCTGAGAGACGAGCTTCGCAACGGTGTCGTGAGCGCGTACGGGAAGATGGAGCCCCGGCTGCGCGATGCCGTACGGGCACGGGCTGACATCGGCCACATCGCGGTACGCGTAACGATCGATCTGCGTGCGGCTGCCTGAAGTCCGTCGGCTGTAGGGGGACAGCCCCGCGGCGTGTTCTCTCTCTTCCTGGACGGCACAGACATCGGAGTTCCTGACCCGAAGATCGACGCCTGCTTCCGGGCCTGCGCTACCCCGAACCGGAGGACACGTCGGGCAGAGTGTCCTCTCTGGACGCCTTCCTGGACATGGCCGGGACGCCAAAGTCCGGCACGGGTCATGTCACACTTCTCACGGCACCAAATCCCGCTAGGGTTTCGGCCGCCGCCTCGGGGGTGGCCTCGGTTAGGTTCGGGTCGACCCTCTGCCGAGAGGATCTTCTCGTCTGCGCGCGTGACACCGGCAGGGAGGCGACGATCGCAAACGCCTATCCCTGCAGCCGTCGGGACTCGTACAACTCGAGGCGGGTTGCCGCGATTCCCCTCCCAGCCGTTGGCCACGGGCCTCCTCGCCCCGGACCGAGAGGCGGTCGCCGACAGCCGGGCAGTTGCGTCGGAGATCGTGCACGACCGCCGGGTCCGGCGGCTGGGAAACGCGGCTGTTGCTGACGTCACGCCCAAGGATGCGGGCCGGCGGGCCGGTGCGTAGGCGCGCCGAACGACCTCAGCCTCTACGCCTACTACCGGACCGACACAGCCGGGACCGAACGCCGGATGCAGGCAACCATCCCGGCATTCCGAAAAACCAGAGAAGTCGGCGAACTGGTGCCTGTCGGCGCGTCCGGCTGAGGAAACAGGACCGCTTCCCCGGCAGCCGGTGCGCCCTCCTGCCGCAAGTGCGTCCAGCCCGGCGGGTCACCCGTACCAGTGTGTCACGCCTCGGTACGGAGGTGTGTGAGCCCGGGCCGGACAGGCAGGCCTGACGACCCGGGCGGGTCGATTCCTGCTCAGGACGCATCGGCGACGGCCGCTTCCCGGGACGGCCTCACCGGAATCACCTGGCTGAACCCGCTGACCTGAAAGACTGACGCGATGTGCTCCTTCATCGAGCAGAGGACGAGGGATCTGTTCGCCGCCTTAAGCGCCTTCGCGGCAAGAGGGAGCACCCGTAGGCCCGAGCTGCTGATGAACTCCAGATGGCTGAAGTCAACGACGAGATGGCACTCCCGCATGCGGATCCGATCCATGACAAGAGTCTCGAATGCGTGGGCTCTGTCGCTGTCCAGTCGTCCCACAGGGACCAGCACCAGCACCTCCCCGTGCCGTTCCTCAAACACTTCGATATCCATGCGATGCGCCCCTCTTACACAGACGTTCCGGCCCACAGTCGACCGCGCCTGATCGTACCCCCCGTCGGCCGGTTCGTCGCACACGCGCCGCCATCGGCCACGCGGGACGAAGATAAACCGCCCCCGGAGTCCGGCAGCAGCAACGCAACGGCCACTCTCGACGGCGGCAGCAACAACGCTCGCTGCAGCGGGTAGCCACGGTTGCACCACCCGGAACGCGGCGGACGCGCGCGGGGCTCAGCGGAGCCTGCGCGTTGCCCGAGTGCGGCCCCCTCGGGACCCGATACCAGCCCCCCTGGCATGAGCTGGCCATCGGCCACCGGCGGAGGAGCCGTCACCCGGCCTGCAAGAGCCCCTTGACCGAACGCATACACCGACTCCGCGCTGGCACGGACAACGCGGTCGATTGCCGACTGGACCCATGAGCCCGCGATGCACGCACGGAAACATCGCCCGGGAGGGCAACGAACCCTTACTCCGGGGGAGAGCCAGTCGAACACGGGTCTCTCACGGCCGGAGCGCGGAGACTTGTGACCGGTCCGGTCCATCGCCCGAGGGAGCGCCGCTACACGGACGAGGAAGTCGCGCTGATCCTGCGTAGGGCGGCAGAGCTCGGTGGCGAAACGGGACCCTCACGGTCGGAGGGGCTGTCCCTGGCCGAGATACAGCAGGTTGCTCGGGAGGTGGGGATCGACCCGGCCACCGTCGCACGGGCGGCGGCCGCCCTCCCGACCCGCAAACGGGACAGGCTCACCGCCATCCTTGGCGGACCGCTGCACTACCGCCTTGAAGCGACCATGCCCAGAAGGGCCTCGGATGCGGATCTCGGTCGGATCCTGCAGTCGATCCGGCGCGCGGCCGGGCGCCAGGGACGAGCCACGCAGGTTCTCGATTCCGT
The DNA here is from genome assembly GCA_012267505.1 of Gemmatimonadota bacterium. Lineage (GTDB taxonomy): Bacteria > Gemmatimonadota > Gemmatimonadetes > Longimicrobiales > Gaopeijiaceae > JAAXGI01. Next base: position 5,628 of record JAAXGI010000028.1, read on the forward strand.
GGAGTGGCGCACCTCGGGCGAGCGCGAAGGAAGCCAGCTGTTCGTAACCGTGACAACCGGTGACTACGGAACGACGGTCGAGGTGACGGGAGACCGACAGTCAACGGCTGCGCTGCTCTACCTCGTCCCAGGGGTTGCGGGGATGATCGTGTCGCTCATTGTCGGCGCGAGCCTCGAAGCCGGCTGGACTGCCGGGGGAGTGATCGCAGGGCTCCTCGGGGGAGTGTTCCTCCTGAGCCGCACGATCTGGAGCCATACGGGACGGGCCTTCTCCCGGAAACTGGAAGACATTCGTGACGCTGCGGTGCAGGCGGTCGAGCACGAAGGGAGTAAGCCCGGTGCGCACGGAGGCAGCGACGCCCGATAGGGAGAACATCCTGGTACACCGGGGCACGGCCGACCGACAGAACCCGTGGGCCCCGACTGTCGACCGCAAGCCCGGCCGCGGCTTCACGCACCGGGGCGTCGCCTACTGGAGCGACGGGAAGGAGGCACGCGTCTTCCTAAACAGCTGTGACCGGCTCTACACGATCCACGCCGCGACCGGCAAGCCGGACACCAGCTTCGGCCAAGGCGGAAACGTCGTGCAGACCGAGGGACACGGACGCCCGGTCACTCACTACGAGTTCGACCAGACCGCGGCTCCGGTGGTGTTCGAGGACCCGGTGATCGTCGGAAGCCGCGGGGCCGACGGCGTGTAGCGCACATTCGAGCCACCCGGAACGGTGCGGGCGTTCCACGCGCGCACGGGCGAGCGGTGCTGCGTCTTCTTCTTCACCGTCCCGCAGCCGGGTGACGCCTTCGCCAGACAACGCATTCGGGTGTATCGCGCGGTGTTGCGCCATTGTCGTGGCATGTGAGCGTGACCTCCGCTACGGTTTCGGGCGATGCGTGCCCGGAACAAACGAAGGCCTCCGTACTGTATCTCGAAACCCTTCCCGTGACCCGAAGGAGCTGACCGATGGCGCTAAACGTGCATCTGACATTCGATGGCAACTGCCGCGAGGCTTTCGACTGCTACCGATCCGTCTTCGGCGGCGAGTTCGGTGACCTGCAAACCTACGCAGACGGGCCGCCGGACATGCCGCCGGTCGACGGGGCGGAGACGCTTGTCATGCACGTATCGCTCCCGATGGGATCGAGCATGCTCATGGGCGCCGACAGGAATCCGGGTATGAGTCCGATCCTGGCCGTCGGCAACAACTTTTCGATCGCCGTCGAGGCACGGAGCCGGGAGCACTGCGATGAGGTGTTCGCGCAACTGTCGGCCGGTGGCAAGGTGACGATGCCCCTGCAGGACATGTTCTGGGGCGCGTACTTCGGGAGCTGCACGGACAGGTTCGGTATCAATTGGATGATCCACCACCACCTGCCGGCGAGTTGAGCGGGCCGCCTGCGGCTCCCGGGCACCGCAGACTTGGCCGAGGTCGCCGTCGACATCCTGACGGTCGAGGCCACCCCCGCCGCGGCGGCCCCGAGCAGGTTCGGGGCCACCGGCTCCGGTACCCGGCACCTCAACGGCTTTACCTGCCGTGAGCCCTCGCGCCGACCACGGTGGGATGTCGACCTCCGGGGACTCGCCGTGCCTCAGCGCGGCGAGCGCCGTCCCGGTCGCCGCCCTCACGGTGCGAGCATAGCCCGGCGTGGCGTCCCCGTCGCGACGCGCCCGAGGGTGCGGCAGTTCTCCGGCCGGGCTGCTGGGCCGTTGACCTACGCAGCGAACGGGTAGGTGAACAGGACCAAGTGCGCCAGGTTCAGGGTGAAGTGCACCAGGATGCTGGCCTCCACACGTCCCGTGAGGTGGTAGGCTGCGCCGTAGCCGATACCGGCGAGGGTAGCCAGTAGGACGTAGGTGGCTCCGCCGGCAACGTGTGCGACGCCGAACGCGACGGCCGCGACTAGGAGTGCCGCAAGTGCCGGCGCCGGCACCCTCCCGCGGAAGGCTCCGCCCAGCTGCCGCTGGACGAGTCCGCGGAAGAACGTCTCCTCGGCGACGCACGTCAGAAACAGGTTGGCCGGCACCCAGACCGCGAGGATTCCCGGCCACTTCGGGTCCCACAACACGAATTCGGCGGCGGTGGCCGGCACGCCCACCGCAATCATGGCCAGAAGAGCGACCACCGCTGTAGCGACGATCGCCCGCTTCCACTCCGCGCCGGGCTGCGGCTGGACGCACACCGCGTACAGAACGACGCCCGCGAATCCCTTGTCGTAGTTCCAATACAGCGTGTAGTCGGCGGCCAAAGCAGACACGGACACGGAATCCAGGACCAGAACGTTCTGGATCCACGGTATCTGGTGAGTGGCCAAGGCCAAGGCCAGGAACAGAACGGTGCCCCACGCCAGTGTGCGGAGAACCGCGGAGAACTGAGGTCGCACGGCGGCCAGGCATGCCCCCGAGTAGAGGGCGAGTACCGCGAGTCCCGCCCACGCGACGATACCGGCGACGACTGCGGCGGCGAGCGAGAGGGCTATCAGGGTTGTCCCAACCCTACGGCCGTCCGGGAACACTGCAGCTCCCAGCGCCGTCCAGAGGAGGAGGTACGGGAGAACGTCCGTGAACTCGACCGTCATGGCTCAATCCGGATCACCCCGGCCCGTCTCCGGTTCCGGCTGGTGGCGGATGCTGCGTGCTCGGAGTGTTCAATGTAGGAAGGCGCACGGTTCCTCAAGGAGGGGCTTTCGGTCGCCTCCAGCGAATGCGGAATCCTAGGCATCCCGCCAGCGCGCGTATCGCGAATGCAGGAGCACAGAATAGGAACAGAAACGACTCTCGTGGATTCTGGCATCGGTCATGGAGGGCGGTTTCAGCCCGCGCCGGCCGGGCCGGCGGAGCGGCCGTAGACATATCGCGCCATTGCGGTCGGACCGTAGCCGGAAAGGGAGTGGCGCGCGCCTCTGCCATCGCGAAACGTAGGAAGCCACGATACCCGCGCTCCATATCGGTTCCTGCATCAACGAGGCTTGCCCCCGGCCCACAAGCCATTATAGACCCACTCGCTCGTCGTGTACGACCGTCCTCCCGTCAGGTCTTTCGATCCCGTTCGCCCCGACCAGCTCGAAGCCGCAACCCACTCCTTGGAGCAGGCGACGGCATCGGAGACTGCCCGGCGACACGGTGCCGGGGAAGCGGCGCTCCGGACGGGGCTCGAGATCTGATCGGCGAGACGGCAAGCCACGCGGCCGGGACGTACCGTGCCCGGCGCTCCTTCCACCTGCCTTAAAGTCACCCAGTTCGCATCGGACCCGGAACCATGCAGTCGTCGGCCTGCGGTATGGCGGAGGCGAGGGTATCGCATCGTAGGCTACTGGCGAGCCGACAGGTGCGATGTGGGTCTGCATTGCGGCAGTCTCGGTATGGGAGCCACGAACACTGTTCATCGCTGTCGTGCGCAGTGGTCCGCGACGCGCTCTTCGTGCGCCGCTCGACGACCGAACACGTGGATGTCAGCGGGGCACTCTGGCCGCTCGGCCCACGATCTCCGTCGGAGCGGCGGGGAGCAAGGTGGAACCGCCGTCCGGGAGCAGCGTCGGGACTCGCGGACACCAGCGTCTTTCCGCACCTCTTCTCACGCATGATCCTCGGTTGCGTGATAGCGCCGATTCCTCAACAGCGTTCGCCTTTCCCCGTGTTCCCTGCCGATCTGCACTCCATCGGCAGGGAGGGCGCCGAACCCGGCCCCGGCACTCTCGTGGACAGCTCGTTCGGTAGCGCGCGTGCGTTGGTTGGTGCGACCATTGACCGTGGCAGGGGCGCGTCTCGGGATCAGTGAACTCGGCGGACGGGCCGACGAGTGTGACGGAGGCCCGGTTGCGAGACGGGCGCCAGGCGGACTTAGACCAGCAGGAGCAACGACGATGGAGTGGAAAGCTAGGGGGGTCACGCCCATTCTGAACGTCTCTAGCCTCCAGGAGAGCTTCGCCTGGTTCGAGCGACTGGGGTGGAAGAAGGGCTGGGACTGGGGTGAGCCACCGGACTTCGGGGGTGTCCATTCCGGCGACTGCGAGATCTTCCTGTGCGAGGGCGGCCAGGGTAGCAGGGGGCGGGGCACCGTCACAACCACCTTCGGTCCCGTCGGCGACGACACTGTCGACAAGGGCGTCTGGATGTCAGTCTGGGTCGACGACGTCGACGCCGTCCACCGCCACTGTATCGATCAGGACCTGGAAGTCACCTGGCCGCCCACAGACATGCCGTGGCATGTCCGCGAGATGCATGTGCGCCACCCGGACGGCCACGTCTTCCGAATCAGCCGCGGCCTCGAGCCGGACTCGTAGTCGCGCTCGCGGGTACGGAAACACGTAGAAGAATTTTAGGACTCCCCGTATCCGAACCGGCTCGTTGCCGTCCGAACGCCGACCGGCCTGAGAGGACAACGCACCTGGCGTCTTCCGGAACGAACGATCGGCTCGGGTCCGGCTGCGCGTCGGCATGCCTGTCGTCCACCCGTCCAAGTCACCGCGCCGGTCGCACGGCCGCAACGGCGCACGGCTGAGAGCCAAACCCTTGGACAGCGGTCATTAAACGGAAGCCGACTCTGGCGGTCGACTCCGCACGCCGAGGGTCGCGAGACGCCCCGGGTCCCGGGTAACGAATACCGCGCCCGTGCCCGGCTGCCCGCCCGCTTGGGAGCGGCCGCCGGGTTACCGGACGGTGGCTGCCAGTGATTCGTATCGCACGGCACGGGGGAGTCGCTCGGGACTGTCCGCTCCCACAATTGTTCGAGGTGCAGGCAATCGTTCCCGGCACCTGAGCTTGGGCAGACGCTTCAAGCTCAGGCCCTCGGCGAGGACAAGGCCGGAAAGAGTCCAGAGCCGGCTGCTACGTGGTCCGAGCAAGCACAGCGTCGTGCCGAGCAATGGCATGCGCTGGTCGGGGCTCCGACACGAGCCCCGTGTGCGCCTCTGCGGGAACGGTCGCCGGACACCGGAATCGGATCTCGCTATGGTCGGCGGGACAACGAATCGACGGAACTCCCACTCGGGCGCCGCAACTGAAGGTCAGGGTCGGAACAGCCTGTTGATCTTGACTACGAAGCCGCGGCTCCTCAGGTCCCAGCCACGGTTCGGTCTCAGGCTACCGGTGACGTCACGGTAGTCGGTGTAGACCACGAAGAGCTCGCTCCCGGGGCTGTACTCCCACCGTAGCCGGAGGTTGCTCGCAAACGAGTCCGTCGCGGAGTTGTATTCGAGCAGGCCGCTGAAGAACATTCGCGGGCTGAATGCGTAGTTCACCCGTGCCAGGGCCAGGTTGGTCTGGAACGCCCCGTGCGGCGTGTCGATCCAGTTGAACGAGACGGTCGGCTCGACCGACATCTGCGGCAGTACCGCGATGCGTCCCCGGCTGAGTTCCACCGTGGTCAGGTCGCCGTCGAAGTACCTCCCCCGCCTCACCGCCACCAGGCCGTTGACCCGACGCTGCTGGCCGATCGCATACGAGATCTGGGCGTCGGTGAAGCGGTAGCCCGCCGCCGGGATCGCGAAGTCGGCCCCGGGCGGCGTGAACGGTGCGACCAGCCGCTCGTAGTTGTCGGTCACGGTGACCGTCAGGCGGTCGCTGGACTCGAACTCGGTGTCGAACGCGAGGATGTTCTGGCGCGTCTCCAGGCTGTTCTCGTCGGCCGTCTCGATGTAGTCGACGGTGGCGTCCAGATTGAACTGCCGGACGCTCGCCAGGGACGCTGGCCGCGGGCTGAACCGTCCCGACATGAGTGTGCGCCGGAAATTGTCCCGCCGGAGAAAGCCCACCTCGGGCAGGAAGTTGTCCTCGACCACCACGTGATCCACCTGGAATCCGTAGCGGTCGGCCGCGTACTCGAACTTCCCCTGGTAGCTCGTGTCCTTGCCGCGGTACTCCGGCCCGGGGACCCGGGTTCGCGCCAAGTAGGTGATGACGCTCACGGTCTCGAAGAAGCCGAAGGTGCCATCGATTCCCCAGGCCTGGCTCGAGCCGGGGGCGAAACGGGACACCGAACGGTTGGTGAACATCGCGCCCACCGAGCTCCGGCGGAGGACGTCCCGCCGGAGGCGGAGGACGGTGAAGTTGGTCGGATCGGAGGCGGAGACGGTCTCGTCGTCGGTGTGGATGTTCAGTGCCCCCACGTCGAACGCCCCGACCTTGCCCGTCAGACGCGCACCGCCGACGATGGGCACGACGCGTCCCTCCTCCAGCCCGATCTTCCGGCTGTAGAAGAGCTGCGGCACGTTGACGTCCGCGAAGATCCCGCCGGCCTCGTCCACGCCCCGGCTGGATCGCGTGATTCCGCCCTGCGCGAATCCGAAGATCCCCTGTCCTTCCAGGAAGAACTCGCGCTTCTCCGGGAAGTAGAGCGGGAAGCGGGTGAGATTCACCTGCCTCTCGTCGACCTCGACCTGCGCGAA
>JAAXGI010000232.1 GCA_012267505.1 Gemmatimonadota bacterium
GGTCCGCGCCACCCACGTGCTGGACGTGCGGAACCGGCTCCAGGAGGTCGCGATCCCCAAACGCGGACCGGGCCCCGGGAACTCGATCCACCGCCTCCCGGCGGGCGTCGAGATGGCCGAGGCGCTCGGGCGCCTCCTCACCCTCATGCCCGAGACGGACTTCCTCCCGAAGTGGCAACGCCTCCTCGAGGGAGTGTGCCGGCCGGAGAGCACGCTCTCTGACGCCTACGCGGAGCTCCTGCATGCGCTTCTCGGCCCCGCCGGCGTATTCACTGCGGCGGCGCACGATCCGGTGCTCAAGCGCCGGGCCATTCCCGCGCTCCTTCAGGAGCTTGCGGAGAGCGGCGCGCGCGAGGAGGCGGTCCGCCGGCAGGGGGAGACGATCCTGGGCGCCGGCTTCGACCTCCAGGTCCCGCACCTCCCCGGGGCGACGAACGTCTTCGTCGAACTCGACGGCCGGCGCGAGCGCGTTTTCCGGGATGGGGCCGGCTACCGCCTCCGGGGCTCGGACCGGAGCGTCACCTTCCAGGACATCGGGGCGATCGCAGAGGACGACCCTTCGAGAGTGAGCCCGAACGTCCTCCTCCGCCCCGTCATCGAGAGCCTCCTCTTTCCGGCGATCGCCGCCGTGGCAGGTCCCGGCGAGGTCGCCTACCTGGCGCAGACCGCCCCCGTCTTCGCGGCACACGGGATCGGGATGCCGGTCGTCCACCCGCGCCTCGCGGCGGCCGTCATCGAGGCGAAGGTCGGGAAGGTGCTCGCAAAGTACGGCCTTGCGATCGACGATCTCACCGGTCCCTTTCCCGAGATCGCCGGGCGCTTCGCGCGTAGCAGCATCCCCGAAGGGGTCCAGTCGGCGCTGAAGGACCTCCGGCGCTCGCTCGGGCAGGGCTCGGCCCGTCTCGCCCGCTCGGTCGCCGAGATCGATCCGACGTTGACGGGGCCGGTGAGAAGCCTCCAGTCGCAGAGCTTCGCCCTCCTTGCCGAGGTGGAGAAGAAAGCCGTGCAGAGTCTCAAGCGGGCCAACGAGGTCTCGCTCGCGCAGCTCCGGAAGGCCAAGCTGCACCTCTTCCCCCTCGGCCGGCCGCAGGAACGCGTGCTGAACCCCTTCTACTACCTCGTGCGCTACGACCGGGCCTTCCTCGACGCACTCGCCCGGCGGGCCGAGGAGGCCGTGCTGCCCGGCCCGCCCGCCAGCTGACCCGCCCCCGGCCTGTAGCCCGCGCCGCCCGGAAGGGCGGAGCGCCCGGTCGCGCCCCGGCCCGGCGCGCCGAATTGCAAAGGGGCGCTGCCAAGGGATAGCTTCTGCCCATGTGGTGGCTCGTCATCATGGTGTTCGGACTCCTGATCCCGGAGATCCTCTCGACGGTGCTGGATTCCCGGCTCGGCCGCGCGGTTGCGGCCCACATCGAGTCGAGGGGGGAAGCCGGGGAGGCAGACCGCCTGAGAGCGCGGATCGGTGAGCTCGAGGGCGAGGTGGAGCGGCTGTCGCACGACGTGAGGCGGCTCTCCGAGGAGTCCGATTTCATGCAGCAACTCCTCGCCGAGCGCCCGGGTGAACGCGCACGGCCGCCCCTTCCGGGTGGGCATGCCGGCCCCTGAGCCTCCGGGAGAGGGGGCCTGACCGCTCCGGTGGGTGGGGCGGGGCGGTCGGGGGCCTCGCTCCGCGTCGGCGCCGGGATCCTCCTCAGCCGTATCGCGGGACTCGTCCGGGAGCGGGTCTTCGCCCACTATTTCGGCGCCTCGCCCTTCGCCGACGCATGGCGTGCGGCGCTCCGGATGCCGAACGTGCTCCAGAACCTCCTTGCCGAGGGGACGCTCTCGGCCTCCTTCATCCCCGTCTACGCGGAGCTCGTCGAGGCGGGACGGGACAAAGAGGCCGCACGGTTCGCGGGCGCGGTCTTCGGACTCCTGACGGTGGCCGCGGGCGTACTTGCGGGGGCCGGGATCGTCCTTGCGCCCGTCCTCGTCGCGGTGTTCTTCGGCGGCTTCGACCCGGACCGTTACCTCCTCACGGTCGACATCGTCCGGATCCTCTTCCCGATGACGGCCCTCCTCGTGATCTCGGCTTGGGCGCTCGGGATCCTGAACACGCACCGGCGCTTCTTCCTTCCCTACGTCGCGCCGGTGGGGTGGAATGGGGCGATCATCGGGGCGATGTGGATCGGAGGCGCCGGGTTCGACCTCTCCGGGGATGCGCTCGTCCGGATGCTGGCGTGGGGCGCGCTCGTCGGCGGAGGCGTTCAGTGCGGACTCCAGCTGCCGCTGGCACTCAGGCTCCTCGGGGAGTTCCGGCCGTCGATCTCGCCGGACGTCCACGGCGTCCGCGAGGCGGTCCGGAACTGGCTTCCCGTCGTGGCCTCCCGTGGTGTCGTCAACCTCGGGAGCTGGCTCGACTTCACACTTGCGGCCTATCTCGCGACGGGGGCGGTGGCGACGCTCGGGTACGCCCAGACACTCTACCTCCTTCCGATCGCGCTCTTCGGGATGTCGGTCGCCGCCTCGGAGCTCCCGGAACTCGCGCGCGGCAGAGGCCGGGGGGTCGCGCAGCTCGGGGAGGAGGTCACGGGCGGGATGCGCCGCGTCGCGTACTTCCTCATTCCCTCGGCGCTCGGATACATCTCGATCGGCCACGTCATCACGGCAGCGATCTACCAGACGGGCGCATTCGGCGAGGCAGAGGTCCGGGTCACATGGGCGGTGCTGGCCGCGTACGCGATCGGGATGCCGGCCTCCGCCCTCTCGCGCCTCCTCTCGTCGGCGTTCTTTGCCGTGCGCAACACGCGCACGCCAGCCCGGGTCGCGTACCTGCGGGTGGCGCTCTCGCTCGGCGTCGGGGGTGCGCTGATGTTTCCCCTCGACGGCGTGGCCGTGGAGGAGCTCCGGCTCGGAGCCGCCGGGCTTGCCCTCGGCGCAAGTGTTGCTGCCTGGGTGGAGTACTTTCTCCTCCGGCGCTCCCTCCGGCGCACGCTCGGCCCATTCGGGATCGGGGCCGGGCACCTCTTCAGGATGGGGACGGGGGCGCTGGCCGCCACGGCGGTCGGGCTCCTCCTAGCCGGGCTCCTTCCCTCCGGCGCCCCATGGCTCCGGGCGCTCGGAACGCTCGCACCATTCGGAGGTGTATACCTCCTCCTGACCGCACTCCTCGGGGTCCGGCCCCCTCTCGGGGCGCAGATTTTCCGGCGCACGACCGGGGGATAGCCGTGTCTCCGCCCCTGGCCGCCGCGATACGTTGACGATCGACGCGAGGAAGCTGAGGAGCCTCCCGAGCGGTCCGGGCGTCTATCTATTCAGGGACGCTGCCGGGAAGATCCTCTACGTCGGCAAGGCCAACTCCATCCGGTCCCGGGTCCGGAGCTACTTCGCCCGCAACCCGAAGCGCGGGATCCGCCTGACCGAGCTCGCACGCCGCGCCACCGATACCGACACGATCGTCGTGGGCTCCGACGCCGAGGCCCTCGTGCTCGAGGCGAACCTAATCAAGGAGCACCGGCCCAGGTTCAACATCCAGCTCCGGGACGACAAGCGCTATCCGTTCGTGACGGTGACCGTCGAGGAGCCGTTTCCGCAGGTCTTCGTCACCCGGAAGCTGGACGACAGCTCCGCGCGCTACTTCGGGCCGTACACGGCCGTCGGGCCCGTCCGCCAGGCGCTCGAGCTCGTAAAGAGACTCCACCGCATCCGCTCGTGCCGCTACGACCTCCCCGGCGAGGCTCCGCCCCGCCCCTGCCTCGACCACCATATCGGGCAGTGCGCCGCTCCCTGTGTCGGGCTCCAGACGGAGGAGGAGTACCGGGAGGCAGTCAATGGCGTGCTGAGGATCCTCGGGGGGGAGATCGACGGCGTCCGGATGCGTGTCGAGGGCGAAATGGAGGAGGCGGCCCGGGCGCTTCGCTTCGAGGCCGCCGCGCGGCACCGGGATGTGCTCAGGGGGCTAGAGGCGATCGCGAGGGAGCAGCGGATGGAGCGGGTCGAGGGCGGGAGCCAGGACATCCTCGGCATCGCCCGCGACGGCGCCCGGGCGGCGGCCGTCGTGCTCAGGGTCAGGGGAGGGAAGCTTATCGGTCGGGAGAGCCGCACGATCCGCGACCTGGACGGAGAGCCCGACTCAGAGCTCCTGGGGGTGTTCGCGACCCGCTTCTACTTGGGGCGGGGGAGGGAAGGGGTGGACGAACTTCCCCGTGAGATCCTCTTGCCGTTCCCCTTTCCGGAACGCGGAGTACTCGGCGAAGTGCTCTCGGCGCGCGCCGGCCGCCAGGTCCGCGTGCTCGTGCCGCGGCGGGGGGGGAAGAGGCGGATGACGCAGCTCGCCGCGACGAACGCGCGGCACTTCCTCGAGGAGCGGCTCGCCGAGGTCGAGGCGAGGCCGGAGCTCGCCGACGAGGTGCTCTACGAGCTCCAGGACCGCCTCGCGCTCAAGGTCGTCCCGCGCCTGATCGCCTGCTTTGACGTCTCGCATACGCAGGGGAGTGAACTCGTTGCAAGCGCCGTGGCGTTCGAGAACGCCGAGCCGAAGCGGGCACTCTACCGGCACATGCGGATCCGCGGCGAGTGGTCGAACGACGACTACCGCTCGATCGCCCAGGCAGTCGAGCGGTATCTGGGACGCCGCATCGCGGAGGACGAGCCCCTCCCGGAGCTGATCGTCCTCGACGGCGGCAAGGGACAGCTCACCGCCGTCGAACCCGTGCTCCGGGGGCTCGGGGCGCCGGAGGTCGGGCTCGTCGCGCTCGCGAAGAGGAGGGAGGAACTCTTCGTTCCGGGGCGGCGCGAACCGGTCCGGCTACCGCGGCGCGACCCGGCGCTCCGTCTTCTGCAGCGGACGAGGAACGAGGCCCACCGCTTCGCACGCCGCTACAACCTGAAGCTCAGGAAGCGCCGGACGATCCAGACCGAACTCGCGATGGTCCCAGGGATCGGACCGAAGCGCCAGCGCTCGCTGCTCCGGCGGTTCGGTTCCCTCCGGGCCGTCCGGAGGGCGAGCACGGAGGAGATCGCGGGTATACCGGGGTTCTCCGACACGCTCGCCGAGAGGGTGCTCACCCACCTCGGGGGGGCATCCGGAGAGTCGGCGGGCTGACACTCCCCCCGTCCGGACCCGGTTCACTCGGGGCCCCACGGGCGAGATACACGTCGGGAGTCTTCGGGTATCGATCCTTCGCGGTCTCTTCGCC
>JAAXGI010000023.1 GCA_012267505.1 Gemmatimonadota bacterium
ACAGGCTGGAGCGGTTCCGCTTCGAGAGGAACGCAGGTCTCTGCACGCCGGGCACGATCGACTACGTCGAATGGCTGGAGGGGATCGAGGAAGCCTCCGGGCCATACTGCAACGAGTCGGACAGAGGCGTGCTCAACCTCCTGTACGAGACCGCCGGGGGGCCGGACTGGATCGATTCGAGCGGGTGGCTCGAGACTCCCGCACTGGACGAATGGCACGGGGTGACGGCGAACGCCCTCGGTCGGGTTCAGGCAATCGACCTGAGGGGAAACGGCTTGACGGGCGGGCTACCGGCCGGCGTCGGTAACCTCGCTGGGATGACCGCACTCCGGGTCGGGGACAACGCACTCTCCGGCCGTTTGCCGCTCTCGCTGGCCTCTCTCCCGCTCGTCGAACTCCAGTACGGTGACACCGCCCTCTGCGTCCCGCCCGAGGCGTCGTTCGGGACCTGGCTAGACGGGATCAGCGTTCACGAGGGCACGGGGATGGCGTGCGATCCCGCCGTGGACCGGGATGTTCTGGTGGCGTTCTACCAGAGGACGGACGGACCGAATTGGCACAGCGCCGACAACTGGTTGACGGACGCCCCGCTCGAAGAGTGGTACGGGATCGATGCGGATGCCGCCGGCCGCGTCGTCGGCCTGGATCTCCACGCCAACAACCTCACGGGCCCGATCCCGCCGGAGCTCGCGAGCCTTGATGGCCTGGAACGGCTGCGCCTGGCGAGGAACGCACTCGCGGGCCCGATCCCGCCGGAGCTCGCGAGCCTCGCGAGCCTAGAACGGCTGGACCTCTCCGACAATGGACTGACGGGCCCGGTCCCGCCGGAACTCGGCGGTCTCAGAAGCCTGGAACGGCTGGATCTCTACGCCAACGATCTCACCGGTCCGATCCCGTCGGAGCTCGGAAACCTGACGAACCTCCGGCTCCTGGACCTCGGAGGGAACAGCCTCACAGGCCCGATCCCCCCTCAGATCGGCGAGGTTGCCAGCTTGCGGTGGCTGTACCTCGGAGGGAACGAACTCACGGGTCGGGTCCCGCCGGAATTCGGCAGCGTCACCGGCATCCGGAGCCTCGATCTCGCAAGCAACAACCTCGCCGGCACGCTCCCCCCGGAGCTCGGCGGCATCTCCACCCTGCGGCGGCTTTCTCTCGGGAACAACCCGAGGCTGTCGGGTCCGATCCCGATCAGGTTCACAGACCTCCGCCTCGAGGAACTGTTGGCCGGGGGCACCGGTCTCTGCGCGCCTTCGGAGCCCAGCTTCCAGGCTTGGCTCGCGAGAGTCCATCGACGACGGATCGGGACCTGTGAGGGAGGGGACGAGTCGATGGTATACCTCACGCAGGCGGTGCAGTCGCGCGACCACCCGGTTCCGCTCGTCGCGGGCGAGAAGGCTCTACTGCGCGTCTTCGTCACCGCCGCAGACCCTCCGACACACGGCATTCCCCCTGTAAGGGCACGGTTCTACCTGAACGGAACCGAACGGCTCGTGACAGACATCCCCGCGCAAACGACAGCTATCCCCACTGCGGTCGTTGAACACAACCTGTCCGCCTCCGCCAACGCGGAGGTTCCCGCCGAGGTGATACAGCCGGGCCTCGAGATGGTGATCGAGATCGACCCGGGCGGCAGGCTGGTTCCGGGCCTCGCGGTTGCCGAGCGGATCCCGGAGACGGGCCGCATGGCGGTCGAGGTGCATGAGATGCCGGCTTTCGATCTCACGGTGATCCCCTTCCTCTGGAACACCGACCCTAACAGGGCGATCGTGGCGACGGCCGAGGCGATGGAGGTGGATCCGGAGGGCCACGAACTGCTCTGGGCCAGCCGTGCGCTGCTGCCGGTCGGTGATCTCCGGGTGACGGCCCACGAGCCTGTGCTCAGTTCGAGCAACAGGGCGCTCGACCTGCTGCACGAGACAGAGGCAATCATGGCCCTGGAAGGCGGCGGCGGCCACTACATGGGCATGATGGCGGCACCCGTCGCGGGGGGAGTCGCGGGCGTGGCGAATCGGCCAGGTCGGACAAGCTTCTCGTTACCGGTCGCGTTGACAATGGCCCACGAACTCGGCCACAACATGAACCTCCGGCGCGCACCGTGCGGGGACCCCGCCCAACTGGACCTCTCGTTTCCCTATAAAGACGGATCCACCGGTGCCGTGGGGTATGACAGCCGCAGCGGGAGGCTGGTAAGACCGGAATACAGGGATCTGATGTCCTACTGCGAACCGGAATGGGTCAGCGACTACCACTTCACCAACGCGCTCCGCTTTCGCCTCGTCGACGAGAGGTCGCAGCTGATCGCCGTCCGGGCCGCCCAAGAGGCGGAGTCGCTCCTCCTCTGGGGCGGCACAGACGCAGATGGCACACCCTTCCTCCACCCGGCCTTCGTCGTCGATGCCCCACCCGCGCTCCCGGAGGTGACCGGTGAGTACCGGATCACCGGCCGGACCGCGAACGGCAACGAGCTCTTCTCCCTCGACTTCGCCATGCCGGAGATCGCCGACGGCGACGGAAGCTCTTCCTTCGCTTTCATTCTCCCGGCGGAGCCCGAGTGGGCCGGAAACCTGGCCGGCATCACCCTCTCCGGGCCGAGAGGGTCGGCGGCGCTGGACAGTGACACCGACCTCTCCACGACGATTCTGCTCGATCCGAGCACCGGAGAGGTGAGGGCCATCCTCCGGGATCTGCCCGAAGCGGATGCGGCGGCTCTCGCCCCTCAAGCGGGTACCGAGAGTCTCGACGTTCTCTTCAGTCGCGGAATCCCCGATGCGGCAGCCTGGAGTCGGTGAGGCACCGCGGCCGGGAACCTGACGCCCCCCCACCGTAGCGGGCGGTGATGGCCGTCGAACGGCCACCGCTACCCTCCCGTACCGAAACCGGTGAACCGGATGAGGCAAGGGGGAGACGTCGTCCACGACCGGCCTGCGACCCGAAGGATCGCGTCGTGGGTTCACGGACAGGTGCAGAGTCGGGCGCCCCTGGTCTGGGGGGGATGGGGCACCCGAGCCCACTTCCGGACATCGGGCGGAGGATCCTCGCCTCGCCACCCCGCCCTCTCACCGAGATGGCCTTGAGCCGGACTTGAAGTCATTGTTCCAGTAGTCGAGGAAGGCGTGGACGCGCGGCAGCTCAAGGCTGGCCCCCGTGTTGCAGGTGAAGGCCCGCTCCAGCACGAGGCGCTGGTCCCCCCAGGTGTCGATGGTTTTGTGGATGCCGGCTGCGCTCACGTACTCGAGGCCCGTGTTCAGGTCCTCATTCCGGTTGTCGACGGACTGGGTGAGGAAGGTCGCGACCGTGCCCGAGGCGGGAACTCCGGCCGACCCCCGCGGCGCGGCCGGCCGGGTGCTGTCAGCTCACCTCGGGTCCGGGCGCCTCTCGAACGCCCGCGTACCGAGCCCCGGTGTACGGTGGCCTCCCCACCGCACCCAGAGCGTGCCGCGGTGCCGTGGAGGTCTCGGACGGGCCAGGCGCACCACCGGTTTCCGTCCGGTGCTACGGGCACGGATTTTCCGGCACTCGGCCATCGCCTTCTTCATCTCCGGATCCACGGGAGGAAGCGGCTTGGCCTGGCTGGCCGTCCCGCCATCCCTCTCCACCCGGGGCAACCGGGCGGATTCGCTGTTTTCTCGTCTTCTCATCGGATGGTCCTCCTCCTCAGGCTCAGGGAGATTCCCGGGAGGGAGATTGTGGGAGCGGGGAGCGGCATCCCCGCCCTCCGGTCCGAGACCCTGCAGGCCGGTGCATCTAGAGGCACGGCTCAAGATGCCCTGCGAATCGGGATCGTCTGGGCCTTCGCCTCCGGCGCCTTCGGCATGTGCACGTGGAGCACCCCGTTATCGAAGGTCGCCGTCACCGCATTCGCCGAGATGGTGCCCGGGAGGCGGAAGGAGCGCTGGAAGCGGTAGAGGCGCCGCTCGCGCAGGTGGTAGCGCCGGTCTCCTGTCCCAGGCTCTTCCGCGAGCCGCCCGCTGAGCGTCAGGACGCCCTTCTCGAGTCCGATCTCGATCGACTCCTCGTTGAATCCCGGGAGGTCGGCGGTGAGCACGAGCTCGTCGGCCGTCTCCTCCACATTGACCGCGGGCATCCATCGTGCGGCGGATTCGCCGACGAACCGGTCGAAGGGCCGGGCGATCGGATCGAACTTCCATGAAGGTACCAGTCGTGTTCCACCCTTGGTGTGTGTAGTGGCCATGTCTGTTCTCTCCCGCCCGCAGCAAGTGCAGGGCATTGGGGTGAACGCTCGTTTCGCGCCGGTGTGGTGGCGAAACCGTCCTACGGACACTCCCATGTAGGTGCAGAAACCGTGCCGCGCGGGAGGAGGAAAATCCGGCCGATCTGGCTTGCGGGCGTGACGGGATGACCGGCTCCGGGCCGCGGGCATGCCGATCTGGCAAGCACCGGCGCCCGGCCCGCCGGAGCCGGGTGTTCCCCCGCGCGCACGGAGGCGTAGCGCGAGCGCGAAACACGTAATGGGACTGAAGCGTCGCCGAGCCCCGGCGCGTCGCGGTGCGGAGGGCGGAACCGGTGATCAGGGTGCCGGCCTCCAGCACACCTGACCGGAGGCCATCCGCCCCGCCACCGGGCGTCGGGGCGTGGCCTGTAACAACCTCTCCGTCGCCGTAGTTCTCCTGCGCCTGGTCGCGTACGTATACCGAGACCCCGTCGAGCACCTGCACCGTCTCACCAACGGCCGACGGCAGCCCCGAGTAGGCATCCACCGTCGCGATCGGATTCCTGAAGGTTCTGGCCTCCTTCCTCGGGCGAGGTACAGCAGCCACCGTGCGAGCGAGCCCCGCAGTTCGGCACTCGCCGGGGCCGTCGGGCAGTGTTTCGGGTAGCAGCGCGCTGGCCAGTTATCGATTCCGAACATGGAGGTGTCCCGTGAAACGCTGTCTCGTCCTCCTCTTGGTTCTTCTCGGCTGCGAAGGCCCGATCGGCCCAGTAGGCCCGCAGGGCCCGCAGGGGGCCGAAGGTCCCCAAGGGATCCAGGGAATCCAAGGAGCCCAGGGACCGCCTGGCACGGACGGGGAGACGGGTCCGCAAGGTCCCGAGGGTCCGCAAGGTCCGCAGGGTCTGCAGGGCGAGATGCTCCACTGGGCAGATGTCATCATCCGGTCCCGCATCGCGGAGGCCGTGTACGGGGTGGGCCTGCACTTCACAGGCGCCGACGGGGAGAGGAGGTACGGTACTATCGGAACCGGGTTCGCCGCGTATTCGCCGGATGCCATATGGACGAACGCCCACGTCGTCACGGCATTGAGGGAGCAAGTCGATGAGCTGGCTCGTGACGGCCGCAATCCGGTGCCGTTCATCGTCCGGGGAGGGACGGAGGTAGGCGGAAGCTAGACCTACGGGATCGTGGGCGAAGGCGAGGTCCATCCAGACTACGACGGAACGCCGAATACCGAGGACATCGGGCTCCTTCGGATCGACGGGAGCTGGGAGGTGGGACTCGACCTCCTCCCCCGTGACATGGTCGACGACCTCGACATCGGCCAGCCGGTGGGCATGTTGGGGTTTCCGGCTTCACTGACGCGGCTCGATCGGGATGGCGGGCGTCCCCCCACCCCCACCTTCAAGGACGGAGTGGTTAGCGCGCTACGGCTCGTCGACGGGGGGGAGGCCCCTCATGTGGAGGTGCAGTACAACTTCGATACGACGGGCGGGACGAGCGGGAGCCCGGTATTCGATCACAACGGATGGGTCGTCGCCGTGCATAACGCGAGGATCGTGACGCGTGTCATCAGTGTCAGCGGCGACCCCGTGTCGATCGGAGACGGAAGCTACAACTATGGGATCCGGGTCGACGAGGTGTGGGAATTCATTGCCCACCTCGAGGCCGGCGGAGACCAGATGCCCTTGGCACAGGCGCCCCCGAGGCCCCATTCGGGGAGCTACCGGCCGTTCCCGGAGAACTGGAACGGCGAGTCGACGGCATACGAGCCCTGAGCCGATGGCGGCTCAGTCCGCGCCGCCCCCGGTCCCTCCCCGGGAGTGTACCGGCCGACGGTCTGAGCCGCCCGGTCTCTCCCGCTTCCGTGCTTCGGGTTCGGATCAGAGGGGAGCGGCCGTCTGAGGCTCCCTGGGCGGTGCCGGCCCGTGGATGCGACGTTCTGGCACAGCCCTATCTGATGGCCGGGAGGTATGCAACGGGCCGTCGGGAGGAGTACGCGAGGCTGGGCGAAGCGGACCGGCCTGTGAGAGGGGAGAGCGCCGCCCCCCGGTCTTGCACGTTCTTCCGCGTTTCTATATTGAGCGTCCGGCACAGCCGCACCGGTCCACCCGCCGAATCCCGAAGACGGAGGCTTCCCGTGAAACGTTTACTCGCTCTTTCCGTGATTCTCCTCGGCTGCGAGGGGCCCGTCGGTCCCATGGGTCCAGCGGGGCCCCAGGGAATCCAGGGGCCCACCGGTGACACCGGCGCGCAGGGGCCCGAAGGGCCCGCCGGTCCGACAGGCCCGCAGGGTCCCGATGGTCCGCAGGGTCCCCAGGGCGAGACCCTGAACTGGGCGAACGTCATCGTGGAGTCCCACATCTCCGAATCCGTTTACTCGGTGGGTGTGTTCATCCGGAGGGACGGACGGCTGAGGTACTTCACCTTCGGCACCGGATTCGCCGCCATTGCTCCGGACATGATCTGGACGAACGGCCATATCGTCGAGGCGGTGCAGGAGGTCCTTCACGAGCTGGCCGACAATGAACCGATTCCCGTTGTCGTCCGGTCGGGGACCCGCCTGGGGGGAAGCGGGACATACCGGATCGTGGGTGAGGGCGTCACACACCCCGACTACGACGGGACCCCCAATACCGAGGACGTGGGCCTCCTTCGGATCAACGGGGCGTGGGAAGTCGGGCTCAACCTCCTGCCGCGGGAGTTCGCGGGCCACCTCCAGGTGGGCCAGCCCATCGGCACGTTGGGCTTCCCCGGGGAACTCGGGGCAACCGGAGGGGACGCCCGGCTCATTGCCACCCCCACCTTCAAGGACGGGGTGGTGAGCGCACTCCGGCTACAACCGGGGGGGAGGCCCCGCACGTTGAGGTACAGTACAGCTTCGATACCACTGGGGGCACGAGCGGGAGCCCGGTCTTCGACCAGAACGGGTGGGTCGTCGCCGTGAATCACGCGGGGATCGAGACGCGCGCGTGGGGCACGCAGGGCAGGACGGTGCGGATACCGCTCGGGGAGTTGGATTTCGGCATCCGCGTCGACGAAGTCTGGGAGCTTGTCGATTACGTGGGGGCGATGGAAGGTCAGCCGCTCGTCGCCCAGTCGCCTCCGAGAACCCCTGCCGGGGGCTACCAGCCCTTCCCGGAGAACTGGAACGGCGAGACGGTCTACGAGCCCTGAGCCACCGGCCCCACCGGTCCACGCGCGACAGATCCGGGGCGGGCTGCCACGGGACGCAGACCGGATCTTGCCTTCGACGGGCCGACCGGCCACGGCATCACTTGTCCGAACCCGGCGGGTCACCAACACTGGATGGGGAGCCCGCACGCGCCTGCCAGCTGGAGGGAGGGGACCGATGAGGACGAGTTGGTTCATATCCGCGGTGTCTCTGGTGCTGGTGGTGGCGCTGTTCGCCGGCGAGGCGGCAGCAGCCGGCCAAGATCAGCGGGCTCCGCGGAACCTCGAGGAGTTCGACGCGATCTTCCGCGAGCACGCCAACTGGGGGCGCTGGGGTCCGGACGACGAGCGCGGCACGCTCAACCTGATCACGCCGGCCAAGAGCCGCGAGGCGGCCGGGCTCGTCCGGAGCGGGGTCACCGTCTCCCTCTCCCGGAACCCGATGCCCGACGAGGCGCCCGACAACCCGGACGCCGCCTTCGATCACATCATGGGCGAGAGCCTCCGGAGCGACACCTACCGGTTCACCTATCACGGCTACGGCGTGAGCCATATCGATGCGCTCTGCCACTTCGCCCACGACGGCCGGCTCTACAACGACATCCCGCTCTCGGCGAGCACGACCGAGGGGTGCGGCAAGCTCGGGATCGAGAACCTGAAGAGCGGGATCATCACCCGCGGCATCCTCTTCGACTTCGCCCGGCTTCGGGGGGTGCCCTATCTGGAGCCCACGACGCCCATCTACATCGAGGACATCGAGGCCTGGGAACGGGAGGCGGGAGTGACCGTCTCGGCCGGGGATGTGATCTTCATCCGCACCGGCCGCTGGG
>JAAXGI010000061.1 GCA_012267505.1 Gemmatimonadota bacterium
GGATCAAACTCTCCGTTAAGAAAAAGCCTGAATCTGCTCTTTGAAACTCCGGTCCGACCGGACCGGTGTTCGGAATCTACGTTGGTCTTCCCACCGGCTCCTCAGCGGAGCCGAAACCGGGCGAGACGTAGCACTCACCCGTATGGGCCCACTCACTCTCCCAAAGACCCCGATTGTCAAATAGCCTTGCTCCCGGTCCGCGGCCGCCGACTCTGGCGCCGGGACAGAGACAGGCAGAATAAGCTCCGACTGCCCCACATGTCAACACCGAGCGTTGCCCGATGACGAGTGAACGGGAGCAGCGGGCCGGTGACCACGGGAGATGAGCATGGATGGGAGTGCGTGCCAATCATCGAAGGATGATCATGGCACTCTCGACCGAACGGATTCGGACACTGGACGACATCCGCGCCTTCCTCGCCGGGAACGAGGCGTCGGATCTCTGCCCCCCGGTCTGCGAGGCGGCCTACGCGTTGATGGAACGCAGGCTTGTGATGCAAGATAGAGGCACTTGAGCACCGCACGGCCACACGCCTCCAGCGCGCTATCGCCGACAGGATGGTCGTGGCCTGGCGTGTCCGGCCGATGGTGTGCCTCGGGCGCGAAGTCCCAGTACTGCCGCCGGAGCTCCTCTCCAGCGATACGGAACCGCGCGTGCTCACCGCCTCCGCCCGCTCACGCAGGCTCCCCTCCGCCGGCATTCCGGCGAGGCGACGCGGGCCGTAGCGCGTCTCGGCGGGTGGACCGGGCAACTACTCTCGCCCGGGAGCCCGAGGCCACCTGGCAGGATCAGATCCAACCGTCCGCCATGGCGCCATGAGCTGGGGTGGCAATCTGGTGGAGGAGTACGGGCTGCCCCTCCTGGGAGTTGGGGGGGCTCACGCCTAGCGCAAAGCCTCCGGACTCCACACGCTCAACGCCTGAACCCGTCCACGCACCCTCTCCGTCCCCCCGAATTCCTGCAGGGCAACGCAGTGGACGTCGTCCCGGCGGTCTGGCGTCGTGAACGCCTTCTCTCCGGGGTGCCACTTCCCAACCTTGCAGCGCCTCAGCGTCCCTTCGCGGCCCTGAACCGCCTACGAAACTCCGGTGTTGCCCTGATCATCAGTTCGCCGTCCGGCCCGACAGTGAAAAAACACGCGGCGATCCGGCGGTCCACGGCCCAGTCGAATCCGGCCTCGAGCCCCATCACGCGCAGTGCCGTGGAGAGGGCATCAGCGTCGAACGCACTGTGGCTCCATACTGCAACTGATCCCCGCCAGGTTACCGGGATTCCGGTGCGCGGATCGAGAACGTGCCCCACCCGAGAGCCGTCCTTCAGCACCAGATCCCGCTCGGATCCACCACTGGTGGCGAGCGATCCCCCGCTCAGCTCGAGCTCCATTGCAGGCTCGTCGCGCCGGAGCGGGTGGGCCAGCGCCACCGGCCATGCCCCCGGCCCAACTGCGACCTGTCCGCCGAGGTCGGCCATCCACGCACCCGCGACGTCCGCCATCACGCGGCGCACTTCGTCTAGGGCCGCGCCCTTGCCAAAGGCTCCCGCGTCGAGTGACACGTCGGCGCGCCGAATTGCCGAGCACCCCTCGGCGGTCAGGCCGATTTCACCGAGGCCACTGCTGAGCAGCGCGGCATCGAGTTCGTCGGCTCCGGGACGGCGGCCGTCGCCGCGCAGTCCCCATGCCTCGACGAGCCTTCCGACCGCGGGATCGAACGCGCCGTCGGCTTCCCGCCACCAGTGAGCCGCCCGGTCGAGCAACTCGCACGAGAGCGACGGCAGCAGCATCGCATCGCCGACCGGCTGGCGGTTCAGGCGCCCGAGCACGCTGTCGTCACGCCAAGTGCTGATCTCCGCTTCCACATCCTCGACTGTGGCCACCATCTGCTCCAGCGATTCGAGCGCGCGCGCCCGGTCCGGAGCCTCGGCAACGAAGCGGGCGATCGTCCCCATGAGCGCCACCGACCGTTCGACGCGGACCCACTCCGAGCGTGGCGTGCACGCCACACAGGTGCCGACAGTCAACGCGAGCAGTAGCCCCGACCTTGTTCCGACCATGACGCCGTCAGAGCGCCGAGCGCTCTCGTAGTCGTCTGCGTTGAGCCCGCCCGATTCGCAAGCCAAGCACGAAATGAACCCCGTAGGCGGCCACGAACAGAGTTCCGGTGATGATATGGGTCCACGACCAGGTCGCGATCAGCACCGGCGAGACCGCCACCTGAAGCAGGTAGCCCGATAGCGCCATCACCGAGAAGCTCACGAGCGAAATCCATCCGGTGCGCCGGTGGGTCCGCTCCCGGCGACGAAGCTTCGGCAAGGTGTGGGAACGCAGGATCATGCCGAAGAAGACGACGAAGACCGGCGCCGCGACGATGTGGGCCGCCATCACGAGCGGTTGCCAGGGATGGTTGACGATCGCGAAGGGATCGTCGATCGTCAGAAAGTACTCCATGTAGAGGTAACAGAAGCCGGTAACGGCCACGACAGTGTGCAGGGCCGTGAACCCCCGGCGTTCCAGCGCCTTCATCGCCCCGACGTCGGGCCGCGTCCCTCCAGCACGGTATCCATCGCCTGAATGCGCCGGACGGCCGAGTTCGCCGCACGCGCGGTCAACGTGGCCCCCAGGATCGGTCGTATTGCCCGCCCCAGGTTGAGGTCGTCACCTGCGGGCCTTCCGTCGTACTGCTGAAGCCACCTCTCCGATGCCTCGTATTCAGGGGGCTCCATGAAGGCGGTCACGTCGATGCGACGTACCCGCCCGTCGGGTTCCAGCGAGATGAGCAGGGTCTCGCGCTTCGTCCGGACGATATGCGTATCTGCATATGAACGACCAACGACTTCGCCACGCAACGTGGCGATGAAGCGGACGTACAGCCTCCCGCGGACATCCTCTCGGGAGAGCGCCTCGATGCGCTCCGCCTGCTGGTCACTGAGGAAGATGCGCTCCATCTCCAGCTCCGCTCCCGGGAAGACGGCAGCGAGCACCTCACCCCTTGAGACGGCGGAGGATTGGCCGGTGGCCGAAGCAGCCGTGCCGAAGAAGGCAAGGAGAGGAAATAGCACGGAAGCGGACCGGGCTCGCGGCAGTCTCATGACGGACCACCGAAAGCCCCGGCCACCAGTTCAGGGGGAATGCTAGAACGCGTACCCCACATTGACGTTGAATTGATTGACGCCCGAGTCCGCATCATTCGTGACCCAAGCATGGTCGATCTTCAGCACGACCTCCGGGAGGGGCTTCAGCTCGAGCCCGGCCGTAAAGTACGTGTTGTCGTTCGACAGACTGCGCTGGTAACCGGAGGGCACCTCCGCCTGCGTATCCACCTTCTCGTAGCGCAGGTAGGGCAGGAGCGAGACGTCGGACAGCGTCTGGGACAGCAGATCGTAGCCCGCCTGCACGTATCCTCCCCTCAGCGTCTCACCGACCCCGTTCGATCCCGACAGGTCCAGTGCCTGGTTCAGCCTAGCAACGTCCCCTACCGTGGCATTGGCGACGAGTCCACGGAAGTCGAATCCCCGAACCTGCAGCTGCGCGTGGGCCTCGGCGATGGTCACGGTGGCGTCTACATTCCTGCCGGCGGCGGTGAGCTCTCCGTGGTCCGCGCCGCCCCGGTAACCGCTCACTCCCACGAAGAAGCCGGGCGTCGGACTATAATCGAGGCGTCCGGTGATCGCCATGCTGCTCGCCTTTGCCTTGATGCCCTTCTGGCGCCCCCCGCGAAGTCCGCCGGAAGAGAAGCTGGCGCCCTCGAAGCCGTTGACCACACAGAGACGATAAGAAATTGGTCCGGAGGAGCCATAGAGCCCGGCTCCGTTTTCCCGCCATGTGGAGGGAATGATCTTCTGCTCGGTGACGGGCCGCTCCGCGCCTATAAAGACAGTCGGCTCGTGCAGCTCATTGACCAGCCCGACCGGCATCATCAGCATCCCCGCCCTCAGGCCCACGCTGTCGGTGGCACGCCAGTCCACATAGGCAAACTCGATGAAGGTCTCGTTCGCGTGCTCTACCTCGATCTCGGCGTTAAAGAGGAAGTGCTCGTTGAAGCGGTACCCCGCATAGATGACGACCCGCAGGTAGTCGAACTGCGTGGTCTTGTCCCCGGAGTAGTTCTCGTAGAGCATCTCGCCGTAGCCGGCGAAAGAGGCTCCTGACTCCTGCGCATACGCCGTTGCGGCCGAGGGTGCGAGTCCTAGCGCGCGGGCCTCGTCGGGGGTGAGTGCCTGCACCTGTTCCCCACTCCGCAGCAGTTCCAGCTCGTCTGCCAGGATCTCGATGCGCCGCTCCAGCTCGGCGACGGTGGTCGTGTCCACCTGGGCATGCAGAGCTCCTGCACTGCCCGCAAGGCCCGCGAAGAGGGCGGCACCCGCCAGCCGGGGACCAATGGCTCCGGGCATTCGGTCCCGGGGGGCCGTGGGATTGGAAGCGGATTCCATGATACCAACCTCTCTAGATACAATTGAGAATCATTCTCAATTAGTAAGCGCGAGCGAATCTATGAAGAAGAACCGACAGGAGCAAGGGAAAGCACTGTCCAACGAGACGTGAGCATGAGCGCAGCTGCGGGCCGATCATCGGAGGATGATCATGACACTCTCGACCGAACGGATTTGGACGCTTGACGAGAACCGCGCCTGCCTCGCTGGGAACGCGGCGTCGGTTCTCTTCCCCCCGGACCGCGACGCAGCCTCCGCGTTGATGGACGCCCCCCGGTCCAGTTCCGCCACCACTTCGGCCAGCTCCCCGGACCGGCCATCGAGCGGATCCTCTGGCGCGAGTGCCACCTCTTCGGCGACGAGCTCTACCTGCGCCTGTCGGAGACCGCCAGCGGCCACATCTACAACCTCCACTTCCCCCGGGTCTACAGGCAGGCACGCACCACCTTCTCGGCGACCCGGGCCGTCTCGTCGGAGATCGGCCAGCGGCGCAAGGCCCGGCCGGAGGGCCAGTCGGGCTTCGTACGCTTCGACACCGTCCGCGGCGACGGTCGCAGTGGCGAGAAGGGCGCCTACGACATCGACGAAGTAGACGAAGTGACGCAGTTTCAGGAGCTTGCAGCCGTCCCGCGGATCACCGAGTACTTCATGGTCCCGGTGTTCTAGGCGCTCGTGGGGGCGTTTCCGTTCCGCGTACTAGGATTTCACGCCGACAACGGGTCGGATACACCAACCGTCGTGGCGCGGCGATGCTCAACAAGCTGCAGATCGAGAAGTTTACCAAGTCCCCGCCCCGTGGCCCCTCCACGGCGCGGGGATATGCGCCGGGCGAGCCCGGCGCCTCGCGGGTTCCCGGCCCGTGTGCCAGATTGGCGCTTGGCAACCTGCAGCCGTTCCCCATCCACGACCGAGGAGAGGAGAATGCACCTGCCCGGAACGCGCACGACGAAACCGGCCCTGACCGCCCTCCTTCCGCTCGTGGCGGCGGGGGCGCTTTCTCTTTACGCCCTCCTGCCTGCCACCGCCGCGGCGCAGGATGGCCAGGGATCGCACAAGCCCGCCCACCGTCCGGCGGTGACAGCCAACCACGGGCTCGTGACCACCGGAGGCAATCCGCTCGCATCCATGGCTGGGCTCCGCATGCTCCTTGCCGGCGGCAATGCGGCAGACGCGGCCGTTGCGACGCTCGCAACGCTCCAGGTTGTCGAGCCGATGATGTCGGGCGCGGGCGGCAACGGCTTCTTCACGATCTACGACCGGGCGACCGACCGCGTCTATTCGCTCCACGGGACCGGGGCCGCGCCGCTTGCGCTGGACGCCTCCGAGGTGACCGCCGGGGAACTCTCGCGCGGGATGAAGGCGGGCGTGACTCCGGGTCTCTTCGGCGCTTGGATCGCGCTTCTCGACCGGTTCGGCACGATGACGTTGGGCGAGGTGCTCGAGCCCGCGATCGAGTACGCAGCCGACGGGCATCCGATCCAGCCCATCGTCACCGCAAGCATCGCGCAGCAGGCCGAGCTCTTCTCGGAGCACCCCACGACGGCGCGCATCTTCCTCCCGGGAGGCGAGGCCCCGGAGCCCTGGTCGATGTTCCGCCAGCCGGACCTTGCCCGGACCTTCCGCAGCCTCGTGGCGGCCGAGGAGGCCGCGCTGGCCGAGGGAAAGACGAGATCGGAGGCTCTCAGCGCGGCCTTCGACCTCTTCTACAGCGGCGACATCGCAAGGGAGATGGCCGCCTTCTACGAGGCGCACGGGGGACTCTTCACCTACGAGGACTTCGCCCGGTACGAGCCCATCTGGGCCGATCCGGTCCACGTCAACTACCGGGGCTATGACGTCTACACGAATGCGACAACATCCCGTGGAGGCCTCGAGGTCACGATGGGCCTCGCCCTGATCGAGGGGTTCGACCTGAAAGCGCTCGGCCACAACTCGCCCGAGGCCCTCCACCTGGTTTCCGAGTCGATCAAGCTCTCGAAGGCCGACATATACCGCTACGTGGCGGACCCGGCGTTCACCGACATGCCCACCGACGGGATGCTCTCGGAGGCGTATGCGGCGGCCCGGCGCGAGATGATCGACCCCTCGCGCGCGATCGCCTACCCGGAGAGCGGAAACCCGGAGCGGTTCTCGCGGACGGCGTACGCAGGACAGCCCCTCGGCCTGTCGGACGGGCCCGTCCTCGCGGAACTCTCTGTGGCCGGGAGCACGACGAGCTTCTCGGTGGCCGACTCCTACGGGAATGTGATCGCCGCCACGCCGACGCTCGGGAGCGGATGGGGCACGGGCGTGATCGTCGGCAGCACCGGGATGTTCTTCAACAACGGGACGCGGGTCGGGTCCACCTCACCCTATCCCGGCGACGTGAACTATCCGCGCGGCGGGCAGATTCCGATCCTCAACAACTCGCCGATCATCGTCATGCGCGACGGCCGTTTCCATCTCTCTCTGGGCACCCCCGGCGGGGAGACGATCGGCCAGACCCAGTTCCAGGTCCTCCTGAATCTCCTCGACTTCGGGATGGGAATCCAGGAGGCGATCGAGGCGCCCCGCCTGAGCCTGGATGCCGACCCCAACTTCTACCGGGCGGGTTCCGAGATCACCGTGAACGTGGAGGGCCGGGTCGCCGCGGAGACGCTCCGGCGGCTGGAGGAGATGGGGCACAACATCGAAGCGACGGGTGAGTGGGCACTAGGGAGCATGCAGGGCATTGTCATGGACCCGGAGACCGAGACGATGACGGCGGGCGCGGATCCGCGCCGCACGGGCTACGCCGTCGGATGGTGACCGTACGGCGGGCGGGCGCCGACTGCCTGCCGGGCAAGGGCGGAGAGGACGGCCTACTGGGGTCGTCGGGCATGCGGAAGGCCCCGACTTCCGGACCCGGTGATTCCCCTCCGGGGCGAGCGGGGGAGAAGCGGCTGGCACGCCGCTAGCCGCCGCACCGGCGCGCGGGAAGGAGGCGAAACCCGCCCTTCCCCGCGCGCCGTGGTCGTCAGAATGTGGCGTTGGCGTTGAAGGGGGTCGCCGTGCCTCCCTGGATCGACATGATGTGCAGGTTGAACATGAACTCCCACCGCCCGAGCCGCTGCGCTTCGCGCGCGACGTCCTCGAGGTACGCGTTGTCCGCGATCGGGAGTCCCAGATTGACCTGTGTCAGGGTGTGAATGGGCCTCCCGATCCCATCCACCCCCGAGGGCTGCACATCGTTGACGGCATCGCCGGCGAGGACCGCCACGTCCCGCTCCCGGAGCCAGGGCAGCACCGAGGCATGCAGACCCGCGCCCCCCTGCCCGTAGGCCCACGGCCCTTCCGCTGCCCGCTTCGCCCAGCGCCCGGTCCGGATCAGGAGCGCATCGCCCCGTCCGATCTCGATCCCCGCGAATCTCTCCCACTCCTCGAGATCCTCGATGTAGATCGGAGTGCTCGGCTCGAGCCAGTCAACCCCCTTCAGGAGAGGCATGTCCACAAGCACCCCGCGCGTGATGTATGCGGGACCCATCCGGTCGATCGCGAGGTCGTGGCAGCCGGCTGCGTTCAGGTTCTGCGGGTAGCCGTTGTACACCCTGCCCTCGCGGTCCGCGTAGTGGCAGAGCGCGTCCAGGTGGGAGTTGAGTCCGTCGTGAATCGAGAGACCGATCCGGTCGAGCGCGGACGGAGGCAGCCCGGTGACCGGGTCGAGCCGGATCATCCGATGGTAATTCTCGCCGAACGTCCCCGTGTCGCTTCCTGACTTCCCGAACGGCGTATGCTGCAGCGTGACCGTCACGCCCTCCCGGACCAGGCCTGCCGCCTGGCGGGTCTTCTCGGGGGTGATGAGGTTCAGCGTGCCACGCTGGTCGGTGGGACCCCACCGCCCCCAGTTCGACAGCTCCTCCGCCCACCTGTCGAGCGTCTCCAGGGTGATGAGGCGCTCGGTCGTCTGGGTCGAGGGATGGACGACGAACGGCCCGCCCTCCTGGGCGGCAAGGTCGAGGGTCGTCCCGGCAAGGATTCCGGCAGCGAGCGCGGACGCGAGCGCGGGCAGGAGCGGAGTGGTCGGCTTCATCGTCGGCATCTCCTGTGATCGGCGCATGCGTCCGGTCAGCGGGCGGGCAGCCTGAACACGTAGATCGCGTTCCCGGTGTTCGGGTGGCGGACATCCGGGCTCACGTCGCCGGGAACTCCGCGCGGGCTCCCGCCTCCCAGCCCGGTGGGCACCGCGACGTACTGCTCGCCATCCACCTCGTAGGACACCGGGAACCCCTGCACCGAGGTCCCCAGGCGCGTCCGCCAGAGGACCTCGCCCGTGTGCACATCGAAGGCGCGGAAATTCCGGTCCAGGTCCCCGGCGAAGACGAGCTCCCCACCCGTTGTGAGCGCGGCGGTGAGGAAGGCGGCACGCTGCTCGACACTCCAGATCTCCTCCATCGTGTCCACATCGTAGGCCGCGAGTTTGCCGAGGTTGCCCTCCGTCTCGGGCATCGACCGGAAGATGCGGTCGGCTGCGGTACCTCCCGAGCCGACCTCGAGCGGCATCTCGCGTCCCGATATCTCCATGCAGCTCTGGCTGAGCGGGATGACGAGCACCCCCGCCTCGGGACTGTAGCCCATCGCCGGCCAGTTATGGCCGCCGGCCGTGCTCGGACAGACCGAGATCCACTCTCCGACCTGCGCGTTGCGGATGTCGTCACGGTACGTCACACCGCCGTCCGGGCCGATGGAGGTGAAGACGTTCTGGTATACGGTTTCCCGGTGGCCCAGGAATTCCCCCGACGTCCGGTCCAGCTTCCAGAGGATCCCGTGCTTGCCAATCGTGAAGACGAGCCGCTGGCCGTTCCTGTCAACAAGGACGCGCTCGAACACCTCGTCCAGGTCGAGCGCCTCGCCGGGGACGTGCTGCCGGTACCAGACGATGCGTCCGTCGTCCGGGTCCAGTGCGAGCGTCGAGTTGCTGTAGAGCGCAGCATCATCGATTGTCATGCCGCGGCTCGAAGGCACCCACGGCTTCGGCTGCGCCGTCCCCCAGTAGATCAGGTCCAGCTCGGGATCGTAGCTCCCGGTGATCCAGGCGTCCACCCCGCCCCGCAGCTCGAGCGGGATCCCGCCCCACGACTCGTCGCCCGGCTCCCCGGGACGTGCGATCGTGTAGGTGCGCCACAGCTCGGCCCCGGTCTCGGCATCATGCGCCGTGAGGAAGCAGGAGTCCTCGAAGAAGCGTGTGCAGCCGTTGATGCCGCTGATGACCCTCCCCCGGACCACGAGTGGCCCGGCCACGTAGGTGAAGCCCTTCTCCCAGTCGGCCACGCGCGTCTCCCAGACGATCTCTCCCGAGCGGGCGTCCAGCGCCACGAGCGCCGCGTCCTTGGTCGGGACGTAGAGCTTGTCGTCACGGATCGCGATCGCCCGGAGCTGCGAGAAACCGCCTGGGCGGAACCCCTCGGGGAAGGTTCTACGATACTCCCAGAGCAGCTCGCCCGTGGCCGCGTCTAGGGCCTGGATCTTGTTGTTCGGGTGCGTGAGATACATCACCCCATCGCGCACGAGCGGGGTCGGCTGGCTCACGCCGTCGTCCATCGCCCAAACCCACTCGAGCCGCAGATCGTCCACGTTCTCGCGCGTGATCTGACCCAGGGGGCTGTAGCCCTGGCCGTCGTACGTCCGCCGGTACATCAGCCAGTCACCCGGATCCGGCGACACGAGCTCCTCATCCGAGACCGGCCGGAAGTCCGCAACGCTCGTGTATGTGTCCGTTCCGCCCGGCGGCGGACCATCGCGCGCAGGCATCCGGGCCGCGAGTTCGATCCGCGTTCCCGTGGCCCCTCCGAGGGGCGCCGTCGAGGCGAAGGCAAGGGGTGCGCCACCCGGTGGCACGCCGTTCCGGGAGAGGATGTAGGCGACGATGTTCGCATACGTCTCCTCGCCGAGCGACTGTTCCGCGCCCGGTGGCATGTACGACGTGATGTCCAACAACTCGTTGATGGGCCGGCCGGCCCAGAAACCGAGGAAGGCGGGGCCCGCGAGCGGAGGGGCCTCGAACGAGCCGGCCACATCGTCCCCATCGCCGTGGCACGCGGCGCACCTCTCGGCATACGCGGCCTGCCCCAGGGTGGCCTGCCCCGTCGTGTACGTCGCGCGGTCCTGGCCGTCAGCAGCCCCCGGGAGCCCGCTGACGAGAATGAGGGTGAGGAACCCTGCGATACCGATGTAGCGAGAGCGCATGACGCGGATCTCCGATGGGATGGAAGAGGCGCGAGGGCTAAGGGGCCCGCCCGGGAGACGCCGGGGAAGTCCGTCCCGGGCCCACGGGAGCCCGCGAGACTTCTGCTCAACACCGGACCCTCCGGTGAGCGGCCTGCGGCCGGGCTCAGCCCGATCCACTGCTCCGCCCGAGACCCCCGGTCACCGCGACAACGTACTGCAGGCGCGCCGGCGGGTGCCAGTCGGAAGCGCCCGCAGGTCCCGACAACGCGACCGTCCTCCCGGCAGCACGCGGGGTGAGGGCAACGGAATTCCCGGCTACGCCGGAAGGTCGGGCGCCGTGGCACCGCGGGAAGAGTGCGTCCACTCGATCGGGCAGTTGCAGCCGTCCGCTTCCGTCCAACTCGCTGCGGCAATCCTCCGAGGTATCGCGGGCGCCTCGCCGGCGGAAGGAACCATCGTCGGGAGCGGGGTACGCCCGGTATCCCCCACCGCCGAACGCAGGAGGCACGCCGTGTCCAGCGCAAGAATCAGGATCCAGACCAACGGCCCGCTCATCATCGAGGGGGGCGTCCCGCTTCGCGATCAGGAGGGCAGCGAGATCGCAACGCCACCGGGGGGTAGGCCCTACGCGCTCTGTCGTTGCGGAGTGTCCGCCCGGAAACCCTTCTGTGACGGGTCGCACAAGACCTGCGACTTCGACGGGACCTTGGCGACATAGGAAGGATAGGCCGGAAGGAGGAACCCACCGGGCTGTGGCAGATCGCGGCCGGCCTGACCTGCCGGCGTGGGGTCCCGCGGGCGCGATAGTTGTTGCGACCGGCTGTCCGGCAGCCGAGTTTTCTCCCGTCGCGCCGCAGGCGCATGTGCCGGCGCTTGGGGGACGGCGGAACTCGCCAGACGCAGGCAGGGGACGGAACGGACGGCCCCGCACAGCGCCCGCCTCCGGCTGAGCGGCCTCATTGCCCGTCCCGACGCCGGCCACCCCGCACGCAGCTTGGCCGTGGACGGATGAGAGAGGGGGTGCGCATCACCGCGGGGTGCACATACCGGGGCCGGCGGTTCCAGGAGGGAGAGGATGCAGGCAGTTGCGGATTTCCTCGGTCGGTTCGCCGCGCTTGGGGCGGTAGCGTCGGACGCCCGCTTTCAGGCACTGGCCGTCGTGCTCCTGAGCATTGGGGTGGCCCGGATCACCGACCGGCTCATCTCGGGATGGATCCTCAGGTGGGCGCGGCAGACGGAGACCGACCTCGACGACGAGCTCGTCGGGATCCTCCACCGACCCATCTTCGTCTTCGTGCTCCTGGGCGGTATCGCCATCGCGGCCGGACTCCTCGGACTGGATGGTGCGCTCCGGACGATCACGTACGGGGGTCTCGGGAGCGTGGGGATCCTCGTGGGCCTCGACTTCGCCATACGGCTCAACCGGCTCGTGCTCGAGACGCTAAGCCATCACCCGAGCCGGTTCCGCTTCATCGACCAGCGCACTCTCCCACTCTTCCGCAACGTCAACAACGTGCTCCTGGTCGGGGGCGGAGCTTACTTCTTCTTCCTCATCTGGAATCTGGACGTTTCAGCGTGGCTCGCGTCAGCGGGGATCGTGGGGATTGCGGTGGGTTTCGGAGCGAGGGATACCGTTGCGAACTTCTTCGCGGGCGTCCTCATCCTGGCCGACGCTCCGTACAAGATCGGCGACTTCATCGTTCTTGACTCCGGGGAGCGCGGGATGGTGACCCAGATCGGACTCAGAAGCACGCGCATGCTGACCCGCGACGACATCGAGGTCACCGTTCCCAATGCGATCATGGGGAACACCAAGATCATCAACGAGACCGGCGGACCCCATGTGAAGGAACGGATCCGGGTGCGTGTGTCGTGCGCCTACGGATCCGATATCGATCAGGTGAAGGAGGTGCTGCTCAGCTCCGCGGCCGGCCACCCGCTCGTGTGCGCCGAGCCCACGCCTCGCGTGCGGTTCCGCACTCTCGGCGTTTCCGGCGTGGACCTGGAGCTTCTGGCATGGATCGAGGAACCGGTTCTCCGCGGACGCGTCCTGGACGCGCTGAACACGGAGGTGTACGAGCGCTTCGCGAAGGAAGGAATCGAGATTCCCTACGAGAAGCAGGATCTCTACGTAAAGGAGTTCCCCCCCGATCTCCGCGCCCGTCCCGGCCAGACCGGGCGATCCCGCGAGGAACCGGAGGGCACGGCCCCGTAGGACCGGGCGCGGTCCCGGCAGCGCCCGATGTCGCGCTACCGGGTTGTGAGAAACCTAGTAGGGATCTTAGTAAACGGTACGCATCTTCCTTCCCAGTGGTTACTTCGGTATCCCGGAAGCGCAGGAGATCCGGACGGCCGTAGGTCGGGCGGGGGCTTTGCTTGCGGTGCCCGGGCATGCGGCCTAGAGTACCCGATCCCGGCGGGCACGCACTGGAGGGACCTCTGGAGAGACGACGCTTTGTCAAGACGGCTGGGCTCGCGGGACTGGGGCTCGGGGCCGGCGCGTGCGGCTACCGGGGATTCGGCACGCCGGCTGGCGTGTCCAGCCGTTTCAACCTCGCGCCGGTCCAAGTCTCCTGGGACCGCATCATCCGCACTACGGTGGCGCTTCGCCCCTATCGGCCGTCGGGATTCGTTCTGAAGGCGGAACGCCTGGACGAGAAGACGGTCATCCACAACTACGGGCACGGCGGTGCCGGGATGTCGCTGTCCTGGGGCACCGCGCATCTCGCCACCCAGCTCGCACTGGATCACACGGAACGGCATGCGGCGGTCATCGGCTGCGGCATCATCGGCCTCACGACTGCGCGCCTCCTGCAACGCCGCGGGTTCGAGGTGTCCATCTACGCCCGGGCGCTGCCTCCCGATACCACGTCGAACAAGCTTTGGGGAGGATTCACGCCCGCATCAACCCTTGTCGCGCGCCGCACGGCAACCTGGGATGCGCAGTTCCGGCACGCGGTCGAGTTCGCGTACCGGGAACACCAACTGCTGGCGGGCCGCGGATACGGTGTGCGGTGGATTGACAGCTACGCGTTGGCGGACGGTCCGGATGGACGCAGCGATTTCGAGGAAGAAGCTGAGGATTCGCTGGGCAACCCCTTGCTGCCGCGGGACTTCGACCTCGGCCGCACGACGCTTGGGCCGGGCGAGCACCCGTTCGCGAGACCGTACGCGCGGCGCGGGCCGATGCTCCAGTTCGACCCCGACATCTACCTCGAAGCGCTCATGCGCGATGTCCTGGCCTACGGGGGGAAGATCCGCCTCCGTTCGTTCGAGAGTCCGCGAGACCTCGTGTCTCTCCCCGAGCCGCTCGTGGTCAACTGCACCGGCATGGGCGCGGGGAAGCTTTTCGGCGACGGGGAGCTCATCCCGGTGAAGGGGCAGCTGACCGTGCTGGCCCCGCAGCCCGAGGTCAACTACTCGGTCGGCGGCATGATCCCCCGCGGGAGCGGCATCGTCCTCGGACACGTGCGCCAGCTGGGCGTCGCGTCGCTCGCCGTCGACAGGTCAGAAGAGGCCCGAGTCGTCGAGGCGGCAAGGAGGATCTTCGACCGCATGCGGCCTCCCGATCCCAACGCACGGCAAGCGTCCTATCGTCCGCCGGCGAACGTACCCGCTGCCGAGACATTCTTCGGCCTGGACTCATGAGACTCACGGGCCGGACCGGACCGCCACGCGCGCCCGCCCGCCCGCCGGAGCCCGGCCCGTTCCCGTAGCGGACCGGCGGATCCCATCCTCCCGCGGACGGGGCGAGCTCGGAGCCCGGCCAGCTGTCAACCGATCCGCACGCAGGGAACCCTGCGGGAGACATTCGCGCCGGAGCAGGCGCAACCACCAATGCTTCGAGGGAGATTCTGCCATGACAGAGCGCGAAGACTGGACTCGCCGCGACTTCGTCCGAGTGACCGCCAACGCGGCCGCAGGGGCCGCGGCGCTCCCGGCCCTCGCTGCAGACGCCTCGCCGGCCGGCCCGTCGCAGGAGCTTGCGATGCTGACCATTGCCCAAGCATCGCGGATGATCCGGGCGAGGGAGATCAGCTCGACCGAACTCACCCGGGCGTGTCTGGCCCGGGCCGAGGCGTACAATCCGAAGGTCAACGCCTTCATCACGATCATGCACGACGAGGCCCTCCAACAGGCTAGGCAACTGGATCTCGAAGCGAACAGGGGGAACTTTCGCGGGCCGCTCCACGGCATTCCCATCGCTCTCAAGGACAACATCGACACGGCCGGAACGCGAACAACCGGAGGAAGCCTCGTATTCGAGGAGAACGTGCCGGAAGAGGACGCCTTCGTGGTCAGGCGCCTGAAGGCGTCTGGCGCCGTGATCATGGCAAAGGCTGGCCTTCAGGAGTTTGCCATGGGCGGGACCAACGTCTCCACCTACTTCCTCCCCGTCCGGAACCCGTGGGCACTCGACCGCACCTCAGGCGGTTCATCCGGCGGTTCGGCCGCAGCGGTGATCGCCGACATGGCACTTGGAGCGCTCGGAACCGACACCGGCGGCTCGGTCCGCATGCCGGCAGCGTACTGCAGTATCGTCGGGCTGAAGCCCACGTACGGTCTCGTTTCCATCGGAGGGATCATCCCGCGGACGTACTCGCTTGACCACTGTGGCCCGATGACGAAGACCGCCGAGGACTGTGCCCTCCTCCTGTCGGGGATGGTGGGCTACGACAAGCACGACGTGGCAAGCATCGAACATCCTCCGCAAGACTACGCCGCCGCTGCACGGCAGTCCGTCGGCAGCCTCCGACTGGGCATCCCGCGAGAGCCGTTCTTCGACTTTCTCGACGACGAGATCGCCGTCGCCGTGGAGGAGGCCATCGACGTCCTGGGCGGCCTAGCCGGGAGCGTGGGCGAGATGCGCCTCCCGCCGCAGGGTCGATACTCGAGGTCCTACCTCTCCGGGGAGATCGAGGCATTCCACTGGGAGTGGTACCGGCGCAGCGCCAGCCGCTATTCGCTCAACCAGAGGCGCACGATCGAAGCCGTGCACCGGAGGCTCAACGACGTGGCTACGACCCAGTGCTCTACCAAGGTCGTCGACTACATCAATGCCCAGTGGGAACTCCAGCGGATGCGCAAGACCATCGACGACGCGTTTGCCAACCATGATCTGGTCGTACTCCCCACATGGCGGGTCATGCAGCCCACCATCAACGAGGCGCTCGAGAGAGAGGAGACCGAAGACGAACCACCGCTGGAGCCGTCTGTCACGTCCAACTGCGCGCCCTTCAACAGCTTCGGCATCCCTGCGGTCTCTGTACCCTGCGGATTCTCCACCGACGGACTCCCGATCGGTCTCATGATCGCGGGCCCCCGATACTCGGAGGGCAGGATTCTGGCGCTTGCGAGCGCCTATGAGCAGGCGACCGATTGGCATCGGCGGAGGCCAGCCCTGACTCCCGACACGCCCGTCCCACCCATCGAGCGGAGGGACCGGAGGTAGCAGGCGTCAGTACGAAATGACCTCGCCCGGGAGGGGGGGAGCGAGGGGAGAGGGACGGCGCATCATCGTGGCCTGCTCGTAGTCGAATGCGTATCCGATGAGCTTCCCTTCCTCATACGGTCGTCCCAGGAACGAGATGGTCATGGGAAGCCCCTCGGAGCCAACTCCCATCGGCACGACGACGGCCGGAAACCCGACCGAACTGTAGCCGGCGAGCGTCTGGGGGCTCCTCACTTCGTCGGCCACGTACGTCGGGTCCGACGCGCTGTGGACCGGGTTTCGCATGGGCGGCGCGAAGCTCGCGCTCGTCGGATACACAAGGGCGTCCAGGCCGTACTCGTCGAAGAGGGCGGTCTTGAGTTCGGTGTTTCGTGGAAGGCGGTTCTCGAGCAGGTCGATGTATGCGGGGTCCTCCGCCGATGTGATGCTCGCGCGCTCGAGGAGACTGAGAACCGTCCCCTCGGCGGGAAGCGCGGATGCGGCAACCTCTGACCGGTAGATCCGGAGAAACTCAGCGACGGTGTTCGGGACGGCGTCCCCGAACGTAGCCAGGTAGGCTTCCCAGTCCGCCCTGAAACGGTAGTCGGCGACCGCCCGCACGCCGTCCACGAAGGATCCGTCGAACGTTACCGGGTCGACAATCTCGGCCCCGACTCCCCGCATGGCCGCGATCGCTTCTTCAGCGAGGGCGTCGATCTGGGGATCCCCGCCGAAGTAGTCGCGCGCAATGCCGAGACGCGCACCCTCGAGCGCGCCTCGCTCGAGAAACCGCGTGTAGTCCAGCTCCGCCGCGGACGGACCTGCGGGATGGTCCCCGAAGACCCTTTGGCTCAGCCCGTCCGGGTCGGCGGGATCCGGACCCGCCATGGCGGTCAGTAGGATGGCGAGGTCCGCGACGGTCCTCGCCATCGGACCCGCGGTGTCAAAGTTCAGGTTCTTCGGCGCAATGCCATCGCGGCTGATCAGACCCGTGGTGGGGCGCAGAGCGGCAAGCCCGTTGAAGGCCGCGGGAATCCGGACCGACTGGCTCGTGTCCGTCCCGACGCCGAGCACGGCGAAGTTGGCGGCGACCGCCACGGCGGATCCGCTGCTTGAGCCGCCTGCGGCCCGCAGGCGGTGATACGCGTTGATCGTCTGCCCGTCGACGGAGTTGTAGCTGTTCCCTCCCGCGAATTCGCCCAGGGATGCCTTACCGAGGACCAGGGCCCCCGCCCCCCGCAGGCGCCGCGCGATGAAGGCGTCGTCGGGCGCGACCGCGTCCTTCAGGATGACGCTGCCGTTGCTGGTGGGCATGTCGCCGGTATCGATGTTGTCCTTGAGCACTACGGGGATGCAGTGTAGCACGCTCCGCGGGCCTCTGGCCGTTCGCTCGTCATCGAGCGCTTCGGCGATCTGCATTGCGCGGGGGTTGAGGGCGATCATGCTGTTCAGCTCCGGCCCCGCACCGTCGTAGGCGGCAAGCCGACGCAGATACAGCTCGACGAGCCCCCGGCAGGTAAGCGCTCCCGCATCGAATGCCGCGTTGATATCCGCGACGGTCGCCTCCTCGAGCCTGAACTCCCGGGCGGGCACTTCGCGGACGGTACAGCTGCCGAGGCCGAACAGCATGGCGGGTGCGAGCACCGCAGCTACTCCTGCAGTCCCGCGAACGGTCACGGGCGCTCCCCATTCCGCATCTCGCCGGTTCAACACGTTGCCACGGCTCACGACCACTGCGGGAGGTAGCTCCGCCCTCCCTTCAACGTGCGCCACGGCACGAGCATCTCGCTCCCGGTCCTGACCCCGCCGTACGCGTCCCGGAACCTGTGCTCGCCGGTATGCATTTCGAATATCGCGACATCGCCCTCGGCGCCGGCGCGGAGCGTCCCAACCTGTGCACCCCAGGCGAGAGCGCCTGCCGGCACCTCGGTGGCCTTTCTGACGACCTCGGCCAGTGGCAGTCCCAAGGCGAGGAACTTCGAGAGTGTGGTGGCCAGATCGTAGACCGGTCCGTCGGCACCTACATTGTAGGCATGCACGTCGCTGCTGATCGTACCCGGCAGGACGCCTTGGCGCATCGCCATCTCCATGGCGTCAAACGAGAAACTCCCGCCGCCGTGACCCACGTCGAAGAGCACGCCGCGCTCAAGCGCCGCGATGGCCGATTCCCGGACCACTCCCTCCCCAGTCAGGATACCTTGGTCGGCGGCCCCGGGCGTTCCCGACAACCGGAAGCTGTGCGTGAGAATGTCCCCCTCGCGCAAGAGGCCCAGAAGCCGACCGATCGGCGTGACGGTCCGCGTGATGTGCAGCATGATCGGCAGCCCGAACGCCTCCGCCACCTCGAGCGCCCGCTCGGTGCCGGCCATGTCGTTCGGCCCGGATTCCCCGCCGGCCCGCACCTTGACCCCGAGTATCAGATCCCGATGCTCTTCGACGGTCCGCATCGCGCGGCTGACATCCGCGTATTCGAGGTCCCGCAACTCACCGCGCAGGTCCGTTAGCGTACCCGTGACGGAAATGTTCAGGAGCGCCCGGATCCTTGTCTCCTGTTCGTCGATCACATACCGGCGGAAGCCATCGAACGTCTGGGCACCTGCCGATCCGGCGTCGAGAACGGTCGTGGCGCCGCGGCTCAGGCAGTACCGGTCCGCGCTGATGCCGTAGTGGGACACGCCCTCGTAGACATGGACGTGCAGGTCCACCAAGCCCGGGGTCACGATCCGGCCATCCGCATCGATCACCTCCCGCCACCCGGCGGGATCGAGCGTCGGCGCGAGGTCGGCGACGAGACCGCCCCGGATGCCGACATCGAACGATCCGTCGAGACCCTGCGAGGGATCTATGACCCGGCCACCCCGGATCAGAAGGTCCGTGTCCTGCGTCCTGTCGCGGGAACCCGGTCCGACCATCGCCGCCGCAGGATCGGGCAGTCCGAGGGCCAGTCCGGCCACGGCTCCTCCACCACGGGTCAGGAAGTCCCGCCGCGTGACCGGGGCCTCGCGCGGCTGGCGACTCCTGTTCATGCGACTCATCGCGGCAACTCCAATCGAGGAAGGCCCGAGGAAGACGGAAATCCCGATACAATCCGTACGCAGCGGGTCACACCAGAGCAAGCACGTTGTCCGGCAGTTTCCCCTTCGTCTCAACCAACGGACCGGGTGCGACCTGAGGCTGCCCCGCCCTGCCGACCGACCTCCGAGATCCGACGGTCAACAAGACAGCACCAACGTGCGCCCCCAAGGCCGACGGCCAGCATCGATACTTCCCGGGCCCGAACACCTTCCGTGAGAGGACGGCATCCCCTATCGATGAGCGCATCGGAAGCGTGCGGACGCCGCCATGACCGGAGTCGCGGATGCTCGGCCACCGTCGAATTCCATGAGCTGATCGCCTCGGCTGTCCGACTTCCTCAACCTCCTTCATGAACCCTCGCTCGTTCGGCAACAGAACGACCGCCTGCCGGTAGGCGTCCTCGACCTCGCGACACGGCTTCCGCAGCCAGCGAAGCATCCGCACGACCGCTGGCAATGTCCGACGTGCCGGCGTGGGGTTGCGTCGAGCCGGATGATCCGGTGCAGGAGAGCCCGCGCCTCCGTGAGCATGCCCGGGTTTGATGCTGGCTTCCGACGCGGACAGGCTAGACTCGCCAGCCCGATCTTCGTCCGGACGAACAGAAGCAGCGCACCGGAGTCGGCCTAGAGGGCATCTCCCGCACGCTCTCCGTGCTGCAAACTACATCGGTCGCACGAACCCGCTCCGCTGCCCCGATTTCCCAGGATGATGGCGCCTACTGCTCCCGATCTCGACCCACACGACGCCGCCACAGCCTGCGCTGGGACACGGCGAGTGTCCGGATACCCGGGGAGCTCAGGCGTCGGAACCCGGCGAAGCACCCGACCGGATGAGAGTGCGTGGATCGTGCCTATCCCGGACCGGGCCATCCTCGCCCTCAGGCCAGGACCCGGCGATGGGACCGTTCCAGTGCCGCAGATCGCTGGTGCGGCATTCGTACGGTTCATAGCTTCCCGGGCAGCACCCTGCCGGGTGGCCGGAATGAACGCTCGAGATAGCCATAAGGAGAGTCGATGATCAGGCGATGGATATTTGTGCTGACTGCTCCGCTGCTCACGTTGCCAGCCGATGCGGCCTCACAGACCGACCAGACGTGGGCAACCTACATTACCGAAGAAGAGTGGCAGACAGTGAACGAACTGCCGGGTGTCGACCGCCAGATCGTCAGTCGAGACATCGGTGAACTCAATCTGTCGGTCGGTATCATTCACCGTGGCTCGACACGTCAACCGTCGAACCCGGGCGGTGGAGGCGGCGGAGGCGATCAGCCGCCGGCAGAGACGTGCGGCGTCACTTCAACGGACCGCGACAGCGGGGCGTCGGGCATCATGCACCTGCACCAGACCGAGACGTATGTGATCGTGTCCGGATCCGGTACGCTCGTCACGGGTGGTGAGATCCTGAACGGGCGGGCAACCTCCCCGGAAAGCGTTGTCACGACAACGCTGAACGGACCCTCCTGCATCGGCCCCATCGTGGGAGACTGGGTCTCCAAGCACGTCAAGGAGGGAGATATCGTGATCATCCCGGCCGGCACGCCCCACGGGTGGCTGGATGTGCCGGTGCACGTCGACTACCTCAGCGTACGCCCGGATCCCGACCGCGTCCTCCCGGACGACTATGTAAACCCGGCGCTGGGCGACGACTTCCAGATGCGCACCGCACCGTAGGGACCGGATACCAGGTCCACCCGCACGGCCGGGGTCCGCCACCCGGTGCCGGGTCCCGGCGGCGGCGATCCCACACTCCGTTCCATACACCGGGTCGCGGCGATCCACCCAGCCTCCCCACGTCCACCTGATCTTCACGCCAGTTCGGGTCCACACGGACCTCTGAGGACGCTGTGGGCCGTCCGAGCGGTCGACACGTTCGAGAGCAGATCCAGCCACCCGGAGCCCCCAACCCAGCGATGAGCCGTTCCCTCCGGTTCGCCTTTCTGGATTCATGGCACTCCGACCCCGAGCGGGGATCGGGAACAGCCGTCGGGATCGCCGCGCTTGCCCGGGCGCTTGAGTCCGTCGGGCACCGGGTGGAGATGATCCGTCCAACCCGCATGGGTCGGGGACTTGCAAGCCGGATCCTGTTCAACATGTCATTGCGGAACCGGGTCACATCCGATGGCATGCCGGACATCGTGGTCGGGTTCGACCTGGACGGTTTCCGCTGGGCCCGCAGGCGCCCGCGAGGCCTCCCGTATGTTGTCGCCCTCAAGGGCATCGCCGCCGATGAGGCCAGATTCGAGCGCTCAGCGCGGGATCGATGGCTGCTCCGGTCGATCTCGGCCCTCGAGCGGAGAAACGCTGCCGGTGCCGACCGAGTCTTGGTGCCCAGTCGGTACTCCCGTAAATTCGCGGTGGACCACTACCGGATCCCCGCCACGAAAGTCGAGGTGGTCCCCGAGGCGGTCGATCTCCGGCCCTGGCGGGCGCTCGCGCGGCAGTACGGAGGCGAGGGCGCCAGCCATCGCCTCCGGCGCCTGACGATCCTCTCCGTCGCACGGCAATATCCCCGCAAGGACACGCGGACCTTACTCCGGGCCATGAAGATCATCGCGGAACGGCACCCGACGGTTCGGCTGACGGTCCTCGGAGGGGGGCCGGAACTTCCACAACTTCGCGGCCTCTCGAACGAGTTGGCCCTGAACCGCCACGTTTCATTCCGAGGTCCCGTGGCCCGTGACCACGACGTTCGTACGGCATATTTCGAGGCAGACATCTTCTGCCTCCCATCGCTGCAGGAGGGGTTCGGGATCGTCTTCGTGGAAGCGATGGCTGCCGGTCTTCCCGTCGTAGCCGCGAGAGCTGGAGCAGTGCCGGAGGTCGTGACACACGGACGGACGGGCCTCCTTGTTCCTCCTTCCGATCCGGACGCCCTTGCTGCGGCGCTGATGAGCCTCCTCGAGAACCCCGATGAGCGGAGGCGGCTGGGCGCAGCCGGACCGCGCGCGGCCGAACGGTATGGACTCGAGACCGTCGGACGCGAACTGGTGCATGGAATCCGGTCCCTCGTCGACGGTTCCCGTCGGGGAGGACCGGAATCACTCTGACCATCGCGACGCCAACATCCCTAGCATCGACGCTTCCGTGGATCCAATCGACCCGGAGGAGCCGCGCCGGGCCACGGGTTCCAGAGCGGCGGACGGGAGAACCACGGTGCCGCACCAAGGGATCGGGGCTACCTTGCGGCTGGCACAACCCGCGCTCTTCGCCGGCGTCCCGCAGAAGCACCGGTTCTGCGGAGAGCCGCAACCGGACACCGAACAATGCGAGTGGAACCGACGGAAATCTCGAAGTGACTGAACGGTCGCCTGTCCCGGCAATGTTCCGCGACCTCGAGACCGACGTGACGCGCTGCCGCGCCTGTCCTCGGCTCGTCGCGTGGCGGGAGGCAGTTGCCGATGCCAAGAAGGCCGCCTACCGGGACGAGGAATACTGGGGCCGGCCGGTTCCGGGATTTGGCGATCCCCTCGCCCGCCTGCTCATCGTGGGCCTCGCCCCCGCCGCCCACGGCGCGAACAGGACCGGACGCATGTTCACAGGCGACCGATCGGGCGACTGGCTCTATGAGGCGCTCCACCGCTCCGGATTCGCCTCCGCACCCGTATCGACGAGCCGTTTCGACGGACTCCGGCTCGACGACGCGTGGGTGACTGCCACCGTGCGGTGCGCCCCGCCGAAGAACCGCCCGCGTCCCGCCGAGCGCGACAGGTGCACCCCATTCCTCGAACGCGAGCTCGACCACTTTCTCCCCGCACTCAGGTGCATCGTGACGCTTGGGCAGTACGCCTTCGACCACATGCTGAGGATCCTGCGACGGCGCGGGCTCGGCATCCCTTCCCCGAAACCGCGCTTCGGACACGGCCGGGAGATTGCGCTCGATACCGGCCCGCTGATCCTCGCGTCCTACCACCCGAGCCAACAGAACACCTTCACGGGGAAGCTGACCCGGGAAGCTTTCGCCCACATCTGGCACCGCGCCCGTGCAGTAGTCAATTCAGATGGACCGTCGCGGTCCCCGCGGTAGAGAGTGGGCACCGTGCAGCCAGACCCCGGCTTCAACCCGGACCGCCTACTTCGATGCGCGGACGAAGGGGAGGCCGAACGGGGCTACGAGAGTGCGGGCGGGGACGCCTACCAGGAGATCCAGCGGTGGCGCGAGACTGCGATGCGGCCGCTAATGGCGCTGTGGCCTGACCGGAGGGTAGGCCGAGACGTGTCGCGGGAGCCCGTGAGGACGCCTCACCGCCGCCCAGTCGCGAACAGACTGTCGGGCGGCAACGCGCGGCCGGAGGCACTGAAGAACTGTTGATCCGGCCGTCGGGCACGTACCGAAAACCCCGCGGCGGGTACCGGCGCGCGCCGATCACGACGGATGCGTCGGGAGTCGGTCCCATGACGGGGGCAATTCAGGCGATCCGACAGGCTCCGGGGCCTCCGCCGCGTCTCGCAGTCGCATGGCTGGCAGCCACTGCGCTTCCACGCGGGCGATCCCGGCTTCCAATCGGCGAAACCGTCGGTTGCGACCTTGTCTGACCGCGCTCTCGCGTCGGGGCACTCACCATCAGCCGGTCACATCAAGGGCCGAACGATGCGGATGCCGGACCACGGTGGCCGCGCGCGGCCCGCGGCAATACCCGGCACCGCCGGTGCAACCGCGCCTTCCGCGTCGTTACGGGTCTCGGCCCCCGGAGGGCGCCGGACAGGCGTCGCGCCACGCCTCGAGGGCCTCCTTCCATGCAAACCGGTAGGCCTGCTCCGGCGACGCCCCGTGAGTGACCCGGTCCACGGCGGCTGGACCGCCAGCTTCACAACGGAGTCGCCGCACGAGCGCCGAGGTTCCCGCGCGCATCTGCACCCGGGCAGCCGCCACTGCTTCCGCGCGTGCCCGCCGGCGCTCACGGTAGCGTCGTTGCATATCGGCCGGTGTATGTCCCATGACATCAACCTTTCGCATTCAGCCTGCGTCGGCAAATGCAACGGCAATCGTAGAGGACGCCGGCCCGTGGCACCCGCAGTGGAGAAAGGCTTTCTAACGGAATTCCTCAGGCCCTGGATGGATGCCGTTCCCTTGGCCGAGTAAGATCGTCGGCAGCCAGCGAGAGGTGTCGATCCGGCCACCCAAGTGCGTGCAGAGACCTGCGGCGCGGCGCCGGTGCAGCAGAAGATGCGGCTTCCCCCAAGCCGGAACGGGGAGGGCTGGCTGAACCCACGTCGCACGGGGATTGGGTCGGTGCCGGTCGGCTACGAGACATCCGGGCATCGGGGCGAAACGGCTTGCGGCCGAGGCCAGCGTGCCTCGGGAGAGGCCGCAGACATGGCAGACCGTCAAGCTCAGGGTGCTGGACAAGCGACGGGAGTGGGT
This sequence comes from Gemmatimonadota bacterium, assembly GCA_012267505.1. Lineage (GTDB taxonomy): Bacteria > Gemmatimonadota > Gemmatimonadetes > Longimicrobiales > Gaopeijiaceae > JAAXGI01. The sequence goes on from JAAXGI010000061.1 coordinate 24,480, forward strand.
AGAGGTCGCCGGGGAAGCACGAGCGCGCGCGGTCTGGCGGACGGTCCCCGGGTGGCGACCGGAGTGCGCTCGGGTGTCCGCGGACCCGGCGGCAGAAGGTCTGGGCCCGATGTGGAGGGCAGCCTAGAGCGAGCGGTTGCTGCGGCGGCCTCGGCAAACAACGCGCCGTCATAGCGCACGAATCCAGGCTCCCGTAGCTTCTTCGCAACGCGGTGGGCTGCGTCTGCGATCTGTTATCTAGCAAGCCCGTGGCTGTGAGGCTCCGGGTCGGCCGCTTCGGGCGCGGCCTGCCCCCACACGGGGGCGTAGGAACACGGGGGTTGCGCCGCCCGGCGTTTCTCCTCAAACGCATCCTCTGGACGAGTGCAGTTCGATGACCCAGGAGTACGGAAGCGCGTTTCCCAACTCCCGCAAAGTCTACGTCGAGGGCGCCCGGGGTATCCGGGTCCCGATGCGGGAGATCTCGCTCAGCGGAGGCGAGCCTCCGCTTCGCGTACCTGACACGAGCGGCCCGCAGGATGTGGACCCCCGCAATGGGCTCCCTCCGGTCCGCAGCGCCTGGATCGCGGAGAGAAACGTCAGCCGGTCCAACGGCCTGGTGGCCGACGCGGACCCCACCCGGTTGCCCGCGCCCCACCGCCCGTCACCCAACGGCGACTCAGCTACAACTCCCGGAGGCGGGCGGGCGATCTATGTCGGTCAGGGACCGGTCACCCAGATGCACTATGCCCGGAGGGGAGAGATCACGCCCGAGATGGAGTTCGTTGCCCTGCGCGAGGGGATGAAGCCGGAGTTCGTCCGGAGCGAGGTGGCGCGGGGGCGCGCGATCATCCCGGCCAACATCAACCACCCCGAGCTCGAGCCTACGATCATCGGCCGGGCCTTCCGCGTGAAGATCAACGCGAACATCGGGAACTCCGTGGTACGGAGCTCCATCGAGGACGAGGTCGAGAAGCTGCGATGGGCAACCCTCTGGGGATCGGACACCGTGATGGATCTCTCCACGGGCCGAGACATCCACCGGACCCGTGAGTGGATCATCCGCAATTCGCCGGTGCCGATAGGAACCGTGCCGATCTACCAGGCGCTCGAGAAGGTGGGCGGAGCACCGGAAGACCTGACGTGGGAGGTGTACCGGGACACCCTCATCGAGCAGGCCGAGCAGGGGGTGGACTACTTCACCGTCCACGCCGGCGTCCTCCTCCGCTACATCCCGATGACCGCGAACCGGCTCACCGGGATCGTGTCCCGGGGCGGGAGCATCATGGCGAAATGGTGCCTTGCCCATCACGAGGAGAGCTTCCTCTACACCCGTTTCGGTGAGATCTGCGAGATCATGCGGGCCTACGACATCTCCTTTTCCCTTGGCGACGGGCTACGGCCGGGCTCCATCGCCGATGCAAACGACGAGGCGCAGTTCGCCGAACTCAGGACGCAGGGCGAGCTCACCCGGTTCGCGTGGGAGATGGACGTCCAGACGATGTGCGAGGGACCGGGCCACGTCCCGATGCACCTCATCCAGGAGAACATGGACCGCCAGCTCGAGTGGTGCGACGAGGCGCCCTTCTACACCCTCGGCCCCCTCACGACGGACATCGCACCCGCCTACGATCACATCACGAGTGCGATCGGGGCCGCCCAGATCGGGTGGTACGGGACGGCGATGCTCTGCTACGTGACCCCGAAGGAACACCTCGGGCTCCCGAACCGCGACGACGTCAAGCGGGGCGTGATCGCCTACCGCATCGCGGCCCACGCGGCGGACCTGGCGAAGGGACATCCGGGCGCGAAGGCGTGGGACGACGCCCTCTCGAAGGCCCGCTTCGAGTTCCGTTGGCGGGACCAGTTCAACCTCTCTCTAGATCCGGAGACCGCACTCGCCTACCACGACGAGACACTCCCGGCCGAGGGGGCCAAGATCGCCCACTTCTGCTCGATGTGCGGGCCCAAGTTCTGCAGCATGAAGATCACACAGGACGTCCGGGAGTACGCCGCCCGCCGCGGACTCGCCGAGGAGGAAGCCCTCGAGTCTGCGTTGCGCGAAAAGGCGGGCGAGTTCCGGGACCGGGGGAGCGAAATTTACGTGGAGGGCGGGACGCCCTCCTGACGGACCCGGAGTCCGGCCGGCCGGCGGCTGCCGGTTACGGCCCGACCTCCCGGGACACTTCCGCGTCCACCGTGAAATCGATCGCGGGGCCCGACGGGATCAGGTCCTCGCTGAAGCTCACCTGCCACCCCCACCCACCGGCGCGAGTCCCTCCCAGCCCGAACGCGATGTTCAGCGGGAACCCCTTGAGCTCGCCCCCCGTGAATCCCCGCACATAGCTGGTGCTCCCCCGGACCTGGACCATCGCGGAAACCGCCGACCAGCGCCGGTATTCGAGGGTCCCGGAGGCGAAGACGGCCTGCGGGGAGACAAGCGGCTCGAGCTTAGGCGGAGGATCTGTGAGAGCAAGGCCACCCGATCCGTGGAGGACGACCACTCCACGGGAGAGGCGACCGTGCACCGAGACGGCACCGTCGATCCGCCCCGCCGCAACCGGCCCGGCGGATCTCCGGAGCCCCGCCCTGAGGCTCAGCAGGGAGCCGTCCCCACTCCTTCCCCGAAGCCTCCACTTCGCGAAGACGCGGAAGTCCTCCAGGGAGAGGATCCGTTCACCGGGGTCGAACTCGAAGCGTCCACCCTCAAGCTCGTCGTGCTCGAGGAGCAGTACGTAGGCCCCGTCCGGCCGTTGCCCCCGGCCTCCGTTCGGGAGCCTGAAAAAGTTGTGGAATCCCGAGATGAACGGATCGAGGAAGCCTCCCCACCCGGTGTACAAGCCCATCCGCGCACCGACCTCGAGTGCGTCCGTCCACCCGTAGCGCACGGCGAGGGAGTTCGTCATCTGCTCGAGGTCGAAGAGGTGGGCGTGGCTCGCGCGGTTGCTCGCCTCCAGGATGTTCGAGTACGAGCTGGAGAGTTCGAAGCGGAGCGCGCCCTCCCGGACCGGAGCGGCCGGTTCCGTCTCGGGGACGTAGAGGAGGCGGTAGAGCGGATTCTGTTCCGAGGTGCGGAGCGGGCCGACCGACTCCTGTGCTGCAGCACCCGGCGGGAAGATAAGCAGGGCAAGAAGCACCCCCGCCGTACCCGCCAGCGCCAGGGCAGTCCCCGGTGCCGCCCAGATGCATAAGGGTGGCCGGCCTCTTGTCATCCGCACTCGCAGCCCCATTCCGCCTCCCGGTGGCGATGCGGCAACGATGGCTCCCGACCGGATCTCCGGCAATGGGTCCCGTCCGCGCGCTCCGGTTTGTTGTGGCCCGGCCCGGTGGATGTTATCTGTATTGCCTGCAGATGAGGACCCGGGTGACAGGAGGTGTGCCGTGCCCCGCACCATATTCGCCGTAACGCTGGCACTGATCGCTGTGTCCGCCCTCGCGGGGGCGGCCGATGCCCAGGACACCACTCACTACGTCCGCTACCAGCAGGGGGGTGCGGTCTCCTGGGGATTTCTTGACGGCGGGTCGATCCTCCAGATCTCCGATGCGCCGTACATGGGCGGCACTCCGACAGGAAGATCTGTCGAGCGCGCGTCCGTCAAGCTCCTCGCGCCGGTTGAGCCCCGCCAGATCTTCATGACCGCGCTCAACTTCCGCAGCCACATCAGCGGCGAGCCGGCCGAGTACCCGGGGCTCTTCCTGGTTCCGCCATCCTCGGTCGCGGGGCCGGAGGATCCGATCGTGCGGCCCGCCGACTCCCAGAATCTCCACTACGAGGCAGAGCTAGTGGCGGTGATCGGGCGGGAAGCCGCGAACGTCTCCCTCGACGAAGCCCACAACTACATCTTCGGCGTCGCCGCCGGGAACGACGTGAGCGAACGGGCGTGGCAGGGAGCTGACATCCAGTGGGCCAGGGCGAAAGGGAGCCGGAGCTTCAACGCCGTCGGACCCGCCCTCGTTTCGGGCCTCGACTATCAGAATCTGGACATTCAGGGAAGCCTGAACGGAGAGGTCCGCCAGGGTGAGAACAGCTCCGACATGATCTTCGGATTCGACTACATGGTCCACTATATCTCCCAGTACTTCACCCTCTACCCCGGCGACCTGATCTGGTCGGGAACGATGGGGAGCACCCGCGCGATGCAGCCGGGCGATGTCTACGAGGTGGAGGTCGAGGGCGTGGGAGTGCTGAGCAACGAGGTGGTGCAGGGCCACTGACGCGGGGAGGCTCACGCGACCCCCGCGTTTCCCTTACAGGAGGGGGCGGAGCGGCAGGACACGGCTCCGCCCCCTCCTGCGTTTTCCGTCCCCGTCGAGGTACCGATGCACCACGTCCTCTTCTACGAGCTTGAAGACGACTACATGGAGCGCCGTCCACCACTGCGCCGCGAGCACCTGGCGCTGGCCTGGAAGGCGGAGGCATCGGGGGAGCTTCTTCTCGCCGGTGCGCTCGGCGAGCCGGCCGACGGGGCGATGTTCATCTTCAGCGGGCCCGGCCCGGCGGCTGCCGAGCGTTTCGCGGAGGCGGATCCCTACGTCTCCGGGGGCCTTGTCCGGTCGTGGAGCGTGCGGCCGTGGAACACCGTTGTCGGAGAGGCGGCATCCAACCCGCTTCTTCCGGACGGAGCGTGAGCGTAGGGGCCGAGAAGCCACCTTCCGGGGAGCACCCGGTCGGGTCGGTCAGTCCCGGGAATCGACGCTGACGTCAACCAGCACGTTCGTCCAGCAGCAGAAGAACTCGAAGTCGCTGGTCTGTATCCGCCCGCCGGCGTCGTTGTAGACCTGGAGGAGGAGCCTGTAGTCGCCTGGGGCCCCGAACGTCGCTTCCGTTTCCGCTTCCCCCCACGCATCGGGAGCGGTGGTCCACGATTCCGAGTCGATCACCGCGCGGCCTCCCGGCGCCACGCGACGGCCTCCCGTGACGGCGAAGCTCACATCGCCCGGACCCTGGTACTTGTACCACCGGAAGGTCATCGCCATCCGGTCGTCTTCGTTGAAGGGGTTGTCGCGCCGCACCAGGATCGGGAGCGTCAGCGGCTCACCCGCCATCGCCCGGTACGGACCGACGGACACCGGGGTCCGCCCCATCGCCTCCGGGCCGTCCGGGTCGAGCCTCACCCTGGGCGCGACCCTCTCGCGGGACTCCTGCCGCGGCTCCTCGAGGTGGTAGGTCTCGAACCGCGTGCGGCCCGGGGAGGTGTATTCCTGGCCCATGCCGTGCGTCCGCGGGTCCCGGAGCGTCCAGACGACATCCCGGTCGCCCCAGTCCTCCGGCACGGTGACGCTGAAGATGCAGTAGTGCCTCCGGCCGCCGGGCGGGACGGGAAGGAAGTGGGTGGGCTGGAGCCCGTTGAATTGCTCCGGTTCTACGCGGTTGTCCCGCCCGACCGGGATCTCGAGCACCTCCTCGGTATTCACATTGAAGTATCCGAAACAGAGCTGATGGCTCCCGTCCGGGTTCGGATACCACCCCTCGAAGATCGGGACGACCGGGCCGCCATCGGGCCGGAGGAGCTGGATGTCGTTCTGGTGGCCACCGGCCGGCGCGACACGCTCCCACCCCGGGACCCGCTGCTGGGCGCCGAGCGGCCCCGCAGACGCCGCAAGCGTTGCGACAAGCACGCCGGAGGCAACGGCCCGCACGCGCCGCATCCTCACCTCCGTCGGCGCTCCGTCGATTCCGGTGTCACCCGCCGGCGTATCCCTCGACGCTTCCCCGTGCCGTCTCGGGGATCCAGATCGCGGTGCGTTCCTCTTCCGGCGTCGAGCCAAGCTGCTCCTCCTGTGCAAGGCGGATCCGGCGGTCCAGGATGTCGGCGTACTGCTCCTCGGTGAGGTAGGAGATCGCCATGTGCAGATGCGACATCGCGTCCACGCTTCGCCCGCCGAAGGCCACCCACTGGTCCGGGTCCACCGAGAGCGGGTTGTTCACGGTGTTGTCGAGATGCGTGCGCAAGAGAAGCGCAGCGCCCGCCGGAAGGAGGGGACGGGCGTGGTCCTCGTAGCTGTAGGAGATCTGCCAGTTGTGGTCGTAGGTGTTGATCGAGGTCAGGACCTCGCTCCGGTTCCCGGCGTGTCCCATATGATCGGCAACCCGGTCCGGCCAGATCACCTCGACCGACTGCGCCACGCCCTGGAGATGCATGTGGGGGCGGATGCTGTTGATCATGATCGGCTGATCCAAGACCACCACGCGGGTCAGCGTCTGGGTTCCGTGGGGAGGCACGAGAATGTCGCGGGCCCGCGGTTCACCGGGCGTCATCTGGTCGATCAGCTGGTGAAACTCGCTGCTGGACGTGTAGAGCGGCGGGCGGTCCTCCGGATGGAACCAGATCGCGATCTCGACGTCGTCCACGAACGCCTCCCCGATCAGGGCGTAGTGGAGGCCCCACCTGAGTTCGCCCGGTCCCGTCCCGAGCAGGATCCCGGTGTCGTCGGGAAAGAGGTCCCAGCTCTTGCCCGCCCCGGCACCCACGATGCGGCCGGAAGGCCCGTCCTCGAGACGGAGAGTGATGTTGTTGTGGTGCAGCGCTCTCCGCCCCATGGGCGTGTTGCGGATCTCGGCCCCGCGCAGATAGCGCGGTTCTTCGAGCTGGGGCCACTCGACGGTGACGCTCGGCCACCGGTCCTGCCCTTCGGCCGGGAGCGGGATGGGTCCGGATGAGACGACCATGTCCGGCGGACCGAGCACCTGCTCAAGCTCCCACCCCTGGCTCCAGTCCCACTGGCCCTCGGGCGGGGGAGGCAGGTCGTCAAGGTCGCCCTCGGGGGCACCGGCATCGACCCAGCGGATGACCGTGTCGATCTCGCCCTCACTCAGCGAGATATCGTTCTTGTACGCCTGAATGCCGACGGTGGGATCGACGCCCCAAGGCGGCATGTGGCGAACGGCCACCTCCTGCCTGATCATCGGAGCCCAGGGACGGACCTCCGCGTAGCTGCCGAAAGCCATCGGAGCCAATCCGCCCTCGACATGGCACTTCATGCAGACCTCCTGCATGATCGGCGCGATGTCCCTCGTGTAGGTCGGCACGGTTTCCTGGATGCCGGGGCTCTGGCCCGCGAGCGGGGCCGCCAGCGCAAGCACGACGGTCGCGCTAGCGCCAACTCTCCGGTATGCCTCCAGAACCTGTCTGGGATTCATGGCTCACGGCCTCCGTGCTCTGGGTTCGGTGTGATACCAGGCATTCGGGCGGGGCGGCCCGTCTCCGGAAGGCCCGCCGTTCCGCAGTCCCCGGATTGACTTGCGACGCGTTCCGCGGCGGCCGAACCCCCGGTCCGGGATCCAGAAGACGGTCGAAATGACCAGGGCGGGGCTCGCACCCCGTCGATTCCGGCGCGGCCGCCACGAACCAGCATGCTTCCCGGGCACCATACCGCAAGGGATTGAAAGCGGCAAACGGCAACCTGCGGCCGATGCAACCGCGCGCTGTTGTCCCGCAGACGACATCCCGGCGACCCGCACGCGGAGCGCGAGGGAAACCACCCCGCCGGGCGCCCTCTTCCTCACCGCCCTGCACACCGGGAGCGGGCCGCGCGCCCCGCTCCCGGGAACTTCTCGGAACCGGCCCCTACTGCCCCCCGCCGGTCACGGTGAACATCACCGTGTCGACGACCGGCGGGTCGAGCGGAACGTGCATCCCGTCGGCCACGACCGCGATGATCCGGTGGGAACCCGGCGCAACACCCTCGAGCAGATGCACGCTGGTGCCGTCCCCCTTGTGGATGATCCCATCCACGCCGGCCGGGATCACCTCGTCCATCGGCGTGACGTCCACGTCCAGAAAGATGTGGTGGTGTCCCGTGCCGGCATCCATGACGCCGGCCTCGACGACGGCAAGGCCCTGCGTCTCGAAGACGACTTCCACGTTCGGGCCCGCAACCTGGGCCCCGTCCATTGGCTGGGTGATCGTGACCGATCCCGAGCTCATGGGAGCCTCCATCGCGCTCTCGCCGTCGGGCGCCCCGGCTTCCGGAGCGGTGTCCCCGCACCCCGAGAGAACGACCAGTCCCGCCGTTGCGAACCAGACGATGCGCCGTTTCTCCATCGTGTTCCCCCCGTGATCAAGTGACCCGTGGCGGTGCCGCTCCGGCGTCGGTCGCCGGACCGGCACCCCTGCTATCTTGGCAAAGCAAGAGGGTGAGGGGAAGTCCCGGACCGGGTGCGGGCCCGCTCAGCGACTCCCCGCAGTGTTGCTCCCCGGATCCCCGGACACGATCCGGACCCGGCGGATCCCGGCCTGGCTCAGAGCCGCCTGGAGACCCCACCAGTCCGTCGTGTAGGTGGGGTCCGGGATCCGGATCGTGAGCGAGAACGCCCCATCCGCCTCCTGCGCCACCGCAAGGATCCCCACCGCCTCCTCCTCCGTCAGGCCCTGCCAGTCGAGCCGCAGCTGATCGTCGGCGGTAACTGCGATCCGCACGGAGGCCGCCCCGCCGGGCCCGTCCACCTCTTCGAGCAATCCGCTTCCGACAGCATCCGCGACCTGCTCTCGGGCCGCCGCGTTCGCGGCCGGCGATCCGCCGGCGCGGAAACCGACCGAGACACCCTCGGCGGCCCGGCGCCAGAGGGACGGCGGGACGGCACCGACTCCGGTAGCGAGGACCGAGACGTCCACCACTCCGTCGGCAAACCGGACGAGCTCTCCCGTAAGCCGCGGATCGGCCCCGGAAACCGGCTGGCCTGAGAGGGGCGCGGCCCCGCAGAGAACAAGCGCCGCGACCCCGGCAGTGAGGCCCGGACCACCCGTCACGGCCGGGCGGCGCAAGCCAAAGATCGCTTCAACCCGACGGGGCATCCGAGCTCCGCTGGTAGACGCGGAGTCCGAACTCCGGGACTATCGCAAGGACGTGATCGAAGATGTCGGCCTGCACGTCCTCATGCTGGACCCACCGGGTGTCCGAGGTGAAGACGTAGATCTCGACCGGGAGCCCCTCCGCGGTCGGCGCGAGGTGCCGCACGAGAAGCGTCATTCCGTCATGCAGCGCCGGATGACTCTGCAGGTACCTCACGATGTAGGCCCGGAGAGTCCCGAGGTTCGTGAGCCGCCGCTCGCCGCGGACTCCCGCCTCGGTATCCGGCGCGTCCACGCCGAGATCGTCCCCGATCTCCGTCCGCTTCGCCGCCATGTACTCGCCAAGCAGCTTCCAGCGGGAGAGGCGCGCGATCTCCTCCCTGGTCAGGAACCGCACCGTGGACTGGTCGAGGTGAAAGGAGCGCTTGATCCGCCGACCCCCGGATTCCTCCATCCCCCGCCAGTTGCGAAACGAGTGCTCGAGGAACTTGTGTGTGGGGATGACGGTGAGGGTGTTGTCCCAGTTGCTGATCGTGACGGAATTCAAGGCGATGTCGGCGACCTCGCCGTCCGCGCCGAATTCCGGCATCTCGATCCTGTCTCCCACGCGGAGCAGGTCGTTGGTGGTGATCTGGATGCCCGCGACGAGCGAGAGGAGGGTGTCGCGGAAGACGAGCAGGAGAACTGCCGTCAGCGCACCGAGGCCGCTCAGGAAGATCACCGGAGAGCGGCCCATCAGGATCGCGATGACGAGAATGAGCCCCGCGAGGTGGGAGACGACGTTGGCCACCTGGAGAAAGCCCTTGATGGGCCGCTCCCGCGCGCGCGGCAGCCCGCCGTAGATCGTGTTCACTGCCGATAGCGCCGCGTCCACGGTCCGGACGAGGATGACAACCATGAGCGCGAGGACCACACGCTGGGCGACGACGGACGCCCACTCGGGCACCCCCGGCACGATCAGGACCCCGTAGTACCAGACGAGGAGCGGAACGCTCCAGACGAGCCGGTTGGGCAGCCCCGCTACGAGGACCGCGTCGTCCCACTGCGTCTGCGTTCGTGCCGTGAGAAGCTTCAGGAAGCGCAGGACGTAGAGGCGCGCGATCCGGTGGAGCGCCTCCCCGACGAGGAGGACGGCGAAAAGAACGACCACCGTGCCGAGAACCGGATTGGCCTCGACCCACGGTGCGACCGGGCCCAGCAGCGGATGTATTTGTGTGGCCATCGAACGGTGAGATCCCGGCCCCTAGGACCGGCGCGGTACACATTGGGGGGGGCGACGCGTGGCGGGTACGCTTCCCGGACCCCGGATGTTCCGCCGGGGAGCCCCGAAGCCTCGACGGGGCATCCGGCGGGTGTAGACGCTCCTGCGGGGGGGGTGCTAGCTTCTTCGCGGTTGCCCCCGACACCCTCCACCGGAAGGAACGCATCGATGGGACAGAACATGGCTGGAAAATGGGGCGCGTATGCGCTCGCCCTCGCCGCGCTAGCGGCGGGCTGCGCCAGCTCCGGAATGGCGGCCGATGCACCTGCGGACGCACCGGCACCGGCAGCCGGAGCGGCAATGGCACCGACGCCGGAACTCGTCGCCGAGGGGCAACAGGTCTTCGCGGGCGCCGGCGGATGCGGCATCTGCCACGGCAACAACGCGGCCGGCGGCGCGTTCGGCCCGGACCTGACCGACGATGACTGGGCATGGATCGATCCGGCGAGCCCGAATGCGATGGCCGAGCTCGCCGACCTCATCCGCACCGGGGTGACGGAGCCGCGGATCTCCGATACCGGGATGCCGCCCATGGGAGGCCGCACCCTGACCGATGAGCAGCTGTCCGCACTCGCAGCCTATATTCTCTCCCTCTGACGGGGCGGGCGCGCCGTCGCCGAGTCGAGATTGACAGGCGGTAGGGCGACCCTTACCCTTGCGTGGGGCCCTATCATGGCAGGCCTGTGGACACTGGGGCGGGAGCGCTCCGGACGGCGCAGGCGAAAGTAAGGGCGGGGAGCGGCCGGGTCCCGCTTTCAGCAACAGACACGGAGTACGGAATGCGCATCACCGGTACGGTCAAGTGGTTCAACGACGCCAAGGGATTCGGCTTCATCACGCCGGAAGACGGGTCGAAGGACTGCTTCGTCCACCACAGCGCCATCCAGCAGGAAGGGTTCAGGTCCTTGGTCGAGGGCGAGCGCGTCGAGTTTGACCGAGTCGAGGGCGAGAAGGGCCCTGCCGCAGAACACGTCATAAAACTGGGCTAGCAGGGCGCGGGTTTACCCCCGGCGAAGGTCGGGGTCTCCCGGCCCCCTACGGACGAGGGCAGGCTGGCGCCCACCGGAGGGGGTCTACCGGATTTGTGGGCCCTGCTCGCGCCGGTCCGCGGTGCCGAGCCACTCCTCCTCCCAGATCCCCTCGTCGACTAGGAAGCTCCTGAGCGACGCGACCCGGCCGTTGTGGTCCTGGGCGATCGAGTCGCACTCGAGGGCGAGCGCGGAGAGATCGGCTGCCTGCCGCTCCCATTGAGGCACCGCGACGTTGTACTCCTCGACGCGGGTCAGATACGCGTCGTAGGCCTCTTCCGGCACCCCGCGCGGGTCAAGCGCCTCGATCGAGTCGAGCTCCTGCCTGAGCAGGCGTGTTTCCCGGGCGAGCGCCTCGAAGCGGAGTTCCGAGCCGTCACGCGTGGCGAGGCAGGCGTCGAGTCGGGCGCGGACGCCGCCGAGCGCGTCCCTCAGCCGCTCGGCCGTCGCGACAGCGGAGTTGGCGCGGACGATCCGCTGGAGCCTCGAGGCGCCCCCGGCGAGGAACGCCAGGACAACGAGGGCGAGGAGCCACTGCCTGAGCCCCGTGATCAACCGCTACCCTCCCCTCAGAGCCCGAATCCGCCCCGGCCCATCTCGGCCAGATCGACCTGGCGGCTGAACTTGATGGAGACGGTGCGCTCGAGAAGCGCATCGGTGAGCGCACCGAAGAGCGCGTTCTGCCGTTCGTTGTAGACAACGAAGAGACCCGTCCCGGCGGTATCGACCCATCCGAACCGCAGATTCCCGGACCACACTTCGGTTTGCGTGTTGTACTGGACGAGCGACTGGAGGAAGACGCTCGGGCTGAACGAGTAGCCGATGCGCGAGCTGAGGAGTGTGGTGTCGAACTCGCCCCCCGGGTGCGGAAGGGAGATCCGGTCATGCTGGACGCCGAGTTCCCCGGCGAGCGCACCGCCGAGCTGGAAGGAGGCCGATGCGCTCCCGCCCGTCTGCGTACCGGAGAAGAACTGGCCTAGCGAGAGGCTCGTGCTGAGCACGACGGGCACCTGCGTGCTCGTGCTGAACTCCGGGAGGAAGAACCATCCCGAGTAGTCTCCCGGGGGCACTTCGACGTACGTCCGGTTGCCCTCGTCGTCGACCCCGGTGAGCAGCCGGAACGGCTCGTGGAAGCCGTCGAAGAGCCAGTCCGCGGCGATGGACCCGCGCGCGCCGTTCTCGAAGGCGGTGATGACGTGGGAGTGCCAGATCGCGGTCTCCCGGAGCCCGCTCGTGAGGCCGTAGGAGGTGGTGTAGCTCATGTGCGGGCTGAACTGGCGGATCAGCCCCGACGTCGGGACGCGGATGTCCCGCCAGACCGTCCCGGACACCTGCTGGAAGTCGGACCTGCGCAGGTAGCCGACCTCGGGGTCGAAGTTCTCTCCGATCCGGTCGTAGGAGGCCCGGAACTGCCACTCGGGGTCGCGGTAGTTCGCCGCGAGGATGACCGCGGACCGGGCATCCGTGAGCGCCGTCTCCCCGGGACGGTGGGCGGAGGTCGCTCCAACCACCCCGGTGAAATTGAAGAACTCCCCGATCCCGATGTTCGTGTCGGCGGCGTAGGTCCGGCCGCGGTCGCCCGCAACGCCGACCGCTGCCCGCTCGGTGTACATCACTCCGACTCCGGACCGGTTCGGGAGCTCCTGGGCGAACCGGGCCACCGTGTACCCGTTGCCCGGATCGCCGCTCCCGACGCCGTCGGTGCGCATGTGTATCAGTCCGACGTCGAGCCCGCCGACGCGGCCCGAGAGCCGGCTCCCCCACTCGATGGGGACGGGTGTCCCGTCGTCGGCGATCCCGATCCGGCGGCTGAAGAACATCTGCGCGGATTGGTTGTTGCCGACCGCAAACCGCCCGGCGTTCTCGAGAAAGAAGGGACGCTTCTCGGGGAAGAAGAGATTGAAGCGCGTCAGGTCGACCTGCTGGTTGTCGACCTCGACCTGCGCGAAGTCGGTGTTGACCGTCAGGTCGAGGGAGAGCGCCTGCGTGATGCCGATTTTCGCGTCCCCGCCGATCTCGAAGGGATAGTCGAAACCCGGACCCAGAGCGGGCACCTTCTGCGCCGCGCTCAGCGCGTAGGGGGTTACCGTGAACGTCCGCCGGGCCGGGACGTCGATCTCGTCGAGCACTCCGGCGTAGGACACGCGGTAGAAGTTCTCCTGCTGCGGGATCCGGGACCAGTAGACCTGTTCCGTCTTCCGCCCGATGTAGCGGCCGAAGTTCACACCCCATTCCTGGAGGCCGTCCCCGCCGTAGCGGAGCGTCGAGAACGGGATCTGGAAGAAGGCGTACCACCCCTCGCCGTCCTGGTCGGTCGTCACCGTCCAGCTCCCGTCCCAGTTCAGGTTGTAGCCGCCCTGCGCGCCTCCCTGCTGCCGGGCGGCCCGCCCCCGCCCCCGCCCCGTCTGCCGGCCCTCGTCGATCACCTGGCCGTCGTGCTCGATCCCCCCCGGATTCGTGGCGAAGAGGAAACCGTTCTCACGGTCCATATAGGTGTCGAAGACAATGAGGAAGGCGTCGAACCGTCCGAGGTTGGCGTCGCGGCGCTGCTCGCCCACGATGATGCCGTCCGGATCGGAGTCGTAGAGCCACGCGCCCACGTAGACGGTCTCACCGTCGAAGGCGACCCGGACCTCGGTGCGCTCCGACGCCGGCGCCCCGGCTATGGGCTCGGTCTGGATGAAGTCGGTGATGACCTCGGCCCCACCCCACCGCGCGGGATCGCGCCAGTTCGACGCGTTGAGCCCGGTGGCGGCCGGAGCGGCGGCGGCCCGGCGGAGGGCGGTCCCGACGGATCCAGCCACCGGACCCGATCCCTCGACAGCGGGTTGCTGCGCGCCGGCCGCGGTCGCGCCAGCGAAAAGAAGAAGTGCGGCGAGCCGCGGCCGGATCCCGCGTGGCACGGCCGGCAATGCGGGAAGAGAATTGGGAGTCATGCCGTCCGGCTCCTTACTCAGGTTCGAGATGCCTCAGTCAGCCGGACACGCACCGGCAACCGTCCTTCCACCCGCCAGGCGGGGCCTACGGGTCCATCAGCCGGAAGACGTAGAGGGCGTTCGCCTCTGCCCTGCTCACGAATTCCGTGGCGAGGAAGGTCGCGATGCGCCAGGGGCTTCCCCCCTCGCGCGCCGCCGTCATCGCCACATACTGCACCCCATCCACCTCGAAGGTCATCGGGAAGCCCTGGACCGTGGTCCCGAGGCGCGTCCGCCAGAGTTCCTCGCCGGTCTCGATGTCGAAGGCCCGGAACCACCTGTCGTAGTCGCCGGCGAAGACTACGCCGCCAGCCGTCGAGAGCGTCGCCGTGAGGAAGGGGGCGCGCTGCTCGACGCTCCACACCTCCTCCATCGTGGCCACGTCCACGGCCGCGAGCTTCCCAAAGTTCCCATTCGTGCCCGGCATCTCCATCCAGGCGCGCTCGCCGCCGCTACCCCCGCTTCCGGGCTCTAGGACGATCTCGCGGGCGGTCATCTCCATGCAGCTCTGGCTGAGCGGAAGCACCATGAGTCCCGCCGCGGGGGAATAGCTCGTCGCCTGCCAGTTATGGCCTCCCGCCGTTGACGGGCAGACCGAAACCCACTCGCCGAACCCGGCGTTGGCGATGTCGTCGCGATACTGGACCGACCCCGTCTCGGTATCGATCGAGAGGATGTTCTGGCTCACCATTTCCCGGAGTCCGAGGAAGGTCCCGTCGCGCCGGTCGAGCTTCCAGAGGACCCCATGCTTGCCGATCGTGAGCAGCGAGGGCCGCCCCTCGATGTCGGCGAGCACCTGCTCGAAACCCTCGTCCATATCGAGCGACTCGGCCGGGACGTGCTGGCGGTGCCAGACGATCTCGCCAGTGTCCACATCGAACGCGAGCGTGGAATTCGCGTAGAGGGTCGAGTCGGCCGTCGTCATCCCGCGGCTGATCGCCGTCCACGGCTTCGCCTGCGCCGTGCCGAAGTAGACGAGCCCGAGGTCCGGGTCCCAGCTGCCGCCGTTCCAGAGTTCGCCGCCGGCCCTGAGCTCGAACGGCATATCCCCCCAGGTGTCTCCCCCCGGCTCCCCGGGACGCGGGATCACCTCCGTGCGCCAGAGCTCGTCGCCCGTGCTCGCGTCGTAGGCGGCCACGTAGCACTTGTCCTCGACGAACCTCCCGCACCCGTTCACACCGTTGATCACCTTCCCGTCGGCCACGATCGGACCGGCCGTGTTCCCGAATCCCGTCTCGTGCTCCCAGCGCACCTGCCCGGTCGCCGCCTCGAGCGCGACCATCGCACCGCTCGGGCTGGCCACCATCACCAGGTCCTCCCAGAGCGCGACGCTCTGCACCCGCTGACCGATGTTCGCGTCCTTGCGGCCCCACTCCCAATGGATCGTCCCGGTAGCCCCGTCTAGCGCCTGGACCGATCCACCGGCGGTCGTCAGGAAGAGGACGCCGTCGCGCTCGACGGCAGCGGTCCGGTAGCGGCTCCCGTCCGGGAGCGCCCAGACCCAGGCGAGCTGGAGACGGCCCACGTTTCCGGTGTTGATCTGGTCGAGGGAGCTGTAGCCCTGGGAGTAGGGGGACCCCCTCCAGTGGAGCCAGTCGCCCGGTGGCGGGGATGCGAGCTCGGCGTCCGAGACCGGATCATATCCGTCGACGACCCGGAAGGTCTCGGTGACGCTGGTAGCCGTCTCATTGATCTCGCCGAGGAACTCGGGCGGCGCCTGGCGGGTGTTCGGCGACCGGATCGTCCCAACAGTCCCGGGCACCGGCGTAGTGCCGCCCGCATCCGCGGCGACCACGGGCTCGGTCCCCGGGATCACGGTGCCCGTCGATGCCATCGTGAGCTCCGTGGGTCCGACCGCCACCTCGTTGGCCTGGAGGATATAGGCGACGACCGAGGCGATTTCGGACTCGGAGAGCGCGCCGATGCTCCCCGGAGGCATCGTCGTCGAGATCAGCTCCAGGAGGTCGCCGACCGGCCGGCCGCCCCAGATATTCCGGAAGTTCGGACCGGCGAGTTCCGGAGCTTCGAAGGAGCCCTGGAAATTCTCTAGGTGGCAGACGGCGCACTCCGCGCTGTAGACGCCCTGGCCCGCCTGGGCCTGCGCGGAGGTGTACGTCCCCTGGGCCGCGGCGAACCCTGGAGCAGCGGCGAGAACCGGGAGGACCAGGAGGGGGACCACAAGGGCGAAGGCCCCGGAGAGCGGTTGATTCGTGTTCATGTAGGGAACCCTTGGCGTGATGGGTATTTCGGGCTCGAACCGCCGGTCACTATAGCGGAGCGGTCCGCTCTCTGTCCATCGAGGAAAATACTTGCCCGGGAAGGCGTTCCCGCCTACCCCCGGAGCTCTGGTCCCGACGGGGGCCGCGGCGCGTCCGTCCCGCCGCCCGGCGGGATCCGGACTTCCGAGGGCTCGGACGGATCGGGCGGCTCGGGCTCGACCGGGTTCTCCCTCGTGCCCACGCAGGCCGTTACGGCGAGCACCCCTGCAAGCACGATTGTCCGGGCTGCTCCTCTTCGATGGATCGTCATGGCATCCTCCATATGGCTGCGCAGTCCGCGCCCGCGCACCGATGTCCTCTCGCGCCGCCATGTCGGAGAGAGCGCCCGCGGACACCCCGAGGTCCGCTGCAGCGGCCCGGAGTCGGCGCAAGCACTGCGACGGCGTCCCGCACAGGGAAAGATAGGGACGAGCGAGGACCAGTGGGAGGGATGGGGCGGGGCCGGGCTCCCGGTGCGCCAGCTCGGCGGGCAATTCGCAAACGGAAAGAGTGCACTTCCCGTTAACTGTGCTGCCTTCTCCCGTCGGATCCACAACCCTGCTCTACGCACCGAATGCAACCGGCCCGAGGGCCCCGCTACGCGGACCGCCCGGACTCCCGAAGCCGGCGCGGGCCGGGCCGCGCGCGGGCCAGCGGCGATTCCGGGATGCATCGGAACCGCATCTCCGGAGAGGTGCCCGTGCATTTCGCGGAGCGGGAAGGCAACAGCGGCGGGCCCTACGGCGTGACCTCGACCACCACGTAGCCGTTCGTCCAGCAGCAGTGGCGCTCGAAGGAATTGACGCTCTCGATGGCCTGCACGCGCAGGATGTAGCGACCCGGCGCATCGAAGGCGGCGGCCGTCGACGCCTCGTAGTCGCCCTCCGGCCCCGCCTCGGATGGGTGCTCGGCGAAGGCGACCTGGCCGGGACCCTGGTGCTTGAACCATCCGACCCACCAGCGGGACGGCCTTCCGCCCGGCTCCCGGACGGAGACGGAGAGCGGGAGTTCCTCGCCGGCCCGGACGGCCACGGGCCCGGCCATCACGCCAGTGCGGCCCCGGCCCTCGGGACCCGGCGGGGCGAGAAAACCGAGGAGCGGCGCGACCGACCCCTGCGCGTTCCCCGCGCCCAGCATGGTCACGTCGTCCCCCGGGGCCGCGCGCGCGAGCAGTTCGCCCCAAATCGCGGACCGGTCGGGTGCCTCGGGCTCGTTCAGGATGTATCCGGAGACGCGCGGATAGCCACGCGCCGCGTACGCCTGCCCCTGCACGCGTAGCGTCCATACAACCTCTCCGGCTCCCCTCCCGTAGCTCTCCGGCACATTCACCGTGAAGGTGCAGAAGTACCTCCGGTGCTCGAAAGGCACCGGATCGAAATGCGTCGGCTGGAAGCCGTCGAATTCGGCGGGCTCGATGAAGTTGTCGGGGCCGAGCGGGATATCGAGCGCCTCCTCCGTGTTGGCGGTGAAATAGCCGAAGCAGAGTTCGTACGTCCCGTCCGCCCTCTCCCACCAGCCCTCGAAGGCCGGGATCACCGGTTGGCCCGAGGGCCTGAGCGTGCGCGCGACCCAGTCGGTTCCCTCCACGGGGTTCTGCGCCGCCAGGGGTCCCGCCGCATGAAGGAGGAGCACCGAGAGGGCGGCGGCAGGCCGGGACGCGACTCGCGGAGCGCTGGTGGCCATCCGGCGGTCGCCCCTATCCGCCCGCGGCCTCGGCAATCTCCCTCTCCCGGACCTCCTGCTCGCGCTCCTCGACCAGCCGCTCGTATTCCTCCTCCTCAAGCCAGGTCGTCCCGATCCACATGTGCGACATCTCGTCGACCGTCCGGCGGCCGAAGAACACCCACTGGTTCGGGTCCGGGTTGTTGGGGTTGCCGGTCGTGTTGTCCCACTGGGCGGTCAGGATCAGGACCGTGCCCTTCGGAAGGAGCGGACGGGCATGCTCCTCGTACACGTAGGTGGTCAGCCATCGGTGGTTGTGGAGCAGGCGGTTCAGCAGCTCTCTCCTCCCGTCCGGATAGAGGGCCTCGAGCGTCATCGACTTCCCGCGCTGGTGCATGTGGATCTGCGCGCTGTGGATCCGCAGCGGCCGGTCGAGCACATGGTAGCCTTGGAGGGTGGCGTACCCATTTGGGGGAATCATCACCTCCTGGCCCCGGAGCTTGTCGGTGAGGTTCGGCAGCTCCGTGTCGATGTAGAAGATCTCCTCAACGCCCGAACCGAGGTCCGGCTCGTACCCCGGGGGATAGAGCCAGACACCGAGGAGCGCCTGCGCCTCGATCTCCCGGTCCCCGAGGGGGAAGAAGTGCATGTCCCATACGAGCTCCTCGTCCGGGTGTATGAGACGTCCGGTATCCTCCGGGTAGATGTCGTACCACTTCCCCACATTCGAGTGCGAGAGGAGCTGCGAGCGGCCGTCGGGCGAGCGCGAGCGCACATTCATATGGTGGAAGACGTATCCGCTCGGGGCATCGGCCGGCTTGATCTCGACGGCCCGCGCCCACCGTGGCTCGGTCAGGCCCTCCACCCGGGTCCACTGGTTCGGCCACTGGTCCTGGCCGGTGGGTGGCACGGCGTGCGGGATGGACCGGAGAACCAGGTCCGGCGGGCGGCCGAACTCCTCCTCCAGCCTCCACGCCTCCTGCCACGCGGCCAATTCGAGGGGAGGCAGGGCGTCCAGGTCACCCGGCGGCGCCCCCGCATCGACCCAGCGGGCGATCGTCGCGATCTCCTCGCCGGTCAGCGACGGGTCGTTGACGAAGTCCTGGATCCCCATGGTCCGGTCCATGAACCAGGGGGGCATCTCGCGGCTCTCGACCTTCGCCCTGATCAGCGGAGCGTAGGGGCGCGCGTCCTCGTAGGTGAGGAGCGGCATTGGCGCCGCGCCCCCCTCCCGGTGGCACGTGACGCAGCGCTCTCGGATGATCGGCGCGACGTGGTCCGCGTAGGTCACCTCCTGCGCCGCTGCGGAAGGTGGAGAACCGAGCACGGCCGGAGCCAGCAGGACGACCGCCACGAGCAGACGCAAGGCATGACCGGACATTTCCCCCTCCCCCGTTTGGACGGACGTGTCTCGCGTTGGATCATGCGGCGAGCCGGAGCCATCTGCAAGCGCATCCACTGCTCGCCCCGACGGAGTGGCGGGCGCGCCGGGCACCCCAGACCTTTGGAGGATGCCGTTCGGGCCAAGCCGCCACGTTCCGGAGACACCCGATTCGCGAGGAATGATGCTGTACACCATTGAACCGACCTCGGAAAAGCACCTCCCGGGGCTTGGGTCCGCGCTCGACACGGTGTTGGGCGAGCGACGCCACTTCCTCAACGTTCAAGGGTGTTGCTCGAAGATGTCCGCGACTTCAGGACGTCACTCGCGGACAGGGGCGGTGTGCAATGCGTAGCACTCGACGGGAGTGCCATAGTCGGGTGGTGCGACATCCGGCGCTGCCCGAACGAGGGATCGCGCCACGTCGCCGTGGTCGGGATCGGCATCCTGTCCGGTCATCGGGGCTTCGGCCTCGGTCCGGCGCTCCCCGATCGGGCCGTCGAGGCCGCCGCGGATCTCGGTGTCAGCCGCGTCGAGCTCGAGGTGTTTGCCTCGAACACCCACGCGCTCCACGTCTATATGGAAGGCGGGGTTCGAGAGGAGGGGATCAAGCGCCGCGCCCGCATTCTCGACGGACAGACGGACGACCTCGTCTGCATGGCGCGATTCCTGTAGGTGCGGCGGAGGGGAGGAGTCCGAGATGCGCCCCGCGATGAACCGCACCCGACACCCGTGCACCAGCCGCGGCGGAGGGGCGTCGGCACCGGGCCGTCGTCCGTGGCACGTGTCGGGGTTGTCGCCATGGGGCCGCGGGCAGGCCTGCCCCCGGACCGGCGACCCCCACCCGGCTCGTGGCCTGGCACACGCGGGGCGATGCAACCAACCAACCGGAGCCGACCCATGATGACCCGGATCCACCTGGCTCTCCTTCCGCTGCTCGTCGCCGTCGTGCAGTGCACGCCGCAGGACGACCTGGCCGGCTCGCCCGATCCAGCCGGATCCGCAGGGACGCCACCCTGGGACCTGTCCGCCGAGCAGATACGCGCCGGTGTCGAGCGCGTGCGCGCTGGACGCGATCTCACTCCCGCCGGCTGGCCGGGGGAGGCACGCGTCGCGGTGCTTTTCTCCTTCGATGTCGACAACGAGACGATCGAGGGACTCCGCCAAGGCGTCTTCAGCGTCGGTCCCCTCTCCCAGGGCGAGTACGGCGCGCGCGTGGGTCTGCCGCGCATCGTCGCGCTCCTCGACCGGGAAGAGGTCCCTGCAACGTTCTTCTTCCCGGCGTGGAGCCTCATGCTCGCCCCGAGACAGGCCGATCTGATCAACGCGTCGGGGATGCACGAGATCGGCGTGCACGGATGGATCCACGAGACGAACACGGCGCTGGACGCGGGGACCGAGCGGCGCCTGCTCACGCAGGCGATCGATACGATCGCCCGGATTGCCGGCCGACGCCCGGTCGGCTACCGCGCGCCGTCCTGGAACATGAGCGACAACACCCTGGACATCGTCCTCGAGATGGGGCTCCTCTACGAGAGCTCTCTCATGGCCGACGACCGGCCGTACGAGCTCGTGCGATACGGGGTGCCGACCGGGCTCGTCGAGCTCCCCGTCTCGTGGGTGCTCGACGACGCACCGCTCTTCGACCCGCTCGGCGACTCATACGCCTCCCCGCGCGAGGTGATGCAGGTCTGGATCGATGAGTTCGACCGCGCTTGGGAGGAGGGCACGATGTTTCTTCTGACCGCCCACCCCCACGTCATCGGGCCACGCTCGCGGATCGTGGCACTCGAGGGCCTGATCGCGCACATCAAGGAGCGAGGAGGGGCCTGGTTCGGAACGCATGAGTCCGCGGCCCGGTGGGTGCGGGAGCAGGCCGGGATGTAGCGCGCCCGGCCCGGTCGCGGCAGGCGGCACTGCCGGCCCGGCACTCGGCTCCGCGCCCGAGACGCATCGGCCACGGGACACGCCCCTCTGCGCCGTTGGAAAAGCCCTCCGGGCAACTTTCGCGAGGGGAGTGCGTAGAGTCCGGAAGGCCGGGACGTGAACGGAACCGCGCGTGCAACCACGGTACCAAGCCCCAAGGAGGAGGATCCCATGACTCGCGTGATCGAGGCGCTCCTACACGACTACGAACGCGGTGGTATCAGCCGGAGGGAACTCGTCAAGGCCCTCGCTCTCGGGATGGTCCCCGTCGGGTTGGTGCGCGGCCGGCGGCCCGGCAGGCCTGATCGTGCCACCGCCGGTCAAGAGGGCGTGCTCAGGGGGGTCAACATCAACCACGTCAATCTCCAGAACTCGGACCTGGACCGTTCCGTCGACTTCTACCGACGGCTCTTCAGCCTGCCTCCGAGGAGGGAGGTCCCGGGCCGGCCCTACGCCCTGGATCTCGCCGACGGGCTCTCCTTCCTGAGCGTGCCGCAACGCGAGCCCGCCGGCGATATCGATCACTTCTGTATCGGCGTGGAGGACTTCGAGCCCGATCGCGTGGCCACGGCCATCCGGGAGGCCGGGCTCGACAACGACCTCCGCGTCGGGAGCGACAATGTGTCACTCCGGGATCCGGAGGGAATCCGGGTCCAGATCTCGTGGCCGGACTGGAACGGGTAGGCCAGACGGTCCGGCCTGCGGCAAGACCGTCTCGGCGGGCGGGCCCGTCCTCGGGGCGGGATGGAGACGAGCCCGGACCCGCGCTCCGCTCGGAACGCCGGGCCGGGAGAAGGCCGCGTCAGCGGCTCCTCGCCTCCTCGCCGCCAACGGCCCCGTTCTCGATCAGGAAATCGGTGACGGACTGGTAGCCGAAGCGCCTCGCCGCGTCGAGGGCTGTCACGCCATCGGCGTTCGCCGCATTCACGTCGATGCCGAGCTCGACCGCGATCCTGACGGCCTCGAGCGTATCGGCTTCCCGTTCCGCCGGGTCGTTGGGCTGGGCGAAGCCCACGACGCGCGGCATCCCCAGGGCCGCCATCAGCGCGGTCGTGGTGCCCTCCGTCCTAGTTGTCCAGCCTGCCGTCCTGTTTCCGGCGCCCCAGTGTTCGACGTAGAGCGACCAGAGGGGGTCGGCACCGGCATCGGCAAGCAGACGCATGACGTTCGGCTGCCCGAAGCGGGCCGCCAGCCAGAACGGCCTCGCCCCCTCGGAGGCTCCCTCCAGCGGGAGGTCGAAGTAGAAGTCGTAGGAGTCACGCTGATAGTTCATGGCGGACCGGAGCGTTGCATTCGGGTCCGCCCCGTGCGCGAGGAGGGTCCGCACGGCCCGCTCGCTCCGCCGGAGAATCGCCGCGTGAATCGCCGCGTGGCCGTATTCGTCCGCGTTCGGGTCAGCGCCCTCCTCGAGCAGGAATTCGACCAGCTCCTCCGCATCGCTCGGCGGCAGCGCATGCGGCGACGCGAACGCGGCGCCTGCGGGGAGCACGGCACCACCTCCCTGGAATTCCCCCGGGACCGGCACGAGCCCGGCGCGCGGGGCCACGGCGTGGACGGCCACCGTCGTGGCGCTCATCCCTCCCGCTGTCCGGTCGTTCACATCGGCTCCGGCGGCCACAAGCAGTCTGGCCGACGCGAGATCTCCCGCCCGCGCGGCGAAGAGGAGGGGCGTGAAGCCCCCTTCCTGCACCCAGAACTCGTCGTCGGGATGGGGGCTCGAACCACCGCCCTTCTGGTAGTACTGGGCCCAGGAGCCCGACCGGGCGTGGACATCGGCCCCGCCGGCGAGGAGAGCCTCCACCACCTCCGGGTGGCGCCCTGCCGCGGCCCACATGAGCGCCGTGTGTTCGCGCGTCGCCCGCGTGTTCGGGTCGGCGCCCCTGGCCAGGAGCAGCTCGACGACTTCCACATGCCCCCCGCGGGCCGCGGTCATCACGGGCGTCTCCCCCGACATAAGCGCGGCGTCCGGGTCCGCGCCGGCGTCCAGTAGGATCCCGGCGATGGCCAGGCTTCCGTGCTCAGCGGCCGGCCAGAGCGCCGTGACGCCGAGGTCGCTGGCCGCGTTCACATCGGCGTCGGCGGCGATCAGGAGCTCGACGATTTCGGGATTTTCCCAGTAACTGGCCCATATGAGGGCCGTCGTGCCGTCTCCGAGGACGTCGTCCGCGTCCGGCGACTCCCGAAGGAGTGCGCGCACCAGATCCCAGTCCGCCGCCTTGGCGGCGCCGGCGATCCCGGGTTCCTGCACGCGCGCCGCGCAGAGGATTGCGGCCAGACCGAGCACGAACAGGCTCCGTGCGCCCGCCGCTCTCGTCATCCGCGCGTCCCGGCCCCGTGCTCTCGCTCGGCCGCTTCCGCCGACGAGCCCATCCGCCCCTACACCCCTGAGAGTATGTCTATCGGCAGCTTGCCCGTGCTGGAGCCGATCCTCTCCACCGGCACATCGAACTTGTCCATCAGAGCCACGAGCATGTTGGGAAGCGGAGGATGGTCACGGTACGTGATATGGCGTCCCCCCCGGAGCCGTCCGGCTCCGCCGCCGACGAGCAACACCGGCAGATTGTCGCCCGCGTGGCCGCT
Source organism: Gemmatimonadota bacterium (assembly GCA_012267505.1). Classification (GTDB taxonomy): domain Bacteria; phylum Gemmatimonadota; class Gemmatimonadetes; order Longimicrobiales; family Gaopeijiaceae; genus JAAXGI01. The sequence continues at coordinate 48,322 of JAAXGI010000061.1, forward strand.
GCTGTTCGAAATGCCCGATCCGTACATGATCGTCATGTTGTCGAGGAGCGTCCCGTCGATGTCGGGGGTCGCATCGAGCTTCTCCAGGTACTCGGCGAACAGCTGCACGTGGTACAGGTTGATCCTGGACATCTTCTCGACGAGTTCCGGCGTGTTGTTGTGGTGCGAGAGCGGATGGTGCGCCTCCGACACCCCGGTCTGCGGGTACTGACGGCCGCTCAGCTCCTTGCCCACCATGAAGGTGATGACGCGCGTCAGGTCCGTCTGCAGCGCGAGGAGCTGGAGGTCCATCATGAGCCTCGCGTGCTCCTCGAAGTCGGCGGGCGCGCCCTGCGGCTGATCCATGACCGGCAACTCCATGTCGATCTGTTCCTCGGCCCTCTGGATCCGCCGCTCCACGTCACGGATCGATGAGGCAAACTGCTCGATCCTGATGTTGTCCTGCGGCCCCACCGCCTTGTTGAGCGCCGCCAGGTCGTCGAGCACGGAATCCAGGATGCTCTTCTGCTGGCGCAGCCGGGCTTCCCTCGCCGCACGCTCTGTGGAGCCGGCATCTCCGAAGAGGCGCTCGAAGAGGGAGCGCGGGTTGTACTCCATCGGGAGCGCCTGCGTCGGGCTGACCCAGGAGATCGTGTGGGTGTACACGCAGCTCTGGCCGATGCTGCAGGATCCGGCGAGGGCCGGCGCGTCCAGCGATACCTGGAGCGAGGCCAGCTGCGTCTCCTGACCCAGCTCCCTGGCCAGCAGCTGATCCATCGACACGTCGGCGAAGATATCCACCTCGGTCTCGCCGCCGCGGTCCGTTCCCGTAAGCCAGGAGCCCGAGGCACCCGCGTGCACGTTGACCCAGCTCGCGTGGAGGCCGGAGAACTGGGTGACCCGATCCCGGAACGGCGCCAGCGGTTCCAGAATGGGCATGAGCCGAAGAGGCTCCTCGAAGGACTCCTCGGCGTGGAAGTTGCCCGCCTGTCCCGACGGGGTCCAGTACTGCATCGCCATCCCGTTGGGGACATAGAAGGCCTGGAACCGGTGCGGCCGCTGGAGGCGGCTCCTCCCCGCAGCCGAAAGGGGGGCCATCGCGTCCAGGAACGGGAGCGCCACCGTGGCGCCAAGACCGCGCAGCAGTGTTCGTCGCGACATCGCCTTCCCGGTGAGGATCCTCATCGGCTTCTCCTTTCGGAACTAGGAACCACGGGCGTCCCTCTGCCCACCTATCCTTATTGCGGCCGCAGCCGCCTCTTGCTCTTCCTCGCGTCCGGCTTGCTGCGCCGCCGGTCTCAGTTTGCTGCGACCTCCTCGCCGGCCGCCCGCATGAGGAACGCGGGAGTCTCGACGACCCCGAGGACAATCGAAGACCAAGTGTAGTCGTCGGCCGCCGCGTCGCGGACGATCCGGCGCACTGCCGGCGCGTCGTAGTATTCCAGGGTACGGCCGAGCGCGTAGACCATGAGCTTTTCCGTCACGACGCCCACGAACGACTCGGTGTTGTCCAGCAGGTACGACCGGAGGTCTGCCAGCCCCCGAACCTCCGTGCCGTTCGGCATCGTGCCTCCGACATCGATCGGATTGCCGGACTCGTCGCGGACGCGCCACCCCCCGAGAGCGTCAAAGTTCTCCAGCGCGAAGCCCGGAGGATCGATTGTGGCGTGACAGCTGTAGCACGCCGGATTCTCCCGGTGCTGCGCCAGACGCTCGCGTATCGACGGAGGCACAGACTCTCCCGCCTCGGCCAGGTCGGTGACCAAGTTGTCGGGGGGCGGGGGGGGAGGCGACCCTAGGAAGTTGGTCAACAGGTACTTGCCGCGGATCACCGGCGACGTGCGGTCGGGATAGGAGGTGATCGAGAGTATCGATCCGTGGCCGAGGAGCCCTCCGCGCTGCTCCGGGTCCGGCAGGTCGACCCGCCGGAACTTGGATCCGGAGACGCCGGGAATCCCGTAGTGCCGCGCCAGGCGCTCGTTGACGTGGGTGTAGTCCGCCCCGATCAGCTCCAGCACACTCCTGTCGTCGCGGATCGTGCCGGCGATGAACAGCTCCGTTTCCTCCCGGAACGCCTCCACCAGATTCTGGTCGAAGTGCGGATACCGACGGTCCTCGACCACGACCTCGTCGAGGCGGCGGAGCTCCAGCCACTGCGCCGCGAAATCGGTGGTGAGCGTCTCGACCGCGCGCGGGTCCGCAAGCATTCGCCGGACTTCCCGCTCCAGGGTCACGGGCTCGGTAAGCTGTCCCCGCTCGGCCAGGTCGAGAAGGCGCTCGTCGGGGATGCTACTCCAGAGGAAGAACGACAGGCGTGAGGCGAGTTCGAGATCGCTCAGTCGATAGGACTCGCCCGGCTCTGTCCCCGCCGGGTGCTCGTAGACGCGCAGGAGGAAGGCGGGACTGACCAGGAGCCGCTCAAGCGCATATTGGATCCCGTCGTCGAAGCTCCCGCCCTCCCGGCGACCCATATGGAAGAACTCGAGCAGCGTCTGAACCTCGTCCCCGGTTGCGGGGCGGCGATAGCCGCGACGGGCCATCCGGGAGAGGATCTCGGCCGCGCACAACTCCTCCTCCGCGCCGCGCTCCGGGTGGCAGACGAAGATCTCCCGGCGGCTGGGCGTGTCCAGCTCCTCTCCGCTGGCCGTGACCTCGTAGGGGCCCGTGATGTCGACGGACCGCAGGAGCTGGTAGCCCATGTAGCGCTCGTCGTTGTTGATTCCCCGTCCCCTGAACGGCATCTGCGGCAGGCTCTCCGGCGCCCACTGCTCCCGGACGAACGAGACGCTGACAACGTGGGATCCCGCCTCCACATGGAAGCGCGCTCCCACATCCTCGACGGCGTCGTGCATGTAGGCTTCCCACTCGGGATCGCCGAAGCCGGTGGCTCTCCCGGCGAAACCACCCGTGGGCGCAGGATGGCCGGGGGGGCCTCCGATCGTGGCACGTCCCACGAGCTCGCCATCGATCCGGAACTCGAGGGTCTGCGGCCACCCTAGCCCGATGATGTAGTCCACGTACTGGCGCCAGAAGTCGACGCCGAGCGCGTACTCGCCGTCGACGGGGAAGTAGTGGACGACGGCGAGACCGCCTCGGGAGCCGAGCGGCAGGTCCTCGCCCATCCGGCTGTCCTGCTCCATGTACCTGTCGACCTCGACCGTCCGCCCCTCGGGGCCCCGGGGAGGCAGGCCCACCGCCAGGCGCGTGACCATGCGGGCCACTGACATGTAGCGCTCCACATGCGCTGTCGTGAGGGAGAGGCTCGCCGCAAGGTTGTCGAAGCTCCCGTCCGTCACCTCGTCGCCCGGCAGGAGATCCCTTACGTCCACCTCAACCGCGAGGAGATCCCGGATCGCGTTGCCGTACTCCGCCCGGTTCATGCGGTGCACGGGAGCGATGCTTCCCGGATCGATCTCCGCGGTCTCGTCGATCCCCCGCTCGAGCCAGCGTACGAGGGTAGCGTAGGTCTCGGGATCCGGGCGTGGCATCCCGGCCGGGGGCATCATGCCTGTCCGAACCTTCCGGATCACCCGCTCCCACGCCTCTGGATTCGTGGCTGGTGTCCCGACGTCCAGCATATCGAGCGCAAGGCCCCCGGGCGCTGTCCCGGCGTCTAGGGCCGCCTGGTTGTGGCAGGCGACGCAGTACTGATCGAGGGCTGCCCTGGCGCCGAGTGCATCGGAAGAGGCCGCAGGCGCGGCGGCACGCGGCGGCGGCCCGGCGGGCGTCGACCGGAGGCAAGCCGCCAAGCCCAGGCCAAGCCCGCCGGCCACGATCACGAACGGGAGTACCGATCTCCTCCCCGCACGGCAACGTCCTCCCACGATCCCCCGCTTCCTGGCGCCCATTGCGTGCTTCTCCGTGAGCGAGCCCCGGGCCCGGCTCCTAGCTAGACGACTAAAGATAGGAGCCACGGAAGGATCCCGAAATAGCGTCCGGGTGGTGCGAAGAGCCTCGCCCGAAGGCCCCGCGACGGAGTGTGCCGGGCCCCGTGGCCCGCGGCCAGGCCGCGGGCCGTCGCAACGATCCGCCCGCCGGGGCGCTCCCCCGTCCGCTCCCGAGGACACGGACGATCAGCCTCCCAGACTCGCCAAAAGCGACGGAGCCCCCGCGCCGTCCTCGAGCCCCCGCGCGAGAAAGCCGGTCACGTTCGCCGCCGCGAAGCTCACGCCGTGAAGGTTCAGCTCCGGGCTCACCCCCGGGATCGGGCGCGGGTACCCCGAGGCGCGGAAGCGGAGAGCGGGTGCCGCGGGGCCTTCCCCGCCGGCCCCGCCCCCACCCGTACCGCTGACCCGCAGCTCCTCTCGCGCGCACTCCCGGTCCAGCTCCACTCCGGCGGTGCCGGGAAGGCACCCGGGCAGCCACACCCTCCCGTCGTGGACGGCGGGAGAGACGACGAGCGACCCCCTCCCGACCGCTTTTGCCACCACCGCCGCCATCGCGCCCCGGTGCTTGGGCCGCTGCGTGCCGAGGCTGAGGTTGATGAGGTCGACGCCCCGCCCCGCCGCCCACTCGATCGCCCGAACGAGCGCGAACGCCGTGGTCGAGAGCCGGGTGCCGAAGACGCGCACAGCCCATATCTCGGCGTCGGGAGCCTTTTCCCTGATCGCGGCGGCAACCGCCGTTCCGTGCCCGATCCGGTCCGTGAAGTCGCGCTTTTCGGCCCCGTCCGGAGCGATGTGGATCCCGCCGGCCACTCCTCCGACGTGAGGGTGCCCGCCGTGCACACCGCTGTCGACGACGGCAACCCGGACCCCGCCGCCTGTCCGGCCCGCAAACGGCGGCTCCTCCAGGGTGAACGAGCGGAACCCGCTCACGCGTCCCTCCCGGCGATCGGTCCGCGAAAGAGCCCGTGGAAGGCGCCCCCGCTCCGGGTCAGCTCCCACGGCCGGCCCTCCTCGACCACCCGGCCGTTTTCGAGCACGACGATCCGGTCCGCCCTGCTCGCCAGGTCGAAGCGGTGCGTGACAAGGATCGTCGTGCGTCCGGCCATGACGGCCTCATAGCCCTCGATCACGCGCTCCTCGGAGGCCGGGTCCAGGTTAGCGGTGGCCTCGTCAAGCACCAGCACGGCGGGATCGGCGAGAAAGGCACGCGCGATCGCGACGCGCTGGCGCTCCCCGGCCGAGAGTGTCATCCCCTGCTCGCCGGCGGGGGTGGCGCCTCCCTCGGGGAGCGATGCGAGGAACTCCTCGAGGCCCGCCGCGCGGGCCGCCGCCCTCACCTCCCCGTCGGAAGCGCCGGGCCGCGCATAGCGGATGTTCTCCTCCAGGGAGGCGTTGAAGATGTAGGGCTCCTGGTCGACCGGGACGATGTGCGTCCGGAGGCTCGCCAGCGTCAACGCGCGGATGTCCACCCCGTCCAGGAGGATCCGCCCCCCGTCGGGATCGAGCTGCCGGACCAGGAGGTCGACGACAGTTGACTTCCCGCTCCCGCTCGGCCCGACGATCGCCACGGTCGCGCCGGGCGCCACTGCGAGGCCCACCTCCGTGAGCACGGCGCCACCCCGGCCGAAGGAGAGCGAGACGGAGTCGAGCGCGACGGCGCCCTCCACGCGCTCAAGGGCGATCGCGTCTGGTGCCTCCACCACCTCGGGCTCGGTATCGACGATCTCGTCGACGCGCCGGAGCGACACCTCGGCCGTCGCGAGGTTGGCATATAGCCCCATGAGCCCGCGGACTGGCTGCAGGACCCGCATCTGGTAGGCCATGAAGGCCACGAAGGTGCCGAGGGTGATCGCCTCGTCGATCACCCGGCTCCCGCCGTAGAGAAACACGACGCCCGTGCTCACCACGAGGATCAGCCCTGGCAGCCCGCCCGCGAGGTAGGTGAGCCACCGCATCGACAGCAACGCACGCACGAAGTCGTCGTTCTTGCCCCGGAAGCGGGCGAGCTCGCGGGTCTGGGCGTTCGAGGAGACGACGAGCCTCGTGGCCCGGATCGTCTCGATCAGGAAGGCCCCGATGTCGGCGCTCTGTTCACGCACGATGCGGACGCTCGTCTCCAGCTTCCTCCTGTAGACGACCAGCGCCCAGACGCTCGGGGGGAGGAGCACGATGCTCACCGAGAAGAGCCGCCAGTCCAGGTAGACGAGCATCCCGACGGTGCCGGCCAGGTACACCGTGCTCGTGACCCACGCGAGCGCGCTCTCGGCCAGGATCCGCTGGATCTCTGCGATGTCGCTGTTCAGCCGCGAGACGATGTCCCCGAGCGGCCTCGATGCGAAGAAGCGGGGGGAGAGCCGCTGAAGGTGGGCGTAGACGTCGACGCGCATGTCGAAGAGGACGTCGGCGGAGAGCTTCGTGTAGACCATCCCACTGACCACGTTCAGGGCAAAGGAGGCGAGCGGGATCGCGAGGAAGAGGGAGACGGTCCGCACGAGCGCGGCCATGTCCTGGCCGAGGAGCGCGTCGTCGACGAGGTCGCGGGAGAGGAGCGGGAGGTAGAGGGAGAGCGCGGTGCCGGTCAGGCTGATGAGGAGCACTGCGGCGAGCTGCCGACGGTACGGGAGGAGGTACCGGGCCGCCCTTCGGAGATTCGGCCTTTTTCGGGCGGGGTCGGTCCCCGTCAACGGTCTGCCGCTGGCGACCCCTGCGGGACGAGGAGGAAGGAGTTCATGTCGGCGTCCAGCTGGACCTGGCGGAGGTGCTCGTAGGTCCCGGAGTCGTAGACGTCGATGGTGTTGCCAGCCGTGTAGATGTACAGGAGCTCCCCGTTCGTGCTCACTCCCAGCGACATCCGCGGCCGTCCGGGGAACTGGGTGCGCCGCTCGAGCCGGCGGTTCACGAGGTCGAAGGTGAGGAACTCGTAGCGGCCGATCTGCTCCGCGAGCCCGTAGGCCTTCGTCCCGCCCGGGGCCATCCGGAACTCGACGCTCTCCGACGGGCCGAGCGTGTAGAAGTCGACCTCCCTGGCTTCCAGGTCGACCCGGGCGATCCCCATGAGCTCCCGGTTCTGAACGGGGTCGGTCGTGCGGAAGAGCCCCGTGTAGATCCCTTCCTCGTCGTAGGGGTTGTCCGGGAAGCCGAAGGAGAGTCTCCCGAGACCCGGCTCCCACGCGTCGGTGATCTCCCACCGGTCGACCTCGGTGAAGTTCCCGGTCTCAAGGACGATGAGGTCACCGGCGTCGTAGTACACGTGCTCCCCGTCCGGGGCGAAGATGATCGAGGCGCTCTGCACCTCGCCGTCGGGGAAGTCGAGCGTGTCGGCGACCGCGCCGTTGACCAGATCGTACTTGAGCATCACCGGGTCGCCGATCTCGTAGCGGTCGGAGAGCTTTATGTACTCCCGGACAAACATGATCGCGTAGGTGTCGTCGGGGCTCGGCGTGAAGCCGTTGATGCGGACCGTCGACGGCCCGCGGCTGAGCGAATGGGTGCCGACCGAGCTGCGGCGCGCGATGTCCACAACCTCGAACCGATCGCCCTCCGCGTCCTCGACGTAGAGAAGCGTGCCATCGGATGAGAGCTGGATGTCGTCGGGAATCTGGGCCGCGGTCTCGATCCGGTCGACCTCCTCGAGCGTCGCCTCGTCGATGATCCGGATCGTGCCGTCGTAGGCACTGATATAGATCGTGCCGTCACCGCCCGACCCGTGCGCCTGGGCGTGTGCGCCGTTCGCGTGCACGACCACACCCAGCGCGAGCACGAGGGCGGCGGGCAGGCTCCCTGGGGAGGCCACGGGGCTCGTCACGGGAAGATCAAGTCGATGTTGCGCCAATCGTTCTGGGCCGCCGCGCACTTCGCCGTCCAGTCCGGAGAGTAGTTGAGCTGGTCGGGAACGTGCGCCGGCCAGAAGCATGCGAGGTGACAGTCGAAGAGGTCGCGCTCGACGGGCTGGCATAGGCCGGCCGTGCCGCCGGTCGAGTCGACTTCCCAGCCGGGGAAGAAGACGAGCGAGCAGCCGAGCGGGATGTGCGCCCCCGCCTCGCCGCTCTGGAGCGCGACGACGTCGTGCTCCCCCTCCGGGTCGGTCGGAACGCCGACCGTTGCGTCGGCCTCGCCGTAGCCGCCAGCTCGGTGGCCTCCGCCCTCCGTGTGGGCTTCGATGCGGCCGGCCTTCCGGTTGATGGGCTCCAGATGCTTCAAAGCGCCTCCTCGGTCTCAGCGTTTCACGGCGAATCTCGCGCTACGCCGCGACTCTTCCCTCGCCGTCGAAGAGCTTCAGGAACTCCGGGTTCCTCACCGCGAGCTCCCCGTAGATCTTCAGGCAGGTATCCGTCCAGCCGCGGATCCACTCGCAGAAGTGCAGGTTCGGCGCGGCGGTCGTCCCGTAGCGCGTGTGCGCCTCGTGGTAGCATCCGCCCGAGCAGATCGGCCGCGCCCAGCAGGTATGGCAGTCGGTCTTGTTGGCGATGTGGTGCTTCTTCAGGAATCCGAACTGGCGATCGCGGTCGATCCCGCCCTGCACCGTTCCGATGCCGTGCTCCTCCGAACCGGCGAACCGGTGGCAGAGCGCGACCTCCCCATCGGTGGCCACCCCCATCAGCCCCAGCCCGGCGCCGCACCCGTACGCCTTGCTCACGCCCTTGTGGATCTCCTCGAGCGTGTCCTTCACATTCGAGAAGCCGTGGTGCCTGTGCTCGACGGCGTGCGCGAGCCACTCCGCCGCGAGCTCGTCGAACTGCGCGAGCATGCGGTCGCAGCCCTCGTCCTCGATCGCGTAGTCCCGCATCGAGGCGGTCGTGACCGGGGCGAACCCGACCTCCCAGAAGCCGATTTCCTCGGTCAGGTGCCGGAAGATCTTCATGACGTCCAGGTTCTGGCGCGTCAGCGTCACCCGGGCCGCGATGGGGCGCGACCTGTGCCGGCGGAGGAGCTCCCGGATCTTGGGCAGGATGACCTCGTAGCTCCCCTTCCCGTTCCGGAAGACCCGGAACTTGTCCTGGGAATCCTGGGGTCCGTCGATCGAGATGGTCACCCCGACGCGATTCTCCGCGAGCCATTCGATGATCTCGGGGCGGAGGAGGGTCGCGTTGGTCGTGAGCGAGAACTCGACCTCCTTGCCCATCTCGCGGCCACGTGTCCGCGCGTAGGCCAACGTCTTCTTCAGCACCCTGAAATTGAGGAGCGTCTCCCCGCCGAAGAAGGTGAGGTGCGCAACCTTGTTGTCGCCCGACTCCTGGAGCATGAACTCGACGCTCTCCCGGGCCACCTCCTCGCTCATGAAGCGGGGCTTCCCGCTCTCCGGAACGATCCGGTCCTCCCCGTACTCGTAGCAGTAGGTGCACGCCAAGTTGCACTTGCTCGTGACGTTCAGGACCATCGTCGTGAGCGGGAAGTCCTGCGGGGGGAGGATCGGTAGCATGCGCTCCTCCCGGCGGTCCACCGGGCGGACCGCCTGGACCTGCGAGAGCTCGGCGACCGCCCCGTCGACCTGGTCGGCCCCGAACCGGGAGGAGAGGACCGCGCGGAGCTCGGCCGGTGTCCGCCTCGCCTCCTCGAGCGCTTCGAGCACGGCGTAGCTCGGCTCGTCGAGCCGGAAGACGCCCGCGCTCGGCACCAGGTAGAGGAAGTGCCCGCCGGCGGCCTCGAAGTGGTGGAACTCGCGGAGCGCGAGCTTCGCGCCGCCCGCAGCCGGTCCGGCCGTCGGGCCCGTCCCCGCCACGGCCCGGCTCATCCGCCGGTCACCCTCCACGGCTCCCACCGGAGGTAGAGCGGGACCGTTACGACGAGATGGGCGCGGGCCTGGAGGCTCTCGGTCGAGCCGGGCGGCGTGTAGCGCGCCACCACCCACACATCGCCCACATTGTTGCGGCTCCCCACCCGCTCCGGGTTGGGCCCGTCGAGGGCCGGCGTGAAGCGCCCGTTCTGGTCGAGCGTTCCGACGAAAGAGATGTCGGAGTCGTCCAGCGTGGCCGCGTACTCCTCCGTCGACCACTCGGCGGCCACCACTCCCAGCCCGAGATCATCGGCCGTGTTGGCCTCGCCGTCGGGGCCGTCGCTGTAGGCGGTCGCCTCGAACTGCTGGTACCCCTTCGGAAAGGCCGCGCCTCCGATGCGGGCCATCCCGGCCTGAGGGGTGACCTCGATACGGTCGACCTCGTCGAAGACGGTGAGCGCGCCCCGGAGGGATAGCCCCGCGAGGAAGAGATCGCGGCTTCCCTCGGGCGCGCCGGCGGCAACATCGAGCCGGAGAGTCGCACGCTCACCGGACGACGAGGTGATGGCCGAGACCGCCACGCCGGGCCCGAAGTCCAGGTCAGCCGCGGAGAGCCCGTCAGGAAGCGCGGCGCCGTAGAGCGTGACCACGGTCGACTCGCCGGCCTTCACAGCCTTCGGGTGGATGCCGCTCACGAGCGGTCCGCCCGTCACCCGGCTCAGCGCGACGTCCGGCCCGAACTCGTCGTACGCTCCGGTAAACCAGCGCCCGGACATCTCCTGCCAGTCGCGCTCGATGAGCATGACCTCCCGGAGCTCTCCCTCTTCGCCCGGTCCCTCGAAGGACCGGCCTCGCCACTGGAAGCCCGTATAGATGATCGCGCTTCCCGTCCTCGTCACCTCGCGGCCCGAGCGCGCCACCGTGTAGGTCGTTCGCGTCTCGACCCCGTCCGGGCCGGCGCCGGGAGCGATGTCGACCCGGCCGTAGATCGGCCCCTCCCCGGGGAGGTGTCCGGCGAGCGCCCACCTTCCCGAGAGCCGCGGGGTCCGCATCGTCGCCGACCATGCCGACCACTCGGGCGTTTCGAGCGGAAAGACCTCGGAGAGGTGGTCGACTGCGCGGTCCATCGCATACCCGTCCTCGCTCCGTCCCCCGCGGGTGAGCGCCTGGAAGTCCGAGAGGGGATAGAGACCCCGGTGGGTGGCCATCAGGAGCTCCCACTCCTCCCCGGTGCGGCGCTGCGTGATCACGCGTCCCATCGAGTGGCACGCGATGCAGGTGGCCTCGGTGTCGTCGTCGGCCGTGTAGTCGTAGTCGATCAGGCGCCGCTCGACCTCGAAGAGGCCGGGCCGGACCTCCTCGGGGGCGATGCCGTGGTTGTTCGAGAGGTAACGGACCATATCGCGGGCCGTCGCCGGCTCGAGCTCGACCCCGTTGAGCATGACCATCCGGCGGATCGTCGTCTGCCAGCCCTCGGGCGTTTTCCGCATGTAGGAGATGCGCGACATGCGGCCCGTGCCGTCCGTCAGGTGGCAGCCGGCACACCGCTCGCGGACGAGCTGGCTCTCGACCGGGATGCCGCCCTCGGGCAGCCCGGCGGGTTCCTCCTGGGCGTGCGCCAGGGACGGCGCGAAAAGCGCGAGGGCTGCGATCGTGGCTAGGCGCATGATCGGCTCGGGGAGCACGTGTCGGCGGGGGGATTGCCGGCCAACATCAGCGAGTCGGATGTCAGGAAAGAAATAGGAACGGCCGGACGCGCCGACAAGTGAGGGGCCGGACCCACGGCCGCGACTCATGCCCCGAAGCGGTTCTCCAGCACGCCTTTGGCGATCAGCACCGAGAGCGCGCCCAGGAAGTCGGGGAGCGTGACTTCCTCATGGCGGGCGGCGAAAGCCTCGAAGAGATCGGGGACCTGACCGAAGCCGGGCGCCATCTCGACCAACGCCGGGAGGTCGACGCCCCGGAGGTGGCGCACCCCGGCTTCCCACCCCGGCACAATGAGCCGCCTCTCCAGGACGACCCGGTTCCCCTCGACGGTCGGCTCCTCGATGAATCCGGGCGTTGCTGCCGCCCGGAACCGGATGCCGGGGCTTGCCTTGAGCGAGGCGAAAGCAGCGAGGACGGCGGGATTGTCGCGGAGCTCGGCCGCGTCCGGTTCTCCAGTGAAGCCGCTCCGGTCGAGCTCGTCGACCTGGCGGGCCCGGCGGCTCCAGAAGCCGTGTCCGTACCTCTGCCCCGCCTCCCGGGAGAACCCGGCCGAGAGCCGCCGGTAGGCGTCGTAGATGGCCCGCTCCCGACGCTCGAAGAGCGCCAGCGACGGTCCGGTCATCTCCGCGGCGGCGAGGCAGGTATGCACAGCCACGGCCGCGAGCCAGGCGGACGCCAGCGCCTTCTTCACCCCGAACGAGGAGAGCGGATCGATGAAGGAGCCCGCGTCGCCTACGAGCAGGAAACCGGGGCCGGCGTAGCGCGTCGCGTCGTAGGGGGTCGCGGTGCACGCCCACGGCGCACGTGTGCGAATGGCTCCCCCGAGGAGGCGGGAGATATGCGTCGTCTTGGCCAGCTCGGCCGCGTACGTCCCGCCGATCGGACCGCCCCGCTCCAGCGCCGTGAGCCTCGGGTCCACCATGGCCGTGAAGTAGCGGACGCTGCTCGAGATGGGGACTGACCACGCCCAGCCGTCCTCGTAGCTCTCGACCAGCGTGTGCGTCTCGTCATCGAGTCCCCATCCGCCCGTCCGCTCCCAGACGCCGACGAGCGCCAGCGTCGACGGGCCCCGCTCCCGCCGCCTCAGCCCGCGCTTGGCGATCACGCCGGTGCGGCCCGTGCAGTCGAGGACCCACCGGGCCTCCAGGGAGCGGGAGGCCCCGCTCAGGCCGTAGAAGACAGTGGCCGGCCGGCCGGACCCGGCGGCCGGCCGCTCCCGATCCTCGACCCGGCGGACGTCGGAGCCTTCCACGACATGCGCACCCGCCTCCCGCGCCAGTCCCAGGAGGACGCCCTCGAGGTCGCGCTGGACCACCTGATAACCTCTCGCGCCGTCGCCGAAGCCCTCGTGCCGGGCCCCCGAACCGTCCCACCAGACCGTGTTGCCCGTCGTGCGGACGAAGCCTGCGGCCTCCACCGAGATCCGGACCCCGAAGAGGTCGAAGAGCCTGTCAATGCTCGGGGGGAGAGACTCGGCGAGCGGCGGCGTGGTCGCGGGACGGGTGAGGAGGACCACGGAGCGCCCCCACGCCGATAGGAGCCGTGCAGCGGACGCACCGGCGGGGCCGCCGCCCAGAACGGCGACGTCGACGGGACCGGCCGGGTCCGCGCCGGGTACTCCGCCGCGTCCGCCCGCCGCGTGCGGCCCGGTCACCCTAGCGGGGTGGGGCGGCCTGACCGCCACCGCAGCCGGCTGCCGCCACGCCGGGGCGAGGGCCCCAGCTGGCCCCGGGAGATGACCGGCCGCACACTGGAGGCCACACCGAATCGGCCGGCGCCTGAGACCGGATCCGGGAGGAAGACGGCTCGATGACAGAACAGCATCCGATGGCCCCTGCCTACCCGGCCCGACTGGAAATCGACTATCCGGAAGAAGGCCTGAGCCGGGTCACGACCGCGTTCCGGCTGGTGCTGCTGATTCCGGCCGCCGTGATCTCGGCGCTCCTGACCAGCAGTGCCGCCGACTGGGCGGACGACGTCGACCCCTGGCTGGAGATCACCGCATTCACGCTCTCGACGAGCGGCTTCGTCGTGGTGCCGCTCCTGCTCGCGATCCTCTTCCGGGGCAAGTATCCCCGCTGGTGGTTCGACTGGAACCTCGAGCTGTGTCGCTTCCTCACCCGAGTCACCGCCTACGCGGCCCTGCTCCGTGACGAATACCCCTCTCTGGACGAGGCACAGGCTGTCCGCCTGGAGATCGACTACCCGGATGCCGGCCGCGACCTCAGCCGCTGGCTCCCGCTCGTCAAGTGGTTTCTGGCGATCCCACACTATGTCGTACTGACGCTCCTCGGGGTGGTCGCCGTGGTTCTGGTCGCGCTTGCATGGTTCGCGATCCTCTTCTCGGGACGCTACCCGCGGGGGATCTTCGGCTTTCTGGTAGGAGTCTGCCGGTGGGCCCTGCGGGTGAACGCGTACATGTTCCTCCTCGTCACGGACCGCTATCCGCCGTTCAGCCTCGATCCCTGACGGGCATGCCAACCGACCGCCCCGTCCTCGGAGCGGCGGCGGGCACTCCGGCTGCGGGTAAGGTCACCGCCGTCTTCGCGCTCCCGGAAGTAGGCTGGGGGCAGCGCTCAGTTTACTGACGGGTCGTAGGGCATCCGCGAGAGGTGCCGGTACTTCGGCCCCTTGCGCTCGAGCACCCGCCTCCACAGGTGGCCCGGGTCCCCGGTGAAGACGTCGTCCTCACGTGCGGATTCCACGATCCAGCTCCCCGCGTCCATCTCCGACTCGAGCTGGCCCGGCCCCCACCCCGAATAGCCCGCAAAAACCTTCGCCCTGAGAATGCTCGGTTCGATCTCCGATGAGACCGCACCCACGAGAAAGCCCACCGACCCGAACACGTGCACATCCGCCAGATCGGGGCGGGCGAGCTCGGCGATCAGGACGGGGCTGTTCGGCTGCACCGGTCCGCCGCCGAAGAGCGGCTCTCCAGGCGGAACCAGGTGGCTCAGCGCGGGGACTGCATCCTTCACCGTCGCGTCGAGTACGCGGTTCAGGACGACGCCGAGCGCACCCTCGGCGCCATGCTCGCCGATCAGGACCACGGTGTGGCGGAAGTTCGGATCGTAGACTCCGCCAGCGGATATCAGAAGCTTGCCTCGGAGGCTTTCCATCTCTTGACGCCTCGGTCCGGGCGGGGCGGACGGCTGCCGACGCCAAGGTAGGGAGAGCCAGAAGCCGGCGCCACGCAGGGAGCCGGCTCGGGACAATGGACCTCATCGCCCCCCCGGAGTCGGTCCCGCCGGCGGACAGCGCCGTTGCGGGCGCCGCAATGCGGGTCCCGAGGGGCGTTAGGGCGTGGCCGGCGGGAAGGGCGAGTTCTCCCTGTACCGGGTGCTTCGAGAGCAACAAACGGTTCGACCGGTCGAGCCCGAGCCGGACATACCGCATCGGCCGGGGCTATCGCCACGGCGTGCCCGATGCGGACGGTCTGCTCGCCGTAGTAAACGGCTGTCCGTCGGACGGGGGCGTGATGGCCGAGCTCGGGATGGCGATCGGCTGGAAGAAGCCGGCGTTCCCCCTGCGGGGCGACTTCCAGCGCTGGGCCGAGAGCGTGGGCTGTCCGCTCAACCCGACGGTGTTCACCGGCCTCCCGACGTCCGGCTGGGAGTCCCGCTGTTACACCTTGATCGACGAGCCGCCCGATCCGGACACGGCGCTCGCCCGCTGGCCGGGCGGCTCGTCGGCGACCGGGCCACTCCATCGCCCCCGTCCGGGCCGCGCACGGGAGGCCGGCAGGATGCGACCGTGTCGAAGCGGAACACCGTCGGCGGCCACGGACGGTCCGACCCCTCGGTGCGTCGGGCGTGCCTGTCCGCGGACGCCTTCCGCAGTGGAACCGTGCCCCGCATGCGAAGGGAGTCACGGTGGGTATACGATCTCTAGCTGCAACGGGACCAGTAATTTGCGACCGATTCGTTCCGGTCCCCTCGATCGGCAGGCGGATCCTTCCCCGCTTCCGCGGGACGCCTAGGAAGTCCGAACCATGACGATGAGCCCCGAGGCCCACGAGAGCTTGGTCATGACAAAGTCCCGGCGACTCTCGAGATCGGCGACCAAGGGCGGCACCCGCTCGGCGTGGCCCGCCGGCCATGACGCCTGCGGCAGAAGGTCGTCGACCACGTAGATCCCTCCGGGGGTCAAGAGCGAGAGGGCCAGATCCAGGTGCGTGAACTTCCCCGCCCAGGTGTCCGCATAGATAAGGTCATACGTCAGCGGCTCGCACCGACCCAGGAATCCGGCCGCGTCCGTCAGGTGGAACCTCGCCCTACGATCGCGGCCCAGGTGCCTGCGTGCGAGGCCAAGCACGGCCGCGTCGTTGTCCACCGAGTCCAGCGTGGCCGTAGGACCCATTCCCGACAGAAGCCAGGCGGTTCCGACGCCGGTGCCGGTACCCAGCTCCAGCAGCCGCCCTCCCGGCTTAGAGGCCGCGAGAGTGGCCAGAAGCGACCCCGTCCTGGGTTCGGACGCCATGTTGAAGCCCGCGTCCCGGGCCGCCTGCAAC